>CAZZNP010000035.1:6447-31072 GCA_964655785.1 uncultured Gemmatimonadota bacterium
CTGCTCCACCACATACGGGCCGGAGACGCAAATACGGCTCTTGAGACGGCCGAAGACGCGGCAGGCGGCGCGAATGCCGCCCTCGTGACGGTCGAAGGTGCGGCAGGTGGCGCGAATGCCGCCCTCGTGACGGTCGAAGGTGCGGCGGACAGGTTGAGGCTGAGCAAGCGGGAAAGGCAAGCGCTGCACCAACTGGTCTTCGGGGCGTCCGGACTGCTCGAAGCGTGTGCCATCCGGGATCCGGACGACGAGGCGCTTTGCCGGGTTCTGCGTGGGACGAAGGACGACACGCCCGGTGCGGCGCTGCTGGCCCTGGCCCATGGATCGGACGAGGACGAAGGTGCGGCGGCGGGCGGACGGATCGCCAGGGCCGTTCGCCGGCTGCTCCGGCTGTACACCCGGTACGGGTCCGTACGGGCGGCGGGCCTGCTTTTGAGCGGCGCGGACATCATGGAGGACCTGGAATTGCCAGAGGGACCGGAAATCGGCCGCATGATGGATAAGCTTGAAACGATTCAGATAATGCATGATATTCGGACCAGGGACCAGGCCCGGAAGCTTCTCTACGACGATACCGCGGACGGCATGACTGGATCGGACGGCGCATAAGGCGGTCCGGACTGCGAGTTTGATCATGAGGCTTTGTACCACCACGCAGATGCGGTCGATCGACCGCCGGGCCATCGAAGACTGCGGCGTGTCCGGCTATGAACTCATGGATAGAGCGGGCTGCCGGGTCGCCGAAACCGCGAAGCAGTTGCTGGGTGGCGTAGCCGGCAAAGCGATTGCCGTGGCGTGCGGAAAGGGAAACAACGGGGGCGACGGTTACGTAGCCGCCCGGTATCTCCACCAGTGGGGCGCCCTGGTCACCTGCCACGCGCTGGCCGACAGGAAGGCCGTATCGGGCGACGCCGCGAGGCATCTGGTTCTGCTCGAGGAAGCCGGCCTGTCCCCGGACTTCCGGCCCGACGGGCCACTCGGCCTGCCCGACCCGCCGCCGGCGCTGATCGTCGACGCGCTGCTGGGTACCGGAACGCAGGGGCCGCCCCGGGATCCCTACGGAGCCGCCATCTCCGAGATCAACCTCAGTCCCTCTCCTGTGCTTTCCGTGGACACCCCGTCGGGCCTGGCGCCCGGATGTGGATATCCGCAGTCTCGCGCCAGCGGGGAATGGACCTGTGTCCGCGCCGAACACACCCTCGCGATCGGCCTCATGAAGGTCGACCTGGCCACCTTTCCCGGGCGTTCCTGGTGCGGCGGCGTAGAGGTCGCGGACATCGGTTTTCCCGACCGGGCCATAGAAGCGGAAGGGTTGTACATCGCCATGCCGGAACCCGACGAAATGTACGGCCTGATCCCGGTTCACCTGCCGGACGACCACAAGGGAAGCCGCGGAAGGGTGGCCGTCGTCGCCGGATCCGCGGGCATGGCGGGAGCGGCCACGCTGGCTACCCGGGCGGCCCTGCGCAGCGGTGCGGGCATGGTCATGCTCGGAACGCCCGAAAGCCTCGTGGGCGCCCTGACGGCCAGGCACACGGAAGTGATGCTGCGCGGCCTGCCCGAAACCGCCGCAGGATCGCTGTCTCTCGAGGCCGAACCCGGTATCGAATCGCTGCTGTCCTGGGCGGACGTGCTGGCCATCGGCCCGGGGCTCACGCGTCACGAGGAAACGTCTTCCCTTGTACGCCGCGTGGTCTCGAACAGCGAGCGGCCGGTCGTCATCGACGCCGACGGTGTAAACGCCTTCTCCAGCCACGCGAGCGACCTGGCCGGAACCCGGCCTGAAGTCATCATGACCCCCCATGCGTACGAGTTGTCCAGGCTGACGGACATGCCCGTCGAAGAAATCGAGGCGGACCGCGTCGCCGCAGCGAGGCAGACGGCCGGATCATTGGGGGTTACCCTCGTGCTCAAGGGTGCCGCTTCGCTGGTGGCTTCGCCCTGCGGACAGGTCTCTGTAAATCCCACGGGGAACCCGGGCATGGCCACCGCCGGATCGGGCGACGTGCTCACCGGGGTCATCGCCGCGCTGCTCGGACAGGGAATCTGCGCATGGGACGCGGCCCGCCTGGGTGTCTACCTCCATGGCCTGGCCGGTGACCTTGGCGCAGAAGCCGTGGGGACCCACAGTCTCGTGGCCGGCGATCTCATAGACCATCTGCCCGGCGCGTTCCTGAACGCAGGCGGCGGGCGGGTTTCACCGTAATGGTTCACTGTAATGAGGGAGGCAGTCCGCCGTGGACACGAAGTTCGACCTCGCATCGCTCAAGGAGATCGTAGCCCGCGCCTTGCAAGAGGACGTGGGAGACGGAGATATTACGAGCGAATGGACGTTGGCGCCTGAATCTCTCGCCCTCGCGCGGATCGAGGCCAGACAGGCCGGCATCGTGTCCGGCCTCTTCCCCGCGTGTCTCGCGTTCCGGGAGGTGGACGCCACCCTGGAATTCCAGGCCCTGCTGACCGACGGCGACCAGGTGGAATGCGGCCGGACCATCGCCGAAGTGCGTGGCAACGCACTTTCGTTGCTCACCGGCGAGCGCACGGCGCTGAACTTCATGCGCCACCTTTCGGGCGTCGCCTCGACGACCCGGCAGTACGCCGATGCCGTGCGGGATACGGGCGCGCGCATCGTGGATACCCGCAAGACCACGCCCGGCCTCCGCGAACTGGAGAAGAGGGCCGTGCTGCACGGCGGCGGAGAGAATCACCGCCACGGTCTCTTCGACATGGTGCTGATCAAGGACAACCACATCGCCGCCGCGGGCGGCATCTCCGCCGCGGTTCGTCTGTGCAGATCGAACATGGAGCGATCGGGCAGACAGTACGCCATCGAGGTGGAGACGAGCGGTCAGGTCCAGGTCGAAGAGGCCGCGCGCAGCGGCGCGGACTGGATCATGCTGGACAATATGAACAATGGAGAAATGAAGGCGGCGGTCGCGCGCATCCGCTCCGTTGCAACTCCGGAGCGACCCATCGTGATCGAAGCGTCGGGGGCGATCACGCTGGACCGGATCGGAGCGATCGCGCGTACCGGCGTCGACGTGATATCCGTCGGCGCCCTGACCCATTCCGCGCCGGCGCTCGATATCAGCCTGAACGTGGTTGCGTCTCCCTGAACATGGCCCTTCGGGCTATCAGTTCCGGGCACGATGGACCCGCGCCGCACCTGGCGCGCTGGTGAGCCCGTTCCTTAAAGCTTCTCCCTGAACCGGACGCGTCGGGCCGGCCGCTCATGGCCCGTCGGGCAGGCCGATCCACCATCTACGGGCGGGGACCCGTTCCCGCCAGACCGGCATGAAGATGAAACGCCGCAACGGAACCAGTGAGTTCGACGGAGACCGCGATAGGTACGACGCGGAAAGGTTGCGCGCGGCGCTGTCATCGCGGATCTTCGGCCGCGTACTGCAATACAGCGATCGGGTGGGTTCCACCAATGACGTGATCCTGGACCTGGCCGGGCGCGGCACGCCGCACGGGACCGTCTGCCTGGCCGATGAGCAGTCGGCCGGCCGGGGCCGACGCGGTTACGGATGGTTCTCACCCCCCGGTTGCGGGATCTGGGCTTCCGTCCTGCTGCGGCCCCGGCTGTCCGCCGCCCTTACCCCGCCGCTCACGCTGTGCACGGCCGCCGCTGTCGCCCGCGTCCTGGAAGCGGCCGCCGGCGTGACCGTGAAGATCAAGTGGCCGAACGACCTGCTCATTCGGGACCGCAAGGTCGCGGGCATCCTCGCGGAGACCCGCGTCGTAGCCGGTGACGAACCGGTCATCGTGGTCGGCATGGGGATCAACGTAAATCACACCCGCGATCTGTTTCCTGACGAAATCTCCGGTTCCGCCACATCGCTTCGCATCGAGTCGGGCGGCCCCGTGGCGCGCGAGGACCTGTTTTTGGCCATCCTGTCCTCCTTCGAAACCGCCTACGGGGACTACCTGGCATCCGGGCCCGTGTCCATGCTGGCCGAGGTCGACGCCCGGCTCGCCTGGCGCGGACGTACGGTCGAGGCCGACAGTCCCGCCGGATCCACCGGCCAGGTGTCCCGCGTCGACGAAGACGGTGGCCTGGTGCTCGACAGAGAAGACGGTCCCTTGGTTATACGATCCGGATCCATACGGCTCCGCCCGTAAATCCACCGCTTAAGTGCTTACCTTTATCCAGCCCCTTGGCACCCGTCCGCGCTTGCCTACATCCCTCACGACCACGCCACAACGCACAAGCTCGCACACCACTGCCGGCTGATCGTGGGATGTTGTTTGTTCCGGATTTATGGTATAATTGGCATTGCCATTGAAAAGGGGATACATTGCATGGGAGGACGTTGTTCGTCACCTACACACCTATGGAAGAAAGAACGAGGCGGCAATACCCAGGCAAAAAGGGATGAGCGCAATTTCATCGAGAAACAGATGCAATGGGAGGCAGCCAATGAGTGGATATCGGTGTTGCGGCGGTATTCGGACTGATAGCCTGGACTAGAAAGAGGAGCGGCCAAGCATCATGGGATTACTTGTCGACGTCGCGCTGCCACTGGCGCTCGCCTTCATCATGTTCGGGCTTGGGCTCGGACTGACCTTTGACGATTTCGCCCGGGTGGTGCGCCGGCCGCGCGACTTCGTAGTGGGTGCCCTCTCCCAGATTGTCCTGCTGCCGGCGGTTGCCTTCGTCCTCGCCAGCATCTGGCCTTTAGCGCCGGAGCTCGCATTGGGCCTGATGATCATCGCCGCCGCGCCAGGCGGCCCGACCTCCAATATACTGACCGCCTTTGCGCGCGGCGACGTCGCGCTGTCTATCTCGCTGACCGCGGTGATCAGTCTGGCAAGCGTGATTACTATTCCGGTCATTGTGGTCTTCTCCTACGGGCAGTTCATTGGCGATTCGGCGGAGAAGGACATTTCGGTCGCCGGCGCCGCACTCGGCGTTTTCCTGATTGTCGCCGTTCCGGTGCTGATCGGTCTTGCCATCCGTCGCTTCAAGGAAGGCTTCGCAATCAGGTTCGAACCCGCAGCCCGCAAGGTCTCTGCGGTGCTGCTGTTGCTCGTTCTCGCCGGCGCGATCTACGATCAACGCGCCAACATCGTCCTCTATTTCGCGCAGGCCGGGCCGGTCACGCTCGCGCTCAACTTGCTGATGATGACAATCGCCTGGATTCTCGCCCGGATGTTCGCCTCCGGGCCGACCCGACGGACTGCCATTGCGATCGAATGCGGCATCCAGAACGGGACGCTCGCGATCGCGGTCGCAGTTATGCTCTTCGGCGGCGGGCTCGCGACCATGCCGGCGGCGACCTACAGCCTGATCATGTTCGCCACCGCGCTGATCTACATCGCAGTACTGCGACGTGCCGCCTGACCCGCAACAGAGGATCGGATGCCGGCCTCCGGCTGCGGGCGCTTCCTGCCGGTAAGCCGGGCGCGATGTGTCGGAACGTCACGAAGACACGAATGCGAGCGCCGCCCCACGCCAAATAACCAGCGAACGCCCAAAAACGCGAGCGACCCAAAACAAAAAACACTTGCATCATCCAATGACCCTTCCTATATTAGCAGACTGGACGATTGACTGCTAATTGGGCCATCACTACTTGTTGTAGATACAGGTATTTAGGCGACTCCGAATTGCGTACGGCCCAGGGATCGCCTCGGTACGAAACGCCCGGAACAACCCGGGGAATCATAGGGGGAAGAAGTGCCAGCAAAACATGGGTCCCAAAGGTCGATGCGTCGTGCTCGACAAGAAATTCGGTTCGCCCACATTCACGCTGGACGGCGTGACCGTAGCGAAGGAAATCGAGCTCGAGGACAATTACGAGAACATGGGCGCTCAGATGATTAAGGAAGCCGCGTCGAAGACCAGCGACGTGGCCGGCGACGGGACTACCACGGCCACCGTGCTCGCCCAGGCCATTTTCGCGGAAGGCTTGAGGAACGTGACTTCCGGCGCCAATCCCATGGATCTCAAGCGGGGTATCGACAAGGCCGTGAACAAGGTAGTAAGCACGATCGCGAATATTTCCAAAGCCGTGGATGGCCGGAAGGAAATCTCGGAGACCGCCACCGTTTCGGCCCATGGCGACTCCACCATCGGTGACCTGATCGCGGACGCCATGGAAAAAGTGGGGAAGGACGGAGTGATCACGGTCGAGGAAGCCAAGAGCATGGAGACCTCCCTCGACGTCGTGGAAGGCATGCAGTTCGACCGCGGTTACCTCTCGCCTTACTTCGTCACCGATGCCGATTCCCAGGAAGCGGTGCTCGAAGACACCAAAATCCTGATTCACGACAAGAAGATCAGCGCCGTGAAGGATATCTACCCTGTCGTCGAGAAGATCGCGCAGAGCGGATCTCCCCTGTTGATCATCGCCGAGGACATCGAGGGTGAGGCCCTCGCCCTGCTGGTGGTGAACAAGCTTCGCGGCACCCTGAAGGTCGCCGCGGTCAAGGCGCCCGGTTTCGGCGACCGCCGCAAGGCCATGCTCGAGGATATCTCCATTC
Source organism: uncultured Gemmatimonadota bacterium (assembly GCA_964655785.1). Lineage (GTDB taxonomy): Bacteria > JAAXHH01 > JAAXHH01 > JAAXHH01 > JAAXHH01 > JAAXHH01. The sequence goes on from CAZZNP010000035.1 coordinate 12,937, forward strand.
TGACGGGCGGCACGGTCATTTCCGAAGACGCCGGTTTCAAGCTGGAGAACGTGACGGTTGGCGATCTCGGTACGGCCAAGCGCGTGAACATCGACAAGGACAACACGACGATCGTCGAAGGCGCCGGCGGTACCGACGCGATCCAGGGCCGCATCAACCAGATCCGTGCCCAGATCGAGGAAACCACCTCCGATTACGATCAGGAGAAACTGCAGGAGCGCCTGGCGAAACTGGCGGGCGGCGTGGCGGTCATCAACGTGGGCGCCGCGACCGAATCGGAGATGAAGGAGAAGAAGGCCCGGGTTGAGGACGCCCTGAACAACGCCAAGGCGGCCATCGAGGAAGGGGTCGTGCCGGGTGGCGGCGTCACGTTCATCCGGTCGCTCGCCGCGCTGGAGAACGGACTGGATGCCGAAGGCGATGAAGCAGTCGGCGCAAACATCGTGCGCAGGGCGCTCGAGGCGCCGGTGCGGCAACTGGCGGAGAACGCCGGCCTGGAGGGCTCCATCATCCTGCAGAAGATCCGGGAAGGCGAAGGCGGATTCGGTTACAACTTCGAGTCGGACACCTATGGCGATATGTCTGCGACGGGGGTGATCGAGCCGGCCAAGGTATCCCGTGTCGCCTTGCAGCACGCGGCGAGCATCGCCGGCATGCTGCTGACCACCGAGGCACTGGTGGCGGAACTCCCTGAAGATACCCCGCCTCCGGCCATGCCCCACGGCGGCGGCATGTATTAGAAGGAACCAGCAGGAACGCGACGTTGTTGAACCGGTCTGCTTCCGGTTCCGCGTAAACCCCCGGTGGCTTCGCCGGGGGTTTTTTCTTGCTACCGCCGGATCCCGCTTCTATATTTCCAGTATGAAGATCGGCCACCGAATCAGCGCCGATTCAGCGGTGAGTCATCGGCGAATCAGTGCCGAATCTACGGTGAATCAGCGGCGTATCGGAGACAGGTCCCGGAAGACGGAGAGACCATGAGAAACCCGGTGGTGATAGAACGCGCGGAACGGCTTCACCGGGTCCCGCTTAATCGGCCGCTGGAACATTCGCGGTATCTGAGAAGACTGGCCGCCAGGGGGATCGAGCCCATCGATCTGACCACGGGCTTCGCCGGTACCCCCTCGCAGCAGGATACGATCGAACGTACCTTCAACGCGGCGACGGCCAGCGGCGGTCATGATTATCCGTCGGATCCGGCCGAGACGGAACGGCTCGCCGGCGGCGATTTCCGCAGAAAATTCAGCAACTGGTTCGCCTACCGGTTCGACGTGGAGATCGATCCGAACGCCCATATACTGCCCTTTGTGGGCGCCGCGGCCGGCCCGGCCTGCGTGGCCATGGCGCTGGTAAATCCGGGTGAAACCGTGCTGGTGCCAGACCCCTCCCATCCGGCGTACCGGACCAGCGCGGTCCTGGCGAACGGACAGATCCAGACCTATTCCCTGCATGGCCGGAACGATTTCCTGCCTAACCTGAAGCAGATCGAGCCCCGGGTCGCCGGACAGGCGAAACTGATGTACGCCGGTTATCCGAACGATCCCACCGGGGCCGTGGCGGACCATTCGTTCTTCCGTGAGCTCACCGATTTCTCGCGCAGGAATAACATCATCGTATGTCACGATGCTTCGCAGCATTTCCTGACGTACGACGGGATCGAAGCCCCGAGCCTGTTGCAGACGCCCGGCGCGATCAACGTGGGTATAGAGCTGTTCTCCCTGTCCGTACTGCCCGGCGGCGTTTTCCGTGACGTGGGCGTCGCCGTGGGCAATCCCTCCGCGCTGGCGGCCATGTCCCAGTTGACCTCCCATCTGCATGCCCCGCTTCTTCCCGGCCTTCTCGCGTCCGCGGCCACGGAATTCAATGATCTGAACCGTCACATCGAAGAGACAGTTTCGGAGTGCCGGTCGCGGCGGGACCTGATGGTATCGGGCCTTCGGGACCTCGGCTGGAACCTGCGCGCTCCAAGGGGCGGTCCTTATGTGTGGCTTCCCGTACCGCCCCGGTATTCCTCCGTTCGATTCAGCATCCTGCTACGCAAGGCGGGCGTGTTTGTCGTACCCGGTGCGTACCTGGGCGAATACGGCGAGGGATACGTCCGGATGGCCTTCAACCGCGACGAGTCGCAGATCCGGACCGTACTGGACCGCATCGGTCGCCTGATGTCCCGGTTCCGGTTGCACAAGCGGGCGTTCCCCGCGGTCAGTCTGGGCTGACAGGACCATGCACATGCCCGGAGACTGGATAAGCGTGAAGGATATCCGCGCCTTTGGCCATCATGGCGTGACCGTCCTGGAACAGACTCGGGGGCAGGTCTTCGAAGCCCGCGTCGCGTTGCGTCTGGACCTGTCGGATGCCTCCCGCACGGACCGCTTGGCCGATACCGTGGACTACGCGGATGTCTGCCTGCGCGTGGGTCGCGTCCTCGGTGGCAAGCCGTGCCGGTTGCTGGAAGCCGTTGCCGGCCGCGTGGCGGACGAATTGCTTTCCGCCTACCCGAGGGTGGACCGCGTTGTGGTAAGGATTCGCAAGCCCGGCGCGGCCGCGAGCATGCCGCATTCGGGCATTCCCGGGGTCACGCTGGATCGGAGCCGGGAGACGGAACGTACCGGACGATAAGGTGCGAAATGGCGTCTGTCGCGCTGGGACTGGGCAGCAACATGGGGGATCGGCTCGCTTCGTGCCTGCGCGCTGTGGGCGAACTGGCCGCACTTCCGCAGATCCGGATCATGCGACGCTCGTCCTGGTACGAGACGCGTCCCGTCGGCCACGCCGGCCAGTCCGACTTCGTCAACGGCGCGATCCTGCTGGAAACCACCCTGACTCCCGCCAGGTTGCTCGAAACGCTTAAAGAAACAGAAGACCGCATGGGACGGTCCGCCACGTGGGAAAAGGGTCCCCGCGAAATCGATCTCGACCTTCTGCTCTACGACGACCTGGTCCTCTGCCTTGCGGATCTGGCCATTCCCCATCCCGCCATGGCGGAACGGGCGTTCGTACTTGTACCCCTCTCGGAAATCCAGCCGGATCGGATTCACCCGGCGCACGGGCGGACCGTATCGGATCTTCTGGACGATCTGAAACCCGTGGACCATCTCGTGCGCCGCCTCGCGGATCCATATGGCAAACCGGCGAGCACTTAAGGAGAACCGATGGAATCTGCAAGCAACGAACTGATCGTGCTGGTCCTGGCCGCCGGGAAAGGCACCCGGATGCACTCCGACCTGGCGAAAGTGCTGCATCCGCTCAACAGCAGGCCGATGATTCACTACGTACTCGATACAGCGCGTGCGTTGCGGCCGAGACGCATCATCGTCATCGTCGGACATCAGGCGGAAACGGTCAGGCAGGAACTGGCCGGTACACCCGTGGAATTCGCCATACAGGACGAACAGCTGGGCACAGGACACGCGGTGCAACAGGCCGGGCCGCTGCTGGCCGGCGAGCGCGGCATCGTTCTCGTCGTCGCCGGAGACACGCCCCTGATCAGTCCCGCCACCCTGGCGTCGTTGATTCGCGCCCATCGCCACGATGGCGCCGCGGCCTCGGTACTCACCGCCCGCGTCGGCGATCCCACAGGTTTGGGACGCATCCTTCGCGATGGCTCCGGCCGCATCGACCGGATCGTCGAGGAGAAGGACGCGACGGCGGAGCAGCGGGAGGTGCGGGAGATCAATACCAGCACGTACTGTTTCGAACCTTCCCTGCTGTTTCGGGCCCTGGATGAACTGACTCCGGAAAACAGGCAGGGCGAATTTTACCTGACCGATACCATCGAAATACTCAAGCGGCAGGGCCACCGCATCGCGGACGCACCGGCTTCATTGCCCGAGGAAATCGCCGGCATAAACACACCGGAGCAGCTGTCCGCGGTCGAATCGCGGCTTCGGGATCGCGATCGCGAGCGGCGCGAGCAGCCGGACCGGGCGACGCCTTGAACCGGACCGGGCGACGCCTTGAACCGGGTAAGAAGACGCCTTGAACCGGGTAAAAAAGAGTTGACACCTCACCCTCCCATCTGTATATATAGTGGCTGGAAAGCGAATAGGATTCCGCCTGTCGAACCAGCGTTCGATTGAACGGGCGGAACTGTGTCGAGACCGGGGTACAAAGGGGGATCGCATGGTGAATGGAGCTGTTCGATGAAGCACTGTTGGTATCCTGCCTATGTTTCCCTCCCTGGTGTATTCCCCTAGTTCGCTCCCCGGTATTCTTTGGAAAGCAAAGATTCTTAAACGCACGGTCCAGGCGCAGGCCGATACATGGATGTGAACCGTTTGGGCTCCGCCATGACGAGACAAGCCGATCAATCCTCCGCGAGCCGGCGGACCGCCGTTGCAGATGTCCGCGAGTCCCATAGCCACTGGCGAGTCCGGCTGCTCGAAGGCCACTGGCGAGTCCGGCTGCTCGAAGGCGTGATCCTGATCCTGATCGGACTGAACGCCTACCTGGTCTACTCGGTGGTCACTTCGTCCGCTTTCTATTCGCCCGCCGAACCGACCGCAGCGGCAGTCGTCGATCCCTCGGCATTTCAGGTCCAGGTGGAGGTCCTGAACGGATGCGGCGAAAGGGGAATCGGGCAACTGGCCATGCGCTATCTCCGGGAACGGGGATTCGACGTGGTCAATATCGGCAATGCGGATCATTTCGGCTACAGGGAAACGATCGTACTGGACCGCAAGGGAACGAATGGTCCTTCCGAGGCCGCCCGGGCGGTAGGAAACGCGCTGGGGACGCAGTACGTCCTGCTCCAGCGTAACGAAGACCGCCTGGTGGACGTATCGGTGGTGATCGGCGGGGATTTCGGCGAACTGCTGTTTTACGAGGAGAACGACTGACCGTGGCATTGGCATCGCATGAAATCGCTGAGCAGGCGACCCATTCCATGCTGGCCAAGAATGCGGCTGACGTGATGATCATCGACCTCCGGGGTCTCTCCTCCATCACGGACTACTTCGTCATCGGGACCGCCGGTTCCGAACCACAGATCAAGGCGGTCGTCGAGCAGGTAGCGGCGGACCTCAAGGAGAGGGAAACGGCGCCCTGGCATACCGAGGGCAAGCAAAGCTGGCGGTGGGTCCTGCTGGACTACGTGGACGTGGTCGTACACGTATTCCAGTCCGAAGTCCGCGCCTTCTACGGCCTCGAACGGCTCTGGGGAGACGCGCCCCGGGTCGCGGTCTCCGCGGACGCGGCGACGGGTGAAATCATCCGCCGGTCCGATGCGGGCGTTCCCGTGGACCAGGTGGACGCGCTGGAAGGCGAGGCATAGGATTTGGGCATTCTCGTAGTCGGTACGGTGGCCTTCGATTCGGTGAAGACGCCGGAAGGAGAAGCAAGCGACGCGATCGGTGGCTCGGCGACCTATTTCTCCGCGGCCGCAAGTTTCTACGCGCAGGTGGACCTCATCGCGGTCGTGGGGCACGATTTCCCCATGGACGCCCTGGATTTCCTGCGGGAGAGACAGGTCGACACATCGGGCCTGGAGATTAGGGAAGGCAAGACCTTTCGATGGGCGGGCGAATACGCCGCGAACATGAACGACCGGCGCACGATCGACACGCAGTTGAACGTGCTGTCCGGTTTTCGGCCCGTTCTGAAGGACCGGCATCGCGAACACGATCACGTGTTCCTGGCGAATCTCGATCCGGACGTGCAGCTTGAAGTCTTGACCCAGTCGGACCGCCCCGGAATCGTCGCCTGCGATACCATGGATTTCTGGATCGACGGGAAACGGGAAGCCCTGCTGTCGATGCTGAACAGGGTGGACGTGCTGATCATAAACGACGGAGAAGCCCGGCAACTGACGGATGACCACAACCTCGTGCGGGCGGCGAACCGCATCCTGGACCTCGGCCCGCGCGCGGTTGTCGTAAAAAGGGGCGAGCACGGCGCGACGCTCTGTACCGCGGACAATTGGTTTGCCCTCCCTGCCTACCCCGTATCTTCCGTAATCGATCCGACGGGCGCGGGGGACACATTCGCGGGTGGTTTCATGGGTTACCTCGCCCGGTCGGGCGATACCGGCGTCGATGCGTTGAAACGCGCCATGGTGCACGGAAGCGTCATGGCCTCGTTCAACGTGGAAGACTTCAGTGTCCGGCGGCTCGAATCGCTCTCAGAAGGCGAGATCGCCGATCGGTACGATCGGTTCATGGAGATGATCACGCCCTGAGCGGCGTCAGGTCCGGAAGAGACTGTGCAGTCATGAATTTTACGACCATTCGGTGGGACCACGACGAAGGCGAACTCGTACTGCTGGACCAGACGCGCCTGCCCGATGTAGTGGCATACGAACGCTGCCGGGACCTCGAGAGCGTGGCGGAAGCCATCAGGGGACTGAAAGTACGGGGCGCACCGGCCATCGGCGTCACTGCGGCGTACGGCGTCGTCGTCGGAGTCCTGCGCAGCGGTGCGGACGATTATGCGTCCATCTGCCGGGAAGCCGACGATGCCGCGGACGTCCTCGCGGCGACCAGGCCCACGGCGGTAAACCTGTTCTGGGCCCTCGATCGGATGCGGCGGGCCGTCCGGGAGCATCGCGGAGTGCCTGCGGAGGATATCAAACGCGCCCTGCTGAGGGAAGCGCAGTCGATCCAGGCGGAAGACGAAACCACCTGCAGGTTGATCGGAGAACACGGCGCCACGCTCCTGAATCCCGGCCAGACGGTGCTGACGCACTGCAACGCCGGCGCGCTGGCCACGGCCGGGACCGGTACGGCCCTTGCCGTGGTGTACCAGGCTCATGAAGAAGGAAAGAGAATCCACGTGTACGCGGACGAAACGAGACCGATCCTCCAGGGCGCCAGGCTGACGGCCTGGGAACTCGCCCGCGCGGGCATCGGCGTAACGCTCATCTGCGACAACATGGCCGCCCAGGTCATGAAGGAAGGGCGGATAGACTGCGTGATCGTGGGGGCGGACCGCGTGGCCTCCAACGGCGACGTGGCCAACAAGATCGGCACCTACGGCGTGGCCGTGCTGGCCGACGCCCACGACGTGCCCCTCTACGTGGCGGCGCCCTTCTCTTCCATAGACCTTTCCATGGCATCGGGCCGCGAGATCCCGATCGAAGAACGCGAAGCCGCCGAGATCACCCATGGGCCGGGCGGACGTAACGCACCCGAGGAGGTGGAGGTGTACAATCCCGCATTCGACGTAACCCCGGCCCGTTACGTTTCTGCGATCATCACCGAACGCGGCGTGGCAAGGCAGCCGTACGCCGAAAGTCTCGACGCGTTGTCACACCAGGTAGGGGAACCTTACGTTACAGGGTAAAGGAGCGTGTACCATTCATGAACACACCGACGGTTAAAATGGAAGACCTGCAGCGGGACTGGCACGTCGTGGACGCCGACGGCAAGGTGCTCGGCAGGTTGGCCAGCGAAGTGGCCAAGATACTGCGCGGAAAGCACAAGCCGATCTTTTCGCCGCACCTGGATACCGGCGACCACGTCATCGTCATCAACGCGGAGAAGGTGGTCCTCACCGGCAAGAAACCTCAGAATAAGATGTACTACCGTCACAGCGGCTATCCCGGCGGCCTGAAGGCGATCAGCTACGAGCGCATGGCCGCCCGCCATCCGGAGCGCGTGTTGCGCATGGCCATCAAGGGCATGCTGCCGCACAACGCCCTCGGCCGGCAGATCTACCGTAAACTCCGCGTCTACGCCGGCGCGGAACACCCCCACAGCGCCCAGAAACCAATCGCGCTGGAACTATAAAAAGGAGCGAAACGAAGCATGAATTCGGATACCCATGGACACCACGCGGTAGGCAGAAGGAAACGTGCCGTCGCCAAGGTGTGGCTGCGTGCCAAGAAGGATGGGGCGAGCCACCAGGTGAACGACGCGCCGCTGCTCGACTACTTCGACCGGCCGGGCCTCGTCGCGGCTATCGAGGAACCGTTGGTGCTCACAGAGATGAACGACCAGGTGGTCGTGTTCGCCCGGACCTTCGGCGGCGGCAAGACCGGACAGGCCGGGGCACTGAGGCTCGGCATCGCGAGGGCGCTGAAGGACATGGACGAGAGCCTGCACGCCCCGTTGCGCGAAGCGGGCATGCTGACGAGGGATTCGCGGATCAAGGAACGCAAGAAGTACGGACTGGCCGGCGCGCGGAAGCGGTTCCAGTTCTCGAAGCGTTAATTCACGAGACGCAGGCCCATCCGCCTGCCAGACAAGGAGATCAACACCGCTAATGGGGATTCCGACCATTCAGGAGTTGCTGGACGCCGGCGTTCACTTCGGTCACCAGACCCGACGCTGGAACCCGAAGATGAAGCAGTTCATATTCGCCGAGCGTAACAATATATACATCATCGACCTGAAGAAGACGCTCGGTCAGATCGAAATCGCGTACAAAGCCGTACGCACGGCCGTCGAAAAAGGGCAGTCCGTCCTATTCGTGGGCACGAAGAAACAGGCCCGGCCCGTCATTATCGAAATGGCGCAGCGGTGCGGCATGTTCTACGTCGCCGAGCGGTGGCTGGGCGGTATGCTGACGAACTTCCAGACCATACAGACCAGCGTCAAACGCCTGGAAGAGCTCGAGAAGATGAAAGAGCACGGCACCATGGAAGCGCTCACGAAGAAGGAGGCCGCGAGCCTGGAAAAGGAGCGCGAGCGCCTGCAGAAGGTCCTGGGCGGAATCCGCGACATGCGCGACCTGCCCGGCGTCATATTCCTCGTGGACGCCCGGAAGGAACGTATTGCCGTAGCGGAGGCGAATACCCTGGAGATCCCCATCGTCAGCATCCTGGATACGAACTGCGACCCCGACCTTATTGACTATCCCATACCGGGTAACGACGACGCCCTCCGGTCTATCGGCCTCATCACGGAAGTCGTCGCGAGCTCCGTGGAGGAAGGGCTGCGCAACTCGGGCCGCGCCGTGCCCTCCGACGCGGAACCTGTCGAGGAAGAGGAAGTCGCGGAGCAGGCATGAAGACGGATACGTGGCCGGAGAAAGGCGGCCGTAGCGGACGATCGCAGCCGATCGCAATCGACCACAAGCCGATTGTAGTTGATCGCAGCCGATCGCAGTCGACCACAAGCCGATTGTAGTTGATCGTTAGCCGATCACAAGCCGATTGTAGTTGATCGTTAGCCGATCGCAATCGATCGACCCGCTAGATCTGACATGAATTCATGACTATTTCAGCAAGTGACGTAAAGACCCTCAGGAACCAGACCGGCGCCGGAATGATGGACTGCAAGCGGGCCCTTCAGGAGTCCGGGGGCAGCATCGAAAAGGCGGTCACGCTCCTGCGTGAAAAAGGCATCATGGCGGCGTCCAAGAAGAGCGCGCGGGAAGCGAAAGAGGGCATCATACATACCTATATTCATCCCGGCAGCCGAATCGCCACGATGGTCGAGATCAACTGCGAAACCGATTTCGTCGCCCGCAACGAAGCCTTCCTTACCCTGGCCCGCGACATTGCCATGCAGGTGGCAGCTACCCGGCCCATCGCCGTGGACCGGGACCAGATCGCGGAAGCCGTATTGGAGCAGGAGCGCGAGATCTACCGCAACCAGGCCCGGAACGAGGGCAAGCCGGACCAGATCATCGACCGGATCGTCCAGGGCAGGATCGAGAAATTCAACCAGGAGAACTGCCTCCTGGAACAGCCGTTCATCCGGGATACCGACAAGACGGTCCGGGACCTGGTCACGGAGGCGGTGGCCACGCTGGGCGAGAACATCATGGTCAGACGGTTCGTCCGGTACGAACTGGGCGGAGAATAGCACGCAGCACACCCCCGCCGGCAGATCCATGCCGGTTTTCCGATGCCAGTGAGGTGTATCGTGGAAGCGAATGAGATCATCAAAGAGACCAATCGAAAAATGGATCAGTCCGTCGAGGTGCTTCGCATGGAACTCGCCGGCGTCCGGGCCGGCCGGGCAAACCCGGCCTTGCTGGAGAACATCCAGGTCGAAGCCTACGGGACCATGACTCCCATCAACCAGGTCGCTACGGTAAACACACCGGACGCCCGCACGATCTCGATACAGCCGTGGGACAAGCAGATGATCAACGAAATCGTCCGGGCCATCCAGACGTCCGACCTGGGACTCATGCCGAATTCCGACGGCACCGTGATTCACCTGCCGGTTCCGGCGCTGACCGAAGAACGAAGGCTGGAATACGTGAAGCTGATCAAGAAACTGGGCGAGGACAGCAAGATCGGCATCCGGAACGTACGCCGGGAGATGAACGAACGCATCAAGTCCGAAGAGAAAGCCCACCAGTTGTCGGAAGACGAGAGCAAACGGCATCAGAAGTCCATCCAGGACCTCACCGACCAGCACATCACCTCCATCGACAGCGCCATATCGACAAAAGAACAGGAAATCCTGGAGATTTAGGCTGAAACCGGCCATCCGGGTCCATACCCGACGGCGGTCTTACGGGGGTGACGTGGGTCGAGACGCAGAGCAGGACCGGGCGGTCTCAGAGGAAGGACTGGATCCGGAGCGCATGCCCCGGCACATCGCTTTTATCATGGACGGCAACGGGCGATGGGCGAAGAAGCAGGGCCTTGCGCGGGACCAGGGACACACCGCGGGGGTGGAGTCCGTCCGCGAAATGATCCGTTGCGCCGGGGAGTTCGGCGTCGGGATCCTCACTTTCTTCGGGTTCTCCACCGAAAACTGGAACCGTCCCAGGCGGGAAGTCGCCGCCATCATGCGTTTGATCGTCGAGTCGCTACGCGGCGCCCTGGAGGAAGCCGGCACGCACGGGATCCGGGTCTCCTTCCTGGGCCGGTGGGACGAGCTGCCTGAGTCCAACCGCCAGGTCATTCGGCAGATCACGGAGCAAACGGCGGGAAACGACCGCCTCCTGCTGAATTTCGCCCTGAATTACGGTGGCAGGCAGGAGATCGTCGAAGCCGCGCAATGTATCGCCATGGACGTGCAGGCCGGCAGGCTGAATCCGGAAGCCATCGACGAAACGCTTTTCGCATCCTACCTGTACACGGAGCACCTGCCCGACCCCGACCTGCTGATCCGGACCAGCGGCGAGATGCGGATCAGCAACTTCCTGCTCTATCAGATGGCCTATACCGAAATCCTGGTATCCCCGGTTCTCTGGCCCGATTTTTCGCGAAGCCACTTCATCGGGGCGCTCAGGGATTACCAGTCGCGGGAGCGCCGTTTCGGACGAACCGGCGAGCAGGTCTCTACTCACAGCACGTAACGGAGCGAATCTCCATGGCGGCCTTCGCGGAGACTTGGGTTCGTATCACCGTGGGCGCGGTGGCCCTCCCATGCATTGTGTTCATCTGCTGGATCGGCGGAACGAGCCTCTACGTGTTCGTCACCCTCGTCGCGCTCTTCGGGCTGCGCGAATACCACGGCATCGCCGCGGCCAGGGACATAGCGCCCAACGGGTACCTCGGCGTGTCCGCCGTTTTCCTGCTCTGCCTCGACGCCTGGCTCGAGGCGGGCAGCCACGCCGCGCTGATCCTCACGTTCTTCCTGATCGGTACCGTCGCGTCTGAAGTATTCCGGAAACGCGGGCATTCCCCCTTTCACAATGTGACCGCCACGGTATTCGGCGTCGTCTATATCGGTCTGCTGGGCAGCCACCTTATTCTGCTCGGAAAATGGCCGATCGAAGATCCGGACGTCACGGCGTGGGGAGACAGGACCATGACGCCGGCCCTCCTCGCTTTCGCCGTGCCCTGGTCCTACGACGCCTTCGCCTATTTCACGGGCCGGCTGCTGGGTCGCCGGAAGCTGCTGCCCCGCGTCAGCGCGAGCAAGACCGTCGAGGGCTTCGTCGGAGGGCTGATCGGCGCCGTCGCGTTCATGTTCGTGCTCAGGTATGCATTGTTTCCCTTTCTCGGACCGCTGCACTGCGTCGTCCTGGGCGCCGCCGGCGGCGTCGTCGCCCAGATGGGCGACCTGGCGGAGTCCCTGGTAAAAAGGGACGCCGGCCTGAAGGACTCGTCCCGTGCCATCCCGGGTCACGGGGGTATTCTGGACCGGTTCGACAGCGTGCTCTTCGCGGCGCCATTCGTTTATTACTACCTGGCCTACGCGGCCGGCTGAGACATCGGACGGAGTACACCTCAAACCATGAAGCGCATCGCCATTCTGGGATCGACGGGTTCGATCGGCACGCAGACGCTGGAGGTCATCGCGGCCTTCCCGGACCGGTATTCGGCGCACAGCCTGACGGCCCACAGCAGGCTCGATCTGCTGGCGCCCCAGATCGAGCGGTTCCGCCCGCGCGTGGTCGCCATCGGAGACGGGGAACGCGCCGAAGAGTTTGCCGGACGGTCCGGACGATCTGGGCGATCCGGACGATCGGACCGGGCCGGCGCACCTTCGATCCATGCCGGCGTGGAGGGATTGATCGAAGCCGTTACCCATCCCGACGTGGACATGGTCATCAGCGCCCTTCCGGGCAGCGCGGGGCTCGTTCCCACGCTGAGGGCAATCGAAGCGGGCAAGACCATCGGACTGGCCAACAAGGAAATCCTGGTGATGGCCGGTGAGATCGTCATGGCGGCGGCGAAGCGCCACGGGGTGGACATCCTGCCCGTGGACAGCGAACACTGCGCGGTGCATCAGTGCCTGTCCGGGCAGGATCCCGACCGGGTCGAGCGCGTGATCCTTACGGCGTCGGGCGGCCCCTTTCGCGACAGCGACCCCGCGGCCCTGGCGCGCATGTCTTCGAAAGACGCGTTGAACCATCCCACGTGGAACATGGGACGGAAGGTCACGATCGATTCCGCCACGCTTATGAACAAGGGATTCGAGGTCATCGAGGCCCACTGGCTCTTCGGCCTCCCCGTGTCGAAGATAGACGTGGTGATCCATCCGCAGTCCATCATCCACTCCATGGTCGAAATGGTCGACGGGTCGCTGCTGGCCCAGATGGGTCCGACTGACATGCGCATACCGATCCAGTACGCCCTCTCTTACCCGGAACGCCTGGAAACCCCGTGGCCCCGGTTCGACATCACGCGTAACTGGTCCCTGACCCTGGACCCGCCCGACGGGACCACGTTTCCGTGCCTGGAACTCGCCTACGAGGCCATCCGCCGCGGGGCCACCGTGCCTGCCGTTTTGAGCACAGCCGACGAAGTGGCCGTCGACGCCTTCCTGCAGCAGCGGATCGGGTTTACCGATATACCGCGCATCATCGCCGATGCCATGGACCGGCACGCGGACGCACTGGATACCGGGACGCCGGTCTCGCTGGAATCCATCGTGGCGGCGGACCGTTGGACGAGAACGCACTGCAGGGAAAAGTTGATTGCCGGATGAGGCCGTCCTCCCTTATATTCCTGAATCGGGCGCCTTTTTAACAGAACGGAGAAACGGGCATGTTGACCACGGTTTTGTCGGCTATATTCGTCCTGGGGTTGCTGGTCTTCTTTCATGAGCTCGGCCACTTCCTGGCCGCCAAGCGCATGGGTATCCGGGTGGAACGGTTCTCCCTGGGGTTTCCGCCCAAGATGATCGGCAAGACCGTGGGCGACACCGAGTACTGCATCTCCTGGATTCCCCTGGGGGGATACGTTTCCATGGCCGGGGAGCGGCCGGACGCCCAGTCCGAAGGGGAGGGCGGCAAGCCCTGGGAATTCCAGTCCAAGTCCGTGGGAGCGCGCGCCTTCGTCATCGCGGCCGGCCCTGGGATGAACTTCGTCCTCGCCTTTATCATCTTCTGGCTGTTCTATGCGACCATGGGCGTGATGCTCGTCGATACGACCACCGTGGGACGGGTGGAAAGCGGAAGCCCGTACGCGGCCGCGGGGTTGCTCGTCGGCGATGAAATCCTCGAGATCGACCAGACACCCGTGGACACATGGGAAGATGTGCGGGCAAGTCTCACGTCCGGCACGGCGGCGTCCCTCGCCCTGAAGGTGCGCCGGGACGGGCAAGACCGCGCTTTGTCGGTGAGTTACGACGGCGACAGCGTGGCGGAACGGCTGGCCGGCCTCGATTATTTCCGCGCCTCGGCCGTGAGCACGGTCATTCCGGATTCTCCAGCCGAAAAGGCCGGTCTCAAGCCCGGGGACGTCATCACGTCCGTGAACGCCGTACCTGTTACGCAGTGGTACGAGATGGTTGAAGTGATACGCGCCAGGCCGGGCATCGAGACCACGGTTTCATGGTCCCGGAACGGACAGTCTCACCAGGTAATCGTCATACCCAATACGGCCCAGGACCTGGACCGCGAGACCGGGGACGTCATCGATATCGGCCAGATCGGCATCACCCAGCAAGACTACATCAAGCGCAGTCCGACGGGGTTGGTTGCCTCCGCCGGCATGGCCGGGACGCAACTGGTCAACGTTACCTACACCATACTCGTCTTCGTCAAGAAACTGGTCAAGGGACAGGTGTCCACCGATTCGGTGGGCGGTCCCATAGCCATCGCCCGGATGGCGGGAGACAGCGCCCGCCAGGGAGCGAGCAGCCTGTTCAGTTTCATGGCCTTTCTAAGCATCAACCTCGCCATTCTCAACCTGCTGCCCATCCCTGCGCTGGACGGCGGCCAACTGCTCATCCTGGGCGTCGAAAAAATACTCCGGCGTCCGATTTCCCTCAAGTACCGGCTGGTATGGCAGCAGACGGGCATGGCCTTGCTGCTGGTGCTGATGGTTTTCGTGGTATTCAATGATGTTACACGGATATTCCGATAGTAGCGTGACTCCGGGCGTGACTGTGCCGGTGCGCAGTCGATCGGGCATGCCCGGTCCGGCCTGGTACGCCCTCATCGTCACCGTAATGCTGACCGTTATTGGTTCCCCTGGCTATGTACTCGGCCAGGAGGACCGCGCCCGGGCCCTTGAGCACTATGCCCGGGGCGGCCTCTACGACGCCCGTAACGAACCGCACAACGCGATCGAAGCCTATCTCCAGGCGCTCGAGTTCGATCCCGAATCCGCGGAAATCCACACCGCCCTGGCCCTGAATTACTACAGGGTGTCGGAACGCGAAAAGGCGCGGCAGCACGCCCGGGCCGCGGTGGACCGCGACTCGACGGCGACGGAATCATGGTTCGTTCTGGGCAGGTGCCACGCCGACCTGGGGCAATACCTTCCGGCCCGGGAAGCTTTCGAACGGACCGTTGCGATGGAACCGGACCACATCGAAGCCCATATCGCCCTCTCTCAGCTTGCGAGCCGGTTGAACGACACGGACGCCGCGCTCAGGGCACTGGAAACCGTGAGCCGCCTGGCGCCGCGCAATCCCGAATTCCACTTCCGACTGGCCACCGCCTACAGGCAGAGAGGAATGTATGACAAGGCGGTCATCGCGTTGCAGAAAGTGCTCGACGACTTTCCCGATTCGATTCCCGCAAGAGTCGGCCTGACGGAGATCTACGAGGAAAGACGGCAGTGGAACAGGGCCGTCGACATGTACCGGGAAATCATCGCGCTGGGTCCCGACCGGGAAGCGGCCCTGCGGCTCCGGCTCGCGAAGCTCCTGAGGTTCCTCGGCCGGCCGGGCGAAGCAGTCGAGGAGTACCAACTGCTGCTGGAGCACAATCGGACGTCGCCGGTCATATGGGCGGAACTGGGCGACACCTACCAGAACCTCGGACAAGCGGAGCAGGCGCTGGCTACCCTGCGCGAGGGCCTGGACCTGCACCCCGAAGCGGCGGTGCTCCACGGGACGATGGGAGAAGTGCTGCTCGCCCAGGACAGGCCGGAAGAGGCCATGGCTCCGCTGAAGACGGCGATTTCCCTGGACGAAAGAGAAACGAAATACCGGATCGGTCTCGGGCTGGCGTATCGCGGCGCCGGACAGACCGAACAGGCCGTGAACGCGCTGAAAGCCGGCCTGGAAGTCATCGGAGAGCACGCCGAACTCTACCTGAACCTGGGATTCGTCTACCAGGAAGCCGGCGCCTATCCTCTCGCCGTCGAAGCTTACAGGTCGGCCATCTCGGCAGATCCCGCCCATGGCAGGAGCTGGATCTCGCTGGGTTACGCCCTCATGGAGCAGGGACGGACGCAGGACGGCATTGCGGCGTTGCATGAAGGCGTGGAATCGTTGCCGGAGGACGTCACCCTGCGCCTGAACCTGGCAAACGTCTATCTCGAAAACGAAATGTTCAATCAGGCCATCGACCAGTCACAGAAAAGCATCAGCATCAACCGCCTCGATCCCCGTGGATGGATCAGCCTGAGCCTGGCCTATATCCGGCAGGGCCGGTTCGACAAGGCGGAAAGCGTGCTCACCCAGGCCCTGTCGATCCTTCCCGATATTCCCGAACTCTACCTGTACCTTGGCGTCAGTTACATGTCCCGGGAGGAATATGATCGGGCCGGCGCACAATTTCAGAAGGTCGTGGACCTCAACCCGAATGACGGAAGAGGGTGGGTCAACCTCGGCCTTTCCCATCTGCGCCAGGAGGATTACGACAGCGGCATCCAGGTACTTCGCGACGGGCTGGAGATCGATCCCGGGAATCCCGACCTGTGGTTTTACCTGGGTTACGCCCATACGGAGCAGGAGCAATACGAAAAGGCCATCGAGATCACGGAAGAAGCGGTCGATCAGTTCAAGGGACATCACCGCCTCGTCTTCCTGCTGGCCCAGAACTACGACCAGTCGGGCCAGTTCGAGAAAGCCGTGGCCACCTTCGAGACCGCCCTGGAGATCGATCCCGACGACATCTACACGCTGAACTACCTGGGATACATTCTGGCCGACCGGGGCCTGCGGCTCGAAGAAGCCAAGGTGATGATAGAAAAAGCGCTTGAGAAGAGTCCGGAGAACGGCGCTTTCCTGGACAGCCTGGGATGGGTGTATTACAGGCTGGGCGACTACCGAAAAGCGCGGTTGTATGTGGAAAAAGCCCTGCAATACGAGGACACGAGCGCGACCGTGCACGACCACCTCGGTGACATCTTCAGCCGGCTCGGCATGGACAAGCGCGCCGTCCGATCCTGGCAACGCGCCCTCGAGATGGAAGACGTAACGCCCGAGGAATCCGAAGAGATCCTGCAAAAACTCCAAGATGCAAAGTAAGAAGACCGGCTCCAATCGGTCCTTCCGTCCCCGCCGATCCTGGTTAATCGCCTCCATCTGGATTGTCGCCACGATTGGTCCCCTGCTGCTGTCCTGCCGTCCCCGCCGATCCTGGTTAATCGCCTCCACCTGGATTGTCGCCACGATTGGTCCCCTGCTGCTGTCCTGCCGGCCTCCGCCCGCCACGCCGCCGCCACTCCCGGTCGAACGGCTTCTGCGGGAGATCGATGGGGCCTCCGGGCGTCTCGGCGATTTCAGGGGCAGCGCGGGTGTCGAGACCTCCTTCGCGGGCCGAAAGGGCCGCGCATCGCTCCGCATTCGATACCTCGCTCCGGCGCGGTACCGTATCGACGTGCATGGGACGCTTTTCCAGATCCTCGCCGTGATCCTCATCCACGACCGTCAGGTACGGCTTTACATACCCCGGGAGAACACGGTATTCGAAGGTACGCTCGGCACGCGCGACACTTCCATACCCGGACTGGATCTGACCCTGGAGGACGTGCACGCCGCCGTGACCGGGACCATAGCGCCCGGCAGGTACCCCGGGCTGCCCGTGGCGGAGTATCAACGCGACGGCGACAGGGCATCCGTCACGCTCGTGGACGGCGGCGGCCGGAGAACGCTGTGGATCGACACGGACAAAATGGCGGTCACGCGGGAGGCTTCGGACGCTTCCGTGAACCGCGGATCCGTTACCAGGACGTTCGGACGCTTTCGAAGACGTAACGGGGTCTGGAGGCCGGATCACGTCCGGATCACCCGGGATGGCCCCCGGGGAGGCACCTTCGAATTGACCTACAGGACGCAGTCGGTCAACCGCGGATTGCGTCCGTCGGATATCGACGTGCGACTCCCTGAGACCGTAATCCGCCGTCCCCTGGAAGATGCGGCTCCGGTCTTCGAGACTGAGGATGGATCGACGGCGGTTGGATCATCAGCGAGTGGATCATCGACGCGGAGTGCGCGGTTTTAAATAGAATTACGCAGGCACGGCACAGGGTGCGCGGTTTTAAAGCGAATTACGCCGGCACGACGCGGGGTGCGCGGATTTAAAGCGAATTACGCCGGCACGACGCGCGATCCAGGTCGGCCCATATCGGAACGAGAATCCTGCCTCGGTCCTGTGCCAGACA
>CAZZNP010000035.1:31172-33937 GCA_964655785.1 uncultured Gemmatimonadota bacterium
GATCCAGGTCGGCCCATATCGGAACGAGAATCCTGCCTCGGTCCTGTGCCAGACAGGCGCCTGATCTACGACAAATCCCTTGACAGAAATCTGGTTTCGCAACTATATTGCGTGCTCCATTCGTCGGTGATGGTGGGCATAGCTCAGTTGGTTAGAGCGCTAGACTGTGGCTCTGGAGGTCGCGGGTTCGAATCCCGTTGCCCACCCTGTAAAAAGAGCGCTTTCTTCCCGTCCGGACAAGGATCCCTGACGCGCCGCATATCCGCCGGGTTGCCGGTCTTACGCGTAACGTCAGGTGGACCGGCGAGGCGGCCAGCCGATGGCCGGATAAAGGAGACCAGTCGAATCCTATGGTAAACGCGACAGACCTGCGCACCGGGATGACCATCAGGATCGACGGGTCCATATACCTCATAACGGGTTGCGAGCACATCAAGCCAGGCAAGGGGACGGCCTTTTCGCGCACCCGCCTGAAGCACATCCACACCGGGTCCGTGATCGACAAGACCTACAAGGCCTCGGACAAGCTGGAAGACGTGCGGGTGGAGCGGCGCAAGGCCCAATTCCAGTACACCGACGGCGTCATGTACTACATGATGGACCTGGAGACCTACGAACAGGTCCCGGTGGACACGGCGATCATCGGTGACAACAAGGACTACATCAAGGACAGCATGACGCTCGAACTGCTGACCGCGGACCAGGGCGTCGTGGGCATCGAGATGCCGAATTTCATCGAACTGGAAGTAACGCAGACCGACCCGGGTATACGCGGCGATACGGCGGCAGGAAGCACCAAGCCGGCCACGCTCGAGAGCGGCGCTGTGGTGCAGGTACCGCTTTTTATAAACCCGGGCGACGTGTTGCGCATCGATACGCGGTCCCGCGAATACGTAGAGCGGGTCTAACCGCCCTTCCGAGGAGCATGACATGGGAATCGATGAGGTGCTCAAACTGATCGAATCGCTACGGGATACGGACATCCAGGAAGTCGAGGTTGCCGAGGGCGATCGCAAGATCCGGGTCGTCCGGATGACGCCCGGAACGACCGCGACCATCGTTGCCGCGCCCGCGGCGGAAACGCACGCGCCGGCCGCGGCTCCGCCTGCGGAAAGCGCGCCATCGGGCAACGGCCAGGCAGATTCCGCAGACAGTACCTACGTCGAGGTGACCTCGCCCATGGTGGGCACCTTCTACCGGTCACCCGAACCAGAAGCCGAGCCCTTCGTGCAGGAGCAGGACCGGATCAGCAACGGCCAGCAGCTGTGCATCATTGAAGCCATGAAGCTGATGAACCCCATCCAGTCCGAATTGAACGGGCGCGTGATGGCCATCCTGGTAGAAGACGCCCAGCCCGTCGAGTACGGCCAACCGTTGTTTCTGATCGAACCGGCATAGGCACCGATGTTCCAGAAGATCCTCATCGCAAACCGCGGCGAGATCGCCCTGCGTGTCATCCGCTCCTGCAAAGAGTTGAACATCGCGACGGTGGCCGTCCACTCCGAATCGGACCAGGACTCCCTCCACGTCCGCTTCGCCGACGAGGCGGTCTGCATCGGCAGCAACTCGCCCAACGACAGTTACCTGAACATACCCCGCATCATCAGCGCGGCAGAAATCATGAACGCCGACGCCGTGCATCCGGGATACGGATTCCTTTCCGAGAGCCCCCACTTCGCGGAAGTGTGCGAATCCTGCGACATCGCCTTCATCGGACCGCCGTCGAGGGCAATCCGCCTCATGGGCGACAAGGCCGAAGCCCGTAAGACCGTGGCGGCGTCGGTCGTACCGACCATTCCCGGCACAGAGGACACCGTCGCCGACGAGGACGCGGCGATGGCGGCCGCGGACGACATCGGGTTCCCTTTGGTGATCAAGGCCTCGGCGGGCGGCGGCGGGCGGGGCATCCGCATCGTGCGCGGCGCCGACGAACTGAGGGAAGCCTACCGGCTGGCCTCCCGGGAGGCCCAGAACGCCTTCAACAATCCCGCGCTCTACCTTGAAAGATATATCGAGAAAGCCCGGCACATCGAGGTGCAGATCCTGGGCGACCGTCACGGCCGGGTGGTTCACCTGGGCGAGCGGGACTGCTCTATACAGCGGCGGCGGCAAAAGCTCATCGAAGAGTCGCCCTCCCCCTTCGTCGACGACGAGCTTCGTTCCGGACTCGGCGACGCGGCCCTGCGCGCCGCGCGGGCCATCGACTATGAAAACGCCGGTACCGTCGAATTCCTGGTGACGGAGGACCGGCAGTTCTATTTCATGGAAATGAATACGCGCATCCAGGTGGAACATCCCGTGACGGAAATGGTCGTTTCCCAGGACCTGGTCAAGGAACAGATCCGCGTCGCCGCGGGCTATCCCCTGGGGTTCTCCCAGGAAGACATTCAACTGCGCGGACACGCCATCGAGTGCCGGATCAACGCCGAGGACCCGGACCGGAACTTCATGCCCTCCACGGGCGAGATCACGAGTTTTCATACGCCCGGCGGATACGGCGTCCGGGTGGACAGCCACGTGTACGCCCAATACGTCGTCACGCCCTTCTACGATTCCATGCTGGCGAAGCTGATCGTCTGGGGAAGGGACCGGGAGGAGGCGCTGACACGGGCCGAGCGCGCCCTGGAGGAGTTCATCGTCGAAGGCATCAACACGACCATACCGTTTCACCGGTTCATGTTGAAGCACCCGACCTTCCGTTCCGGCAAGGCGGATACGGCCTTCGTTGAATCGATGAGCCGCGTGAGTTGACGATTTGACCGGCA
>CAZZNP010000036.1:0-6902 GCA_964655785.1 uncultured Gemmatimonadota bacterium
ATCCTCTCCTTGAAAAGACGAATAACTCCCTCTTTATTGACGAATCAAGGTTAGTAAGCCATCGCCTCTGATCGTGGCGGATATACTGGCCGCTGCGGAGTACAAGGCCGGCGCTGTCGCCCAGCACTTGGTTGGGGCTAAGCTTGCGGTTCGATATCCAGGCTTGGAAATTGATAACTTCTCCTATACAACCGCCGACCAACAACTCGGACGACAGGGTGACTTTGTGGTTGGCGATACTGTGTTCCATGTTACGGTGTCACCAATGCCAACGGTCTTAGATAAGTGTCAGCAGAATCTCCGTAATGGATATCGATCTATGCTATTGGTACCCGATACAAGGCTGCAGGCAGCTCGACAAATGGCAGATGCGATCAATGTCCAAGACAGAGTTGGGATTGTCGCTATCGAGTCGTTCGTTGGTCAAAATATCGAAGAACTAGGCGAATTTGGCCAAAGCAGTTTAGCCGTGGGCTTCAGAAAACTGTTTGCAAAGTACAACGAGCGTGTGGCAGTCGTTGAAGCCGATAGGTCCCTCTTGATAAACACTCCAGCGAATCTCTGAGGAGTTTCTTGGGTGACTGATCAAGTAGATAGTGGCACACGAAGTGCGATCATGGCGAAGGTGAAGTCTCGAGACACTAAGCCCGAAATGAAGGTACGCAGCGCATTGCACAGAGCAGGCTATCGCTTTCGACTGCACCGCTCAGACTTACCAGGAAATCCTGATTTGCTCTTTCCAAAATACCGACTCGCCTTGTTTGTACATGGTTGCTTCTGGCATCGTCACGGTTGCAAGAGAACTACGATGCCTGCGTCCAATACGGAGTTCTGGTCCAACAAATTCCGACGTACAATGGAAAGAGACAGAAAAGCACTGAAGGAACTAAGGGAAGCTGGATGGGCTACCATTGTTATCTGGGAATGCCAGCTTGAAGCGGGGATTAGTCGTATAATCAAAAAGCTTACCGGTAATGCACGGTAATCCAGTAAAAACCAATTACTCAGCAAGTTTAAAGTCCAAACTCCGACTGTGGTAATTGTAGTGTAATCAAAGTCCAGGTACTCATTCCAGTATACACTCTTTCAGTGAACAGAAAGCTCAAACTACAATGATAAAAGCTATAGACTTCTTTTGTGGAGCAGGAGGGCTAACCCGCGGCCTATTGGACTCCGGGATTTCAGTTGTTGCTGGAGTAGACAATGACTGTCGAAACCGGAGAACATACGAAAGCAATAACCAGCCTAGCCGCTTCATCAATGCAGACATAAAAAACGTAGACATAAACGTCCTTCGTAATGAACTCGAAATCCGCCAAGAAGATTCTACACTGTACGCAGCCTGTACTCCTTGTCAGCCGTTCTCCACACTTAACACTATGCATGCGGTAGATAAAAGGAAATCACTACTGCTGAACTTTGCCACGATTATAGAACATGCTCCTCCAGACTATATAATCGTCGAAAACGTACCCGGCTTAGGAAATGCTTTCGGGAGGGAAATCTACCATGAGTTCAAGAGGATTTTAAAAAAACACGGATTTGAATTTGATCCCAAAATGTTGGATGCAAAGGAATTTGGCGTACCGCAGACGCGCAAGCGTTTCATTTTGATTGCATCGAGACACGGTCGTCCTCACTTGCCTCTCCGAACAACCGGAAAGCAATTCAAAACCGTAGAAGACTCTATTCGGAAATATCCTGCCATAGGGCATGGAGAAACATCAGATAACTACAAGAATCATGTCGCCAGGAAACTGCTACCTCGCCACCTTCAGATAGTGAAAGCTGTGCCATTAAATGGGGGAAGCCGTAGAGACGTGGAAGACCAGTCGATTTTGCTAGACTGTCATCGGAGGAATCCCAAGGCCCACAAGGATGTTTTCGGACGGATGTCGTGGAATCTACCTGCTCCGACGCTAACATGTAGATGCACCGATGTCTATTGTGGACGGTTTGTTCATCCCGATCAGAATCGTGGTCTATCGCTCCGCGAGGCCGCGGCTTTGCAGACATTTGA
The DNA here is from genome assembly GCA_964655785.1 of uncultured Gemmatimonadota bacterium. Lineage (GTDB taxonomy): Bacteria > JAAXHH01 > JAAXHH01 > JAAXHH01 > JAAXHH01 > JAAXHH01. The sequence continues at coordinate 2,021 of CAZZNP010000036.1, forward strand.
CGACCATTACGAGTTTTTTGGAGGTTCAATCTTGGAGCAGGCACGACAGATCGGTAATGCCGTTCCCGTAAAATTAGCCCAGTCATTGGGTGACAGCATTCTGGAAGTACACGGCGGCAAATCTTAACTCTGGTGGGTTAATACATGGCAAATGTTACTGAACGCAGATCACCTTACACGATGCGATTCGATGTTGGGACAATTAAACATCTTGGCTTGCAGATGTATTCCACTCTTCCACCGGTCATAAGTGAGTTAGTGGCAAATGGCTGGGATGCAAACGCAACCCATATCGAAATCGCTATTCCTGACACTCCTCTAGATTCGCGTAACTCTGAGATAACAATTGTAGACAACGGCATAGGAATGTCAGATGACGATATAAGAAAGAAGTACGTCGTGACTGGGCGTGACCGTCGACACGACGAAGGTACCGACGAGACTCCTGCTCCATTTAAACGGAAAGTTATGGGCAGGAAAGGCATTGGGAAATTTTCGAGTTTTGGGATTGCCAAAGAGATCGAGATTGAAAGTGTGAAGGACGGAGAAACCAGCCGGCTAATCATGAACTACGACGATATGCTCGAGAAAGCGGCAAATCAATCTGTTGAATTTCCAGCGCTGGATCCCACCGGAACCGTCACAAATGGGACCAGAATCACACTAAGGAAATTCACCAAGTTTAATCGCCGAAGGATACCTATAGTTCGGCTACGAAAAGGTCTCGCTAGGAGATTTTCGGTCATTGCTGGCCGAAATAACTTTGAGGTCGTCATCAACGGATCTGTAATAACTCCAGAAGAACGTGATTTAACGTCATTACTTGACAAGGACTTCGAAGGTAAACCGTACGTTTGGGAATACGACGGTGTTGTGGTCAAAGAAAATGAAGATTGGGCTGTTTCAGGATGGATCGGTGCGTTAGACAGAACAACGCCGAACCTAGACGGAATCGATCGAGGAATTGTTCTTATGGCTAGGGGGAAGCTCGTTCAAGAGCCGTTTGTGTTCGAGGCGGTCGTAGGCCAACAATATGCCCTTTCTTATCTAATTGGAGAACTTCATGTCGAATTCGTGGATGATGCCGAAGACACGATTGGTACAAATAGGAATGTCCTTGTGTGGGATACCGAGTCAAATAACGCCCTTAAAGAGTGGGGGCAGAGAGAGGTCAATAATATCGCTCGAGAGTGGGCAAGTAAGCGAAGTAGAGATAACAGACTAAAGCTAGAGCAAAATGAACTTTACCAAGACTTTAAAAGAAAAGCCACTGACACTGGAAGTAAGCGAGCTCTGAATCTCGCCGATCGATTGATTCGCCAGATCATCGAAAAAAACCCAACAGTTCCAGACGACGAACTTCAACCTATAATTCAGATGTCCTTGGGTTTCTTGGAGTTTGATGCCTTCCTTGAGATCGCATCGGAGCTTGTCGAAGCAGACCTACATAATACAAACACCATACTGAACCTTTTCAGAGAGTGGCAAGTAGTGGAAGCTATGGAAATGGCGAAAGTAACCAATGGCCGGATTACCACAATTGAGAAACTCCAGGTCCTTATAGATCAGGATGCTTTGGAAGTACCTACGCTGCATAACTTCTTAAAAGAATTCCCTTGGGTGATTGACCCCCGTTGGACAATGGTAGATGACGAAGTGACGTTTAGCAAACTGCTTCGCGAGCATTTCCCTGAATCGGACGATACACCAGAAATTGAAAGAAGGATTGATTTTCTTTGTGTACGAGAAGGAACGAATCTTGTAGTTGTGGAGATAAAGCGTCCAGGTCTCAATGCCTCCAAGAAGCACCTGGATCAGATCGAAGAGCAAGTTAGCTTCGCAAGAGATCACGTTGCTAGAAACACCGATCCAGATCTTCAAATTGAGACTGTAACCGGTTATTTATTGTGCGGTAACACGGTCGACGAGTTTTATGTTAGAGAAAAAAGAAAGAACTTAGCAGAAGCGAAGATTTACGTCCGGCTTTATTCAGAACTTCTGGCCATGGCACAACGTGTTCACCGGGAGTTTATCGAACGATACAACCAACTCAAAGAAGCTAAAATCTCAAGTGAGGATCGTTAACGGTCCACAAAACTGATAATTTCCAAATACCACCTGTGCTATCACAGGCCCAGCACGCCGTAGTCGCCGTCCAGGATCAGGCGCGCCGACACGTACATGCCCAGCAACCCGAAGAGCACCCAGGGTGCGTTCAGTGCGCCGACATAGGCGAACAACTCGGTCCGGGTGATGAGGCGCTGCCGCCCGGCCATGAAGAAGCTGACCCAGTAGACCGATGTGGCGTAGACCCACTGCCAGGAGAGTACGAGCCCGAGCATGCCGGTCAGGATGGCCGGCATGAAGTCGTAAGTAATCGCCGTGTAGAGGACCAGAGTCGGCAGCGGCGTAAAGAATCCGTTCGCGACGTCGACGTTGAATCCCCAGGTGCGGCGGTCCGAGAAGGACGCGTCGATCTGGGCGTACGTGGCCCAGACATCCGCCCAGACCGTCGGGGTCAATATCCGCTTAAGCGGAACCCTGGTGGTAAGAAACTCGACGGCCGGAGTTCTGCCGGTTTCACGTTGCCGCTGTCGCCAGTATTCGGTGCGTTCCTCGATATAGTCCCGTTTGAGGAACAGGCATATCTCCCAATAGCTAACCACCAGATTCGTCGAGAAAAACAGGCTCAGCAGGCTGTGGACGACGTTGAGATCGCCGACGACATAGTATCGCGATCCGATGCCGAGCAGCGTCAGAAGCATGACCGCCAGTGCGGCGAACAGTCCGGGTGCCATCCCGGTCTCCTTTTCTCGGTTTTTGCCGTTCCTTTGAAGCGCGCCTGTTCTTGAATCCAAGGTAACCCTTCGGATCGGCTTTGTACAAGTTTCTTGGTTCGGCATTGCTTCCATACGTTGGCTTGACTTTGGGAGAACCCTGATGCTGATTGTCGATTCCCACCTCGATATCGCCTACAACGCTCTCGAATGGGACCGGGATCTCTTCCAGCCCATCGCCAAAATCCGCGAAGCCGAAGCCGGCATGGGACAGAAGGGCCGCGGCCTGGGCGTGGTGAATTTCGAGGAGTTGCGGCGAGGCGGGATCGGCCTCATGTTCGTGACGGTAAACTGCCGGATCGCATCCATGGGAAAACGTTTTGGCGGCGTGCGCACCCAGGACATCGCCTACGCCAAGTGCATGGGCGAATTGGCCTACTACCGACTGATGGAGGCCAGGGGGGTCTTCCGACAGGTACGCAATCGGACCGAACTCGATGCCCATCTGGCCGAGTGGGACGCCGATCCTCGGAATACCCCGCTGGGATATGTGCTCAGCATGGAAGGCGCGGACGGCATCGTATCACCCGAACAGGTGCCCCATTGGTGGGATGAAGGCCTTCGAGTCGTCAGCCTGTGTCACTACGGAGTCAGCTCTTATGCCCACGGCACCCAGGCGCCGGGCGGATTGACGCCCCGGGGCGGTCCCATGCTCGAAGCCCTGGAGTCGGCCGGCATGATACTCGACGTAAGTCATCTGGCCGAACGGGCATTCTGGGAAGCGATGGACATATTCAACGGTCCCGTGCTGGCCACCCACAACTGCTGCAGGGCCCTGTGCGACCACGACCGACAGCTCGACGACGAGCAGATCAAGACCCTGGCGGAGCGTGGGGGCGTCATCGGTACGGCCATGGACATCTGGATGATCTCGCCGCTGTGGGACCCGGTCGCCATGGACAATTCGGCCATCACATTCGAAACCGTGGTGGACCACATCGACCATGTCTGCCAGATGACCGGAAGCGCGCGCCACGCGGCCATCGGCACCGACCTGGACGGCGGCTACGGCAAGGAACAGTGCCCATCTGATATGGAAACCATCGCCGACCTGCGGAAGATCCCCGCCATACTTGAGCGGCGTGGTTACTCGCAGACCGACATCGCCGACATCATGCACGGCAACTGGATCCGGACTTTGCGCGCGGCCTGGGGTTGAAATTCAGGGAACGTGAATGTTTGGCGATTGAAATGCGATTCCTGCTACGCATAGCGATGTACGATGCTGTCGAGCGGACGGCGGCAAGCCACACGGATAAAGCGAAGCAGTCGAGAGAACCGGAGACCGGTCCATGCCCGAAGTACCCGCATTCTACCGAGAATCGATCTGCTTTGCCCGGAGGTCGGGAGCCCATACCTGAAATGCCTGAAGTACCCGCATTCCGCCGTCACACCATCTATGAAGGCGATCCCGCCGAGCGCATGGACTGCGTAGTCGGCGACCTCGACGGCGACGGCGTGCAGGAGTTCGTCGTAGCCACCCGCAACCCGGACGGAATTCACTGGTTCGGCAGAACGGACCAGGGTGCCTGGGTGCCGCACCTGATGGACGACTCGTTCCCTAGCAATAGTGTGGGCACAGCCCTCGTCGACCTTACCGGCAACGGAAAACTCGATTTCATATCCGGGACCAGTGACCGCGGAAACTACGTCTTCTGGTGGGAATGCCCCGACGACCCCACCCGGCGGTGGACAAGGCGCGTGGTCTTCGAGCTTCCCGACAACCGGATCCACGACCTGATGCTGGCGGACATCGACGGCGACGGTCGCGACGAGTTGTACGTCTGGAACCCCGACGCCGAGACGATCTTCATGGTTCCGGTACCCGACGATCCATTCGTGACCCCATGGCCCGGTGTCGGCAAGGTCGCCACGGGCGTGAACGAACAGGACTTCGCGGCTGCCGACGTGGATGGGGACGGTAAACTCGAACTCATCGCGGGAACCTCGTGGTATCGCCATCTGCCGAACGGAGAATGGGAACGGCACGTGTTCGCCGAAGGATATGGCGGCGTGCGGGTCCGCGCGGCGGATTTCGACGGGGA
>CAZZNP010000036.1:7002-31713 GCA_964655785.1 uncultured Gemmatimonadota bacterium
CCACATGGAAGAGCACGTCATCGACACGGGGATCGGTACGCACGAGGCCAAGGTCATCGAACTGGACGGGAAGGTCGGCATCCTCAGCAAACCCTACCGGTGGCTTCAGGACACCGCGCCGCGGCCTCAGGCTGTGGATAATCTTTACCTTTATTTGCCCGAATAATGAACTTAGCCCAGGACGCTTTCGGCGAACTGCTGCTCAGTTGTCACCTCGGCAGTGACGCGAATGAGATCGTCGAGCGCGACGATGGCTTCATTGGCATTTTGGCAAAATCCTGAATCCACCATATCGGGAACACGACCGATGCCTAAAATCCGAAAAGACAGGCCGACCTGGGCAGGCAGGATTCCCCGCCACAAGATCGCCGAGTTGTACAAGAAGGACGCCCTCGGAATCCACGACGAAGAACTGATCGACGAAGTGGGCATCGGCCTGCTCGTCAGAATCGAACACATCTTCCGGGCGAAGGCCGCGAACAGTGGACTCGCGAGTTGTCCGCTCTGCCGTTGCGAGATCCCACACGATTTCGACCCGGCCTTCCTGCTTCGCTGTGATTCATGCAACTGGGAACTGGCGTGGACCGAATACCAAAAGTCCTTCAGGGGCAAACACCTTATCGCTGCAGGCATGACCGCCTTTCTGAAGGAATACGTAGAGAAGTATCGGACCGCGAGGTCTCCCCAGGAGAAGATGATCCTGATAGACACGCTAATCCACCGGTATCACTGGGAACTCGAAGGCGGATTGACCGGACCGGGAGCTCGCGACCTCATCGGCGGGAAACCCAGCGAAATCATCGATTTCCTGAACCATCTGAGCTATGGTTCCAGCAGCAATCCGGAAATCCTGTCGACCAGGCAGGAATGGCTGGACAAGGTACGCGCAAGTCGTGACAAGGCCGAGGCCGAAGTCCGGGAGCGGGACCGCAGGGCGGAGGAGAAAAGGCAAAAGGCAGAGGAGAAGGCGCGGCGATCGGCATTAAAGCAGCAAGCGCGGCGGGCGGAAGCAACCGGCCAGGGCCATGCTGGAGAGATCCATGACGCCACATGACAGCGATTGTGTCTTTTGCCGCATCATACGAGGCGAACTAGACTCCGCAATCATATACGAGGATGAATCTACCCTGGCGTTCATGAACCTACGCCAGAGCAACGAAGGGCACGTTCTAGTCGTCCCAAGGAATCATGTTGAACAGATCTTCGATCTAGACGAGGATACGGCCTGCGCGCTTGCCAGCGCTGTCTGCAAAGTGGCCCGGGCAGTACGGAGAGTTTACGCACCGGAAGGCCTTTCGATCTGGCAATCCAATGGTCCGGCGGCGTTTCAGGAGGTACTGCACGTTCACTGGCATATATTCCCACGGTACACGGACGACGGGCACCTGGTCGTATATCCGAAGGAACTTGCGGAAAGCGCGCGGCGGGAGTACTCGTTGCAGTCCTTGAAGAACATTTCCGGTCCGTTGACAGACGCGCTTGAGCGGGACATAGGTTAATTGCACTGTTAGGACGCCCCATGAAGATCACCGAAATCGAGGTTCACGAGATCACCCTCGAGTACGAAGACTGGATCGCGTACCAGCTCAACCATTTCTACGGTCCGGCGAAACGGACGGTCTACGTCGCGCACACCGACGACGGGCTCGTCGGTCTGGGAGAGGGCGGAACTACGGAGCCGGAAGAGGTAATCGAGCAGTACATCGGGACGAGCCCCTTCGACTGGGTCGGAGACGAGACTTCTCTCGCGCTCGGCACGGCGATGTACGACCTTATGGGCAAGGCCGCGGGCGTGCCGGTCTACAAGCTCTTCGGACAGAAGGTCCGGTCCTGGGTGCCGGTGGGAAGCTGGACCGTGTCGACTCACCCGGACCGCATGGCCGAAGCGGTGCGCGAATACGCGGCGCTAGGCTATACCTGGATGAAATACCATCTCTCCCCCTTCGAAAACGTCATGGACCAGACCGAGGCCATGCAGGCGGTGGCGCCGAAAGGGTTCAGGATCCATTACGATTTCACCATGCACGGCACCGACGATCACATGCCCGAACTTCTGCACGAGCTGGAGCGATTCGAGATCGCAGGCTGCTTCGAAGATCCCCTGCCGCCGGGGGACATACAGGGCTACATCGAGCTGCGCAAGCGTTCCAGGCTGCCTGTTGTGCTGCATCATTTCCCGACGAATGCGACCTACGAAGTGTTCATGAAACCCGCGGATGCGTACATGCTGGGGCATCCCATGATCGGGACCGCCATCGGCCGCGCGGGTCTGTTCGCCGCGGACAACAGTCCTTTCATGATCCAGAACGTGGGCGGAAACATCACCCGGGCGATGACCACGCACATGATGGCGGCCTTTCCCTCGGCGAACTTCCACTTCATCAGCGCTACTGAAACCTGGAAGAGCGACGTGGTGGAGGAACGGCTGGACCCAGTCAACGGGTTCGTGCGAGTTCCGGAGTCGCCGGGGCTGGGTGTCACGCTGGACCGCGATGAGCTGGAACGACTGAAGCATTTGCAATTTCGACCGCAGGAGAAGTGGATCATCCGGTCACAATATGAGAACGGTGCACGCATGTACAACATCGCCGATCCCGAGGATTCGATTTTCATGGTGCGGCCCGACCGGCGGCGGGGGATGGTGCCCATGCGTTACGACGCGCCGATTACCACCGACTACTGGGACGACGACGGCACCGACGCCTACCGGGAGATGTTCGCCCGGATCGAGCGGGAAGGCGTCGTGCTCGAGAAATGAGCGGGATCAGCTTGGAGAACAGCGGCCATCAGCATAAGTCATATAGTTGTACAATTGTACAACTTATATTCTGACCTGCCCCCGACGGGCCCGCATGACCGGGATTCGGTGCCGGGTCTGCGACCATGAGAAACCTGATATGCAAAAACCCAAACTGATCCACTACAACGACGCTCGTCACTACAGCATATATCGGTACGACCCTCCCATGAGCCTTCACCAGTGGCGGCAGCCCGTGGACGAAATCCTGGGCACCGAAGTCGACACCCTGGTCTATGGCCTGGGATCGGGCGAGACCTTCCTCCATGGCACGCAGGTCGGTCTGAAGTGGGGCGAAGGGGTCGAAGAACACAACATGAGCATGATGTGGTGGCGCGCGACGAAGAACCTGAACCTGGCACTCGAGGCGGGTATCGATCCGCTCGCTGTGGCGGTGGATAGGGCGCATGAAAAAGGACGGCGCATCCTGGGAAGCCTGCGGATGACCGAACCCACATCGCCCGACGACGACAATCCCTACATGCTGGGCCGCCTCAAGCGGGAGCATCCCGACGTCATGATCGGCGAAAGCAGTCCAGACTACCCTCGGGCAGCCGGTTGCGCGGATTACACCCGCGAGGAGGTGCGCGCAGAGCGGCTGGCGGTCATCGAGGAGGTGTGCGGCCAGTACGGAATGGACGGGCTGGAGTTCGATCCGTATGTAGGCGTGTTTCTTAAACCTTCCGAGGCGCGGGATAAAGCGCCCGTCCTTACGAATTTTATGCGGGAGATCAGGCGGCTGCTCGACCGCCTCGGTAAAGCGCGTGGGGACGCGTTATGGCTGGCGGTGAAAGTGCGCGCGACCGAGGAGGCGAACCTCGCCCTGGGCATGGACGTGCGCACCTGGCTGTCGGAAGGCCTCCTGGACAGCGTCATTCCCTGGACCGAGAGCTTCCTGTTCGACCAGGAGATGCCGATAGAATGGCTGGTCGACGCGGCCTCCGGGTCGGAAACGCCGGTCTACCCCATGCTTGGCCGTTCGCCGTATGATGACCGGCACCATCTGCCGACGATCGAGATGTACCGGGCGGCTGCCGCCAATTACCGCGCCATGGGTGTGGACGGCCTGTACATGTCTGACCTGCCCTGGCCGCACACCGAACGCGAGTACCAAGTCTTCCGCGAAATGGCCGATCCGGACATCCATCTCCGTAAAAAGAAGCATTACTTCCCCGCGCCGATTGAACCTGACCCAGAGCCGCACGCGCCTGAACGGTATCTACCTGTCGAACTCGAGGAAGGGATCCCGGCCCAGGTGTCGTTCCTGGTCGGCGACAGGCTGGACGACGCCCGGAACGACGGCGAACTCAAGGCGGTGACCCTGGGCGTGCGCATCGGCCACTGCTGCCCGGAGGACGAAATCTCGTTCCGGTTCAATGGCTCCGCGATCACGTCGTCGCAAAGCAATCATGTCTACAGTGGAACGGTTTCCTATACGGCCGCGAGAAGCGGACTTCCGGAGCGGCTCATGACCCACTTCTGGTTCACTTTCGAGCTACCGCTGGATCTGGTTCGTGAAGGACAGAACGAAGTGGAGGTCGTGCTGGACCGGCGATTCACCGGGATGGGCGGGGTCCGCGTGCTGCACCAGGTCGAGTTGATCGTGGATTACAACGAACCGCCGGTGCCCGTGGGCGGGCAGATGTGATCTCGAAGGCGGACAGATGTGATCTCGAAGGCAGTTTCGAGTTCGAGTGGCCGTCAGATGTGATGGGTTTGTTCAGGTGACGGTTCTGTATCCGTGGTGATGAGAGATTACAACTAGGTGAAATAGACGGACGTCTACATGAAGCTCTGCGCGGTACAGCCCCATATGTCGGATTCGATAGACGCAAATGTGACCGAGATCACCCGGTGGATCCGCAAAGCTGCTGCAGTGGGCGCAGACGTGGTGGTGTTCCCCGAAATGATGCTGACGGGCTATGACTTACACATGGTTGAGCTGTTCGCTACTACAGACTGGCATGTGCAGGTCGATGAAGCATTGGATAAACTCGCAAACGTGGTTGACGATGCGGGAATCTGTGCGCTCGTGGGTTCCCCTTATCGTTTTGGCAGTGGCCAGATCAACTCCTTGTTGCTACTCCAGCCTGATAAAGGAATCGTCCTGGCTGGAGGAAGGTCCCATTTACCTGTAGGAGACCGAAATCAGATGGGATTTGTAGAGCCACCGGACCGATCCCCGGCGAACGTTCGGGGAATTGCGCTCGGTTCGGTTTTTTGTAATGAAGTTCTCCATCTCGACTACACCCGGGAAAAGGGGTTAGAGAGAAGCGATATCATCTTGTGGAACAGCGTAGCCTTGAGTGAAAAAAATGAAAAAGGTGACATTACGCGAAATAGGAACGCTGAGTTCGCAAAGGAAATTTCCGGTTTCTACAATGTCCCTGTCATCCAGTCCAATTATGTTTCCAATGCCAGCGATGCTTACACAAAGATCAACGAGGAACGCGGACGTACACTGGGCGGCTCGGTGGCCTGCGACGAATCTGGCCGGATCCTCGACCAGGCATCCTGGACAAAGGAAGACATGCGATCGTTCGAAATCAGCAAAGCCGACGGTTCGATCGTGATAACCCCTACTGCGAGCGAGGACCTGCCCGCATCCCAGGTATAAACGCTTTCCACATGAGCATCCAACCCGACTTCGACCAGTTGTGGAACTACAACGATCCGGCGAAAACCGAGAAGGTCTTCAAGGAGCTTTTTGCTGAATCGCGGAACTCCGGAGACCGCGAATACCAGGCCCAGCTGTTAACGCAAATCGCGCGGACCCATAGCCTCAGGCGGGATTTCGAGGAAGCCCACCGCATCCTGGACGACGTTGAGCAAATGATCAACGTTCTTGCCACTGCGCTCGACATTCAAACCCCGGTCGCCCAAATCCGGTACCTGCTCGAACGCGGCCGCACCCACAATTCCGCCGGGGACATCGAAGCTGCCCGCCCGCTCTTCCTGGAGGCCTGGGAACGGGCACGCAACGCCCGCCAGGACCATCACGCCGTGGATGCGGGCCACATGCTGGGGATCTGTGAGCCGAAAGATGCATCCCTAATGTGGAATAACAGGGCGATGGAAGCCGCGGAAGCATCCGACGATCCGCGGGCAAAGGGCTGGCTGGGAGCGCTCTACAACAACACGGGCTGGACGTACCACGACGCGGGCGAGTACGAAAAGGCGCTGGAAATATTCCGAAAAGGACTCGCCTGGCGACTGGAACGAGACAACCCGAAGGCGACACAAATCGCGAAATGGACCGTGGCGCGGGCGCTGCGATCGCTAGGCCGCGCAGACGAAGCGCTCGTCATGCAACAGTCCCTGCTGGAGGAACATGAAGCGGCGGGTACAAGTGACGGGTACGTTTTCGAAGAAATCGCCGAGTGCCTGCTGTCGCTGGACAGGCCGGATGAAGCCCGGACCTACTTCATGTGCGCCTACCAGGAACTATCGAAAGATGATTGGCTAAGGGAAAACGAATCCGTACGGCTTGATCGGCTCAAACGACTGGGCGATGGTTAGTCATGCTGACCTCAGCACAAAGATCCGAATTCGATGAACATGGCTGTCTGCGTCTTCCAGGTCTGATTCCGAAAGAAGACATTGAGGGCGTACTCAATCGTATCTGGGATGACCTGGAGCAGCGTTGCGGGATTCCTCGGGAGGAGCCGCAGCGCTGGCCGGAAGCAAAGCCCAAGGGATTCAATAAATTGACCCGGTCCGGCGCCTTTGCACCGACCTGCAGTCAGGCGGTTCGCGGCACGCTAGACGTTTTCCTTGGACCGGGTAAGTGGGAGATGCCGGATCCGTGGGGTGCGCTGCTGCTTACCTTCCCTTCGAAGGGACCGTGGCTTCTGCCCAATAACTCATGGCACCTTGATCTGCAGGCCAGTGTGGATTCCCGGTCTGACGAGATGCCTGGCGTACAGGTCTTCGCCGTGTTGGAACCCCTTGCCGCTCAAGGTGGAGCGACGATTGCCCTGTCCGGTTCGCATCGGGTTGTCCGTCATCTCGCCCAGCAGCCGGAGTTAATCGGCGAGGGCCGGTCCAAAGACATAACAAAAGCAGTCAGGAAGGCGGTGCCTGACCTGAGGGATCTGTGGTCCCGCGATCCCGATATTGATCGAGAGCAACGCTACCTGCAAAATTCGGTCGATGTGTTCGGAGTTCCGGTGCAGCCTGTCGAATTCACGGGCCAGCCCGGCGACGTGATTCTCATGCACCCATGGATCTTCCATGCCGCGTCTTCCAACCGCGGCAACAGGCCTCGAATCGTAATCACGGAACGGATTCCGCGACGAATCGAGAAGGGTGACACCGACTGACCGGAAGAGGCCTAAGTGCTCCGCAATTACCTCGGTGTAGCCCTTCGCAATCTCCGCAGGCATCCCGCCTACTCGCTCATCAATATCGCCGGGCTGGCCATCGGCATGGCCACGTGCATCCTGATCCTTCTGTACATCCAGGATGAGCTCAGCTACGACCGGTATCATCCCCATGCCGACCGCGTTTACCGCATCGTCGACGATATCGAAAGTGGGGGCCAGACCGTTCAGACGGCCGGGACGCCCACGGGCTGGGGACCCGCCCTGAAGCGCGACTACCCCGAGATCGAGCTTGTCGTCCGGTTGAGAGGTACCGAATCCGCGTGGCTGGTCGATCTCGGAAACACCATCTACTATGAACGCAAAGTCATCTGGGCGGGATCGGACCTGTTCGAGATGTTCAGCATTCCGCTGGCCGCGGGGGATCACAGCGTCGCGCTCGCCGAGCCGTATTCGATGGTCATTTCGGAGGATCTGGCCTTCAAGTACTTCGGCGACGACGAGGCCATCGGCAAAGCGGTCAATCTCGACAATCGCTGGGACTTCACGGTGACGGGCGTCATGAAGAACATTCCGACCAACTCCCACCTGCGGCCTGACATGTTCGTATCCTATAGCACGATGACTGCGATTCAGTCCGGCTGGGACCTGGACGACTGGGAATATCACCGAAACCTGTACACCTACGTCCGGCTCCGCGAGAACGTTTCTCCGAGTGATTTCGAAGCAAAATTGCCGGCCTTCCTGGAGCGTCACGCGGGCGACCAGTACCGGGAGGCGGGCATCATCCTGCGGCCTTCGCTCCAGCCTCTCGCGGATATACATCTCTATTCGAACAGGGAGAGCGAGCACGAACCCAACGGCGATATACGGTACGTGGCCCTCTTCATGGCCATCGCGTTCCTGGTCCTGATTATCGCGTGCATCAATTTCATTAACCTGGCCACGGCCCGTTCCGAGATGCGCGCCAGGGAAGTGGGCGTGAGAAAGGTGCTGGGTGCGAACCGGATGCAGCTGATCCGCCAGTTCCTGGGCGAATCGGTCCTCATGGCGGGTCTCGCCGCCGTCCTGGCGGTCATACTGGTCCACCTCGCCCTGCCTTCCGTGAACGAAATCGCGAGAAAACAACTCACGCTGCCACTTACCGACGGGATGGTGCTGGCCGCGCTGGTCCTCGGTACGACCTTGATCGGATTGGTCGCCGGCAGCTATCCGGCTGCGTATCTATCCGGTTTTCTGCTGGTCGAAGTAATGAAAGGCAGCCCCGAGACGGGAAAGAAAGGCCTGGGCATGCGGCAGGTGATGGTGGTGACACAGTTTACCATGTCCATCTACCTGCTGGTCAGCACGGCCGTCATCCACGATCAGCTCGATTACATCCAGACCAAGCGGCTGGGGTTCAACAAAGAACACGTCATGGTCATCCCCATCGTAGGCTCCCCGCAACTGCCGAATACGCCCGTGCTGAAGCAGCGCCTGTCGGGATTGCCCGGTGTGGTGGGTATCGCAACGACCACCGGCGTGCCGGGCATGCGGGCGATGCCTACCTATGGAGTTCGGCCCGAAGGCATGCGGCCCGAAGACCACCTGATGATGACCACGCTGCACGTGGACGAGAACTTCCTGGACGTCATGAATATCGATGTCGTCGCCGGCCGGAACTTTTCACCGGACTGGGGCACGGATACGACCGGTGGGGTTCTGCTTAACGAGACGGCCGTCCGGTCCCTGGGATGGGGAGCGCCCGCCGACGCGATCGGCAGGCAATTCGAGCGGCTTTCCTTTGAAGGGGTGGTTCCAGGCCGCGTAATCGGCGTGGTACGGGATTTCCACCTGCGGACGATACACGAAGAAATCGAACCGGCCGCAATCATGACCAGCACCTATCACATTTTCGTCTTGATCCGTATCGAGCCTGAGGGCATTTCCGAAACCATAGGGCGTATCGAGGAGATATGGAGAGACGTGGATCCCAGGTTCCCGCTGGATTTCACCTTCCTGGACGAGGATTTCGACGCGCTGTACCGGACCGACCGGTTGCTTGGCGAGATCTTCGCGGTCTTCGCCTTTCTCGCGGTCTTCGTGGCCTGCCTGGGTCTCCTGGGACTCGCCTCGTTTTCGATCCAGCAACGCACCCGGGAGATCGGGATCCGCAAAGTCGTCGGTTCGTCGATCTCCGGTATCGTGATCCTGCTTTCGAAGGACTTCATGAAGTATGTCCTCTGGGCGAACGTGATCGCCTGGCCGCTGGCCTACTTCGTCATGACCAACTGGCTGCAGAATTACGCCTACACTTCGGACATCCGGTACGTGTGGTTCCTGGCCTCGGGCATGATCGCGCTGGCCGTCGCCTGGCTGACGATCGGGGCCCACGCGGTCGCGGCGTCGCGGAGGAATCCGGTGAACGCGCTGAGGCAGGGGTGATGGTACTTCATTATCTCAGAATCGCGCTGCGCAACATCATCCGGCAACCCGGCTATGACGGCATGAATGTCATTGGACTGGCGATCGGTATCACGTGCTGCATGCTGATTTTGATGTATATCCAGAATGAACTGAGTTACGACCGATTCCACGCGCATGCCGACAGGATCTACCGCGTGGTAAACGGCGATTCCGCGCGCACGCCACCGGCAGCGGGACCGACACTCAAGGAACTGTTTCCGGAGGTGGAGGAATATGCCCGGACGCGAGGCACAATCAATATCTGGATGATGGCCTATAAGGATACCGGATTCTACGAAAGCGATGTCTATAGGGCAAGCAAAGGGGTTTTCGGTGTTTTTTCTTTTCCGCTTGTACGGGGCAATCCGCAAACCGCACTGGACGACTATGTGCATTCGGAACAATCCGTTGTCATCAGCGAATCCATGGCGATTAAACTCTTCGGCGATGAAGATCCCATGGACAAGGTGATCCGCGCAGATGACGAGATAAACCTTCGTGTGACCGGTGTTATGGAAGATGTACCGCTCAATTCCCACTTTGCCGTCGATTATCTTGTTTCTGAAAATCTCGACGTAGAAAACCTTCGTGAGCGTTATGAAACGAACTGGTTCAGTTCGAATCACTTCACCTATGTCCTGCTGGCGGAGGGAACAGATCCGGTTGAACTGGAGGACAAAATCGCCAGGTGGGCGAGCACCTATGAACCGCTGGAGTCACTCAATATGCGCGGCTTGCCCTTCCGCCCCAGACTACAGCGGGTGACCGACATCCATCTGAGGTCGAATCTGGAGCTGGATTTGGCAGGCCGTGGCGACATCAGCTATGTCTATGTCTTTTCGGTTGTGGCGTTTTCTGTCGTGCTGATCGCCTGTATCAACTTCATGAATCTCGCTACGGCGCGGTCCACCATCCGTGCAAAGGAAGTGGCCATCCGGAAGACGGTCGGCGCAACGCGAAGCGAGTTGGTGCTGCAGTATATGGGCGAGTCCATGTGTTCGGCAGGATTGGCCTTAGTGATCGCCGTGGGGCTGGTTATAGCCATCCTGCCCTGGTTCAACACACTGATGGGAACGGCGTTTCAGGTCAGCTACCTGGAGAACCCGGAACTGTTGTTGTGGCTTACGGGCATTGCGCTGCTTGTGGGGCTGCTGTCCGGCAGTTATCCCGCGCTGTTTCTCTCCCGATTACATCCGGCGAAGATCCTCAAGGGTGAAATGACGGGCGGCGTTACGGGTTCCATGCTGCGCAAGGGTCTCGTGGTTGCGCAGTTCGCGCTGTCGATCCTGTTGATTATCTGTACCGCGACCGTGTATCGGCAGCTGGACTACATGCAGAACAGGCAACTGGGTTTCGATAGGGACCAGGTCGTCGTTATCCCACTTATCGGAGGGGCAGAGCGAGATTTCAAAACCTTTAAGGCGCGACTTTCTCAGAGTCCTCACGTTCAGGGGGTTACTAGATCTGGGCTGATGCCGGGACGTATGTTCAGTGCGGCTATAATGCCCGTCTTTCCGACACGACTGGCAGAACAGTCGGAAGATGACTTAATCGGAATTCCCGCTCTGTTTGTATCTAAAGATTTCGAAGAAACCCTTGGCCTCGATTTGATTGCGGGGCGTCCATTTTCCAGTGTGCTGAACGATGATTCGAATAACGCAGTGATCCTGAATCGGTCCGCGATTGAACGATTGGGCCTGGCCACACCGGAGGAAGCCGTAAGACGTCAGATACGATACAGAATGAGCCCGCCAATCAGGATCATTGGCGTCGTCGAGGATTTCCATATGCAGAGCTTTCATAATCCTTTGGACCCCATGCAGTTGAGGTTCATGAACCGTGGCGGAGGCGGACAGGCTGCAATTCGACTGCAGGCGCAGAATATCCCGGAAGGGATTAACGCGATTGAAGAAACATGGGCCTCGGTGTTTCCCCATTACCCCCTGGCGTATTCGTTTCTGGATGAAGACTTCGAGCAACTGTATCTGTCGGAGCAACGTACCGGCAACCTGCTCGGCGCTTTCAGCTTCCTGGCCATCTTTATCGCGTGTCTGGGACTGTTCGGACTGGCCGCGTTCACTACCCAGCAGCGGACGAAAGAAGTGGGGATCCACAAAGTGATGGGCGCTTCGGTGATGCGCATAGTCTCCATTCTGTCGAAGGATTTCCTGGTACTGGTTGCGATCGCCGTGCCGGTCGCGTGGGGTCTGGCTTACTGGATCATGAGCAACTGGCTGCAGAACTTCGCGTATAGGGTCGAAATCGGCCCTGAGTGGTTTCTGATCGCCGCCGTCGTCGCTCTGGTCATCACCCTGGCTACCGTCAGTGTCAAGGCGGTAACGACCGCGCTTACGAACCCGGTGGAGAGCCTGCGGTCCGAATGAGGTGGGAGGTCGCTACGGGATTGCAGCCTCTTTTACAACCAGATAAAAACGGAAGCCTGGTCAACGACGCGGGCTGTTAACAACATAGCACACCCATGATCCGAAATTACCTCACCGTCGCTGTTCGGAACCTTCTCCGGCAACCTTTCTATTCCCTCATCAACATCGCGGGACTCGCCATCGGCATGGCGGCCTGCATGCTGATCGTGCTGTACATCCATGACGAACTCGGCTACGACCGGTACCACCCGAACGCGGCTCGGATCTACCGGATCGTCGACGACATCGAAAGCGGCGGACAGACCATCCAGACGGCGGGATCGCCCCTGAGCTGGGCACCGGCGCTGAAGCGGGACTATCCCGAGGTAGAACAGTTCGCGCGGATGCGTGGCACCGCTACCGCGTGGCTGTTCAAAGTGGGCGATGCTCAGTTTTTCGAGAAAAAGGTGATCTGGGCGGAAACTTCCCTGTTTGAACTCTTTGACTTCCCGCTTGTCGCCGGCGATCCGCATACCGCGTTGGCCGAGCCCTTTACGATCGTGATCTCTGAATCGATGGCGGCCAAGTACTTCGGCCGGGATGACGCCATGGGTCAGATCATGGGGGTGGATAACGTCTATGATTTCAAAGTGACCGGGATCATGCGGGACATGCCCGCCAATACCCATATGCGGGCGGACATGTTCACCTCCTATTCCTCTCTGGCCACGCTGGGCGATTTTTACCGGGAAAACTGGCGGATTCATGACAACTTCTATACCTACTTGCTATTGCGGGAGAACGCGAATCCGGCCGACCTGGAAGCACAGATGCCCGGCTTTCTCGAACGATATGCCGGGGACACTTACCGAGAGACCGGCGTGGTGTTGCATCCGTCGCTTCAGCCAATCGTCGACATCCACTTGTATTCGCAGCGGGAGGGCGAGTTCGAGCCCAACGGCGATATACGGTTCGTGATCCTCTACACGCTCATCGCGATACTGATTCCGCTGATCGCGTGCATCAACTTCGTCAACCTGGCCACGGCCCGTTCGGCCATGCGCGCCCGGGAGGTGGGCGTCCGAAAAGTAATGGGAGCCGACCGGAGTCGGCTTATGGGGCAGTTCCTGGGAGAAGCCGTCGTCCTGGTTGCGCTCGCCATGGTCATTTCGGTGATCCTGGTGCAACTCGCCCTGCCCGCGGCGAATGCGATCGCCGGGAAGCAGCTTGTCTTTCCGCTCTCGAACGGACTGGTACTGGCGGCGCTCGCATTGGGAACGATCGTGATCGGGTTGGCTGCCGGCAGCTATCCGGCGATCTATCTTTCCAGGTTTCTGCCCACCGAGGTACTGAAGGGCAGCCTGGAATCAGGAACGCGGGGACTGGGACTGCGGAAGATCCTGGTGGTCGTACAGTTCGCCACTTCCATATTCCTGCTGGTCGGCACGGCCGTCATCTATGACCAGCTCGATTACATCAGCACCAAGCGACTGGGTTTCAACAAGGAACAGGTGATGGTTATTCCCATTACGGGATCCTCACAGCGGCCGAATACACCCGTACTGAAAGAACGATTGTCCCAGTTGCCCGGTGTGTCCGGCGTAGCCACGACAAATGGCGTGCCGGGGATGCGGGTGGTTCCCATCATGGCGGTCCGGCCCGACGGCATGCCGCCCGAAGATCACCTGATGATGGCGACGCTCGAGGTGGACGAGCACTTCCTGGACGTGCTGGAGATAGGCCTCGTCGCCGGCCGCAATTTCTCGCCGGACTGGGGAACGGATTCGACCACGGGGTTTCTGCTCAACGAGACGGCCGTCCGCTACCTGGGATGGGGAACGCCGCTCGACGCGCTGGACAGGCCGTTCGAGTGGATTCCTCACGGTGGCGCGAAAGGCCGGGTGATCGGCGTGGTGAAGGACTTCCACCTGCGCACGGTACATGACGAGATCGAGCCCGTCGTCATACTGTCTCACCTGTATCACCAGTACGTGCTTATCCGGCTCGAACCCGACGATATGGCCGAGACCATCTCGCGCATAGGAGAAACGTGGCGGAGCGTCGATGCCCGGTTCCCCCTGGAATACACCTTTCTAGACGAGGATTTCGACGCGCTGTACCAGGATGACCGGCGGCTTGGCGAGGTCTTCGCGGTCTTCGCCATACTGGGCGCCTTCGTGGCCTGCCTGGGACTCCTGGGACTGGCTTCCTACTCGATCCAGCAGCGCACCCGGGAGATCGGGATCCGCAAAGTACTCGGCTCGTCGATTTCCAGCGTTGTCGTGCTGCTGTCGAGGGACTTCATGAAATACGTCCTGCTGGGCAACGTGATCGCCTGGCCGCTCGCCTACTTCGTCATGACGCGCTGGCTGCAGAACTACGCCTATGCGGCGGAACTGAATTACGTGTGGTTTGTGGTTGGCGGCGCCGTCGCACTGGCCATCGCCTGGCTGACGATCGGAGCCCACGCGGTGGCCGCTTCGCGGCGGAACCCGGTGGACGCGCTGAGGCAGGGGTAGCGAGGAAAAACATGCATGAACTCATCGTTTGCGGCTGGGATGAAGTATTTATCCTGGATTTGAGCCGCGAAGAACATGGTCTTCCCGCGAAGACCTGGAGTTGGAGGTCAGCAGACCGAAAAGAGCTGCCCGACTACATGAAGTCGCGATTCAAAACCACGGATGAGTGCAAGGCAGTTGATCACGGCCATCGAATCCTGGTCACGTCCTCAGGAGGAGGCGTGGCGCTCATCGAACGCGCAACCGGAGAAGTGGTGTTCTATGCGGCCGTTCCCAACGCCCATTCAGCCGAAATGCTACCAGGCAACAGGGTGGCGGTCGCGGCTTCCCATGCCCGGAATGGCGACCGGCTCATTCTGTTCGACTTGAATACTCCAGACAGGGAACTCTACAGCGACGATCTTCCTTGGGGGCACGGCGTAGTCTGGGACAAAACCCGTCAAATACTCTGGGCGCTGGCCGATGAGGACATTCGGGTATATCAACTGGTCGGCTGGGACACCGATGAGCCATCGCTTTCGAGAATCGACACCGTGAAACTGCCGGAAGGATCGGGGCATGATATGTATCCTGTAGCCGGCTCTCCCTTTCTATCCATTAGCACGGAGAATCACTGCTGGCTGTTCGATCGTGACCACAGGGAATTCACACCCCACCCCGTGCTTGCCGATGTAGCAGACGTCAAGAGTATCGCGGAGCATCCGGAAACGGGCCAGTTGGTTTATGTTAGGGCGGATCGCAATGAATGGTGGTCCGAGACCATTCGTTTCGTAAATCCTGCACGTGATCTTCATTTGCCGGGAGAACACATATACAAGGCACGATGGAACGTATGCAGCTGAGAACACGGCTACCGGGTGGCCTATGACGGGTTGAGGTTGGATAGTTGAGTACTGTGACAGTGATTGAGGAAGACTGCCAATGAAATGGAACTACTACCGTCCTCATATAGACCGAAGAGTACCCGGTAACAAGGACGACCTGACTCCCCTGTGTAACGACTCGGAAGTTCGCAGGAACCTGATTCTGGATCTGGTCCGTCCGTTCCGAAACGTAGATCCGGACAAGGTCGCGAGTCCCGAATCGCTGGGTTTCATCCTGGGCAGTGCGGTCGCCGAAAGGCTGAACTGCGGCTTTATTCCTTTTCGAAAAGGCGGATTGATTCCTGTCCATCGCCGGCACAGGTCGAGCGTTTCCTTCACGGACTACACGAACACGAAGAAATCACTGGAGGTAAACAGAAGCCTGATCAATCCCGGCGAACGCATTCTGATTGTAGACGACGTCATCGACACCGGCGCCCAGGTAAAGGCCATGATCAAGTTGGTCGAACGCCTGGGTGGTGAGGTCGTGGGCGTCTCGGTCCTGGTGGCCGACAAAAGCCGCAAGACGACCCATTTGATCAAAAAGTACAACGTCCATGCCATTCATATGGCGCTCGTCGGTTGATCTCCTGCGCCGAAAGTGGCGAAATTCCTGTTACGGATATATCCGAAAACATACTTTCCAAAGGTATATACCAATGTCCTCCGACACCGATAGACAGCACTTGCACATAGGTGCCTACGCGTTGTGCCGTGACCCTTCTAACCGACTTCTACTGGTTACTGGTTCGTGCGGAGGTTTTACGAAGGAGCATTTAGAAAAACATGAATCCAGCACCCCTTAAAGATACCGTCTCTTTCGAGGATTTCGAAAAACTCGACATTCGAGCCGGTACGATTGTCTCCGTCGAAGACGTGGCGAAGTCGAACAAGCTGATGAAATTGACGGTCGACTTCGGCGATCACACCCGGTCGATCCTGGCGGGGATAAAACAGGAACGGTCAAATCCAAGAGAGATCGAAGGAAAGCAGGCGCTCTTCGTGGTGAACCTGGCCGAGCGGAAAATGGCCGGTGAAGTTTCCCAGGGCATGCTCTTCGATATGGGCTATGCGGACGGTCTTAAGCCGTGCCTGCTGGTACCCGAAATGCCTGTGCCGGATGGCGCAAGAGCGGGTTGATGCTGTTCCGAAAGATGGAGGCAACATGACGTCCGAAATGTCAACCGGCCAGACGCGTGAGCACGCGCGCTACGGGGCCGCTACCCAGCAGGCATTCGATGGGCCGCTGCCGCAACCTTTTCCCCGGGAGATCGGTCCGCGCGCCATGGAGTACCTGGCCGAGGTGGTAGAATCGGGGCTCACCATAGACATGGTCGGCCGGTTCGAGCGCGCCTTCGCCGAGGCCAATGGCGTCGCCCACTGCATCGCCACCCCGGGATGCACGCCGGCCCTGGCGGTGCTGGCCGCTGCCTTCGACTTCGAACCCGGCGACGAGATCATTGTGAGTTCGGTCAGCGACTTCGGCACCGTGCAGGGCCTGATCAGCGCCGGGTATATCCCCGTGTTCGCCGACACCGCGCCCGGTACGATCAACGTGAGCGCCGAGACCATCGAGGCGTGCATCTCCGACCGCACGAGGGCGATCCTCGCCGTGCATCTGAGCGGGCTGATCTGCGACATGAACAGCATCAACGAAGTCGCCGCGCGTCATGGCCTGGTGGTATACGAAGACGCCTGCCAGGCGGTCTTCGGCCGGTACAAGGGCCGTTATGCCGGTACCCTGGCGGCGGCCGGGGGGTTTTCCTTCGACTCAGAGAAGACCATGGGCTCCGACGTGGGCGGCTGCATCCTTACCGACGACGATGCGCTGGCCGAACGGGCCCGCTTCGTCGGTCACAGCCGCGCCGGGGAGATGGTGGAGCACTTCGGGCGCGTGCACACGGTGAATGGATTCGCCCATCGCATGACCCAGTCCACCGCGGCGATCAGCCTCGCGCAGCTCGATATCATCCGGCCGCAGGTGGAGAAGCGCGATCGCATGATCCGCCTGCTGAGCGCGCTCCTCGACGAGATTTCGGGCATCACGGCATTGCCTATTCCAAAGGAGACCGAAGTGTACTCCTGCTGGATGGCGGGATTCACCATCGACCCGGACCGGTTTCGATGCGATGTGGAAGCGTTTGGCGCGCAGGTGGCGGCCGGCGGTATCCCCGGGGCGAGTCCCATGCGCTATTACCTGCTGCCGGTGGCGCTGCCCTTCCTCGACGAGGCGGCGAAACAGCAGCGCTTCCCCTATTCACAGCCACCGGCCTCACGCACCTACCGTTACGATGCTTCCAGTTGTCCAAACGCACACGGGATCCTGGAGCGATTCCTCCGCTGGAGTTCGTTCTGCGACAAGTATGAGCCCCACCACTGCGAGCAGGCGGCCGCCATCGTGCGCCGCGTTGCCGACGAGAACCGAATATGAGTGAAACTGATATGACTGAAAACGACACCGACCGACGCCCTGGCAACACACTTCAGCTTGCCGCCCGATACTACCGTTCCGTGCCGACGAACCGTGCGGGATACGAAGACGTCATCCTCTCTCTGCCCGTTGACAAGACCGCCCTGATCGGCCTCCACTGCTGGAACATCGGCTGCCCCGACGGACCGGACACGGACGACGACTATTGCGTCGGCATGGGCTGGCCGCAGCCGACGAGAGAAGCCGGACGCATCATGGCCGAAGTCATCCGTCCGGCCATGGACCTGGCCCGCTCGATCGGGATGGCGGTCTGCCACGTCGAGAGTGACTGGTTGGACCACCAGTATCCCCATATCGAATCGCGGCGGTCGGACGCGGCGGCATCCGTGCATCCGGTCCGGCAGGAGCTGTTCGAACGGGCCCACGGCGTCGACTACATGAAACGCTCGCCCCTGGCGAAGATGCGTCGCGCCGAAATCGTATCCCCGGTCGGAGACGAGCCCCTCGTGTTCTACTCGGACAAGCTGGACGAATACCTGCGCGGCCGAGGCATCGAGACGCTCATCTACATGGGGTTTGCGGCCGACATGTGCCTGCTCGGTGCCGAGGGGGGCGCACGGCCCATGCTCCATCGCGGATACCGCTGCGTGGTCATGAGGGACGCGACCGTCGGCGTCGAGTCGCCGGACACGTTTCCGCAACGGCTGGCGACCAACTACGGCCTCCACATCTTCGAGTGGACCCTGGGTCACGGCTGTACCTTAGCGCAGTTCGCGCAGGCTGTCGATCAGATGAGCGGCGAGTAGTGGTGAGTCCGGAAGAAGATGAGCGGTCATCGGTAAGACGGAATGTGAGCAGCCACGAATCAGATGAGAAGCGCGCACTCATGAGTCCGACGGAAGACGTGTAGACATGAGCCTGAGCATCTGTCCCTGGAAATACGGCAAACGATGGGTCTACTCGATCACCTATGACGAGGCCCTGGCCGACCTGCACCGATTCGCCGTCCCCATGCACGAGGAGTACGGCATGCCCGGCCACGTGGAAGTCGTGGTCGGCCAGATGGGTGAGATCCGCAACATCGGCAACTCCAGCTTCAACGGCTACCGCCACATGAACGGAGCCGAGTTGCGCGACCTGCTCGCCCGCGGTTGGGGCGTGGGCAACCATTCGTGGAGCCACGAGGTAATCGCGCTGGATATGGTGGACCGGGAGATCGGTCAGGCCAAAGAGGTGCTGGAGAGCGCCCTTGGCGAACAGATCATATTCTACTGCTCGCCCGGCGACAACACGAACATGGCCGATCACGTCCTCGAGGCTTGCCGTCGCCACAACTACCTGGGCGCCATGAGCCTGACGGACGCACTGAATCTGCCCAGCGACGAGTTATTCTGGATCAACCGTACGGCCTTACACGACCACTACTATCCGCCCTTCTACAGCGCCTATGATCCGTACCGGAACATCCGGCAGGCCCAGGCCATGCAGGGCTGGATCATCGACTATTGCCACTGTCCGCTGGAGACGGCTGTCCATCCCAACAAGGATTGTTCCGAAGCCCAACTGCGGCAACGCCTTGAAACGATTCTGTCCGAAGGAGGCGACGCGGTCTGGTGCGCGGTACCCGAAGAGGCGCTCAGTTACCACCTGATGCGGCGGCATGCCCGGATCGAGACGGGGGGCGGGAATGGAACTCAAGGTAACGACGCTAACGCCCAACGCTATCGCATCGCCTTGCCGGATTTGCCCGAACAAGTGCCCTACCGCAGCCTGACGTTGGAGGTCAGTGTGCCGGCCGCCTGGTGTCGAGATCCACGTGTGACGGTGGATGGGCAGGCGCTGGGGGCGGAAGTCGTTAGGCCGGGCGTTTTGCGGGTGACGACGCCTGTACGGGACGGGACCGAAGTTGAGGTTCGGGAATCTCCACGTTACTGACCTTTTACAATCCAGACAGCCGTTTGGCTTCTGGCTTCTGCGCCTGACCCGAATGTGTCGTATGCGGAATGAGCACGCATGCGGCTCTGGCACACGTGCGGCGCTGGTACACGTGCGGATCTGGCACGCATGCGGCTCTGGCACACGTGCGGATCTGGCACACACACCAAAATCGACTTTTCTGGGAGAGCATGTTGACGCGTGCGTCATTGGGTAAAGTCTCACCGTTTTTTATCGTAGACGAATTAGCGCCTTCAGTCGCCTTTTACGAGCGATTGGGATTCGAAGTCCGCCACCAGTCGCCGGAAGAAGATCCGTTCTTTGCAATCGTCAGCCGAGACGACACACAGATTCTACTGAAGGAAATCGCCGAAGATATCAATCCGCTGCCGAACAGTACGCGTCACCCGTGGGCACGCTGGGATGCGTATATCAGCGTCGAGTATCCCGATGCGCTGGCGGCAGAATTTAGAGAGGCCAGCATCAGGTTTGCCAGGGAGCTTGAGGATACCGAGGATGGGCTAAGAGGTTTCGAGTTGCGGGACTACGATGGATATGTCCTGTTCTTTGGTCGGCCGCGGTAATTTGCCATAGCCAAAACCGAAGCTGTATTTCCCATGCGGCCAGGGGTACTTTCAAAAAAACACTCCCAATTGCGAGGATTCCGGGGGATACCAATGGTGATCGTGCGAAGTCTCTTTCTGTCGGCCATGATGTGCTGCCTGCTGTGGAACGTCCAACCCTGCGATGCCCAGTCCGGGGAGCGACAGGAAGCACAAAGTCTGGTGTTCGAGAACGGAGAGCATACCGAGATGAAATATCTGAAATACCTCCCGCCTGCCTATGACAGTAACGAAGAGGCATGGCCGCTGCTCCTGTTCCTCCATGGCGCGGGTGAACGTGGAGACGACCTGGAAATGGTAAAGGTCCACGGTCCCCCGAAAATGATCGCTCAGGGGAGGGATTTCCCTTTCGTGGTCATTTCACCGCAGTGTCCTGAGGATGTCTGGTGGTCCATCGAAGCGTTGCATGCGCTGATAAACGAAGTCATGGAGACCCATCGCATCGATGAGTCCAGGATCTACGTAACCGGCCTTAGTATGGGCGGATACGGGTCGTGGGGACTGGCCTGTACCTATCCTGATCTTTTCGCGGCAGTTGTTCCCATCTGCGGGGGAGGGGAACCTGAGAAAGCGCCTCTGATGAAGGATACTCCGACCTGGGTCTTTCACGGCGCGAAAGACACCGTCGTGCCGCTCCAAAGATCACAGGAAATGGTTGATGCGCTCGAGGCGGCCGGAGGCGGAGTCCGCTTTACCGTGTACCCGGAAGCGGGGCACGTGGGGGCATGGGAAAACGCATACGGCAATCCCGAGCTGTGGGAGTGGTTGGCGGAGCAGCGGAAGGAATGATGTCAGCCGGATCTGAGGTCGACAGGTCAGATTTTTAATTCTGTCGCAGTATGGCACCGCCACGGCGCGACACCTCAAATGAATACGCCCGTTTACCCACGCTCAACCTGAACCCATCGTCCTCCCGGGATATCCGAGCCTTCGCCGATCTGCCGCAGAAGGCCAGAACCAATACTTCGTCGTCCGTACCCGCCACCAGCCGTGTTGAGGCTTCGGTAGCATCCGGCAGGAAACTGACCAGACTGCCGGCCGCAAGCCCGGAAGGCGCGTAAGGCACCTCTTCCTGCCGAAACTGAAGCCCCTTTCCGAACACAGAAATCACCTCCACCACGCGCGATCCGGTGCCTAAGCGGGCACGGTCCCCCTCCAGGCCGCGCAGATCCACGGGATTCAGCTTGTAGGCCAATTCGCCGCTTCCGGTCTCCGGACCCAGGCCGGTGGCAGTATCCATCCCGGTGGCAGGATCCACGACGAGCCGGCGCCGGCCCGGACATCGAAGGTCGATCAGGGACAGGTCGCAGTCCGCTGAAACTCCAGGCGTCTGTATCGAGCCGCCGAAGGCCAGGGCGGTATTGGGCCGTACGTAGAACGTCCTCGGTTCCTTCCGCGAAGCTAGTCCCTGCGCGTCCCGTCCCATCTCGCCGAAGACCGCCGGATCGTCCAGGCGACTCGATTTGCCATCAACGGCAATCTCCATCCACGGCTTTCCGCCGCGCCGATTGAAGCCGCTCCAGGAGATCTGAACGTCGTGCCAGGTTCCAACCTTTACAGAACCAGGCGCCTGTATAGTCACCAGGTTGTAGTTGTGGCTTTGCACGCTGAAACGCAAACGTTCGTCCGTATCGACAACGAGAGCAAAGGTGTTGACTCCCGTCCCGAGATGGCCGCCGACTCCGTTCCCGGCGTTGAAGAGCACCCGGGGATCGTCAGCCTGTCCCCGTAACCGGAAGCGAAGACGCAGGCGTCCACCGTTGGCGCGAAACCAGCGCTTTGCATCGTATTGCAGGGCGTCGCCACCATGCACCCGGATCAGCGGACTGCCGTCTTTCATCAGGCCGTCTCCAACAACCCGTACGCCGCGCGGACGACGCCGCAGCGCCACGAGCAGGACCGGATCCTCTCCGCGAGATATCCAGTATTCGTGCTCGGTGCGCCGAGCGAAGACGCGCAGGCGCTGCCAATCCTTCGTGCGCTTCAGGCCGCCAAGCAAGGCGACCGTCTCGTTCTGGCCGCCCACGCAGGGCAGGCTGCCGCAACCCACCGGCTGGGACTCGAAGGCACTGATGGCGCGCAGCAGGGGTCTGCCCGCCCACTGAACGTGCAGATCCATGAAGCAGGCGGCCAGGCCGCCGCCGTACCCGCTGACGCATAGCATGGCCGCATCGGGTCCGTGGCCGCTGCGCATCACGGCGAACCGGCCCGTGTACATTTCGAAACGGCCTGCCAGCGAAGTCACGCGCCGCGCCCTGGATGAACGAAAAGCGGGATCGTAGTAACAGTAGGCGTACGGCCCGTAGGAAGTCATGCATTCCGCCGTCGACCCCTTTACGCCGGCTCCGAAGCGATACAGCCTGCCCAGCCTGGGGTCGGCAAGGGCCACGTCGCGCAGCCCTCCGTCGCCAGCTTCCTGGGCCAGCCTGAGGAGCACCGGCGAATTTGCGTTGAGCTGACCTCCGAGTACCACGTTGGCATTGGCGGGATAGTAAAGCTGATCGGGAATCTCTCGAGGCGCCGTCCAGTGGGCGCGGAACCAGTTTAGCGGGAGACGAATCCGATCAGGAAACTCGCCCAACAGGTCGATACCGGTCACATTCCGCAGCGCGTCGGCGAAATGCAGGAGCCAGAGGTTCTCGAAACCCCAGAAGGTGGGTCCGTCCACAGGCTCGCCGCCTGGACCGCAGCCGTGAGGCAGGATGCCGCTGCGGAAGCGGTCGATAACCGCCTGCACCCATGCTTCCGCCCGGGGGTGCTCTCCCAGCAAGTGAACCGCCGCCACCCCGTAGTGCCCGTAGTCGACGACGGTGTGGTGACCGCCTGCCGTGTAGTGCCGTCGTTCGTCCACGTAGGACCACCAACGATCCATGAGTTCCGTCAGACATTCTCGGACCCTGCGTTTCTCGGCGTCAGGCAATACCTCGTCCATCAGGTCGAGGGCAAAGGCGAAAGCGTGCATGTAGCGGTTGGCCGTGTAGAAGTGCTCCTCCACGTGGTCGCCGTGGTCCCAGTTCGCAGCCGCCCGCAGCCATGCGCGGGCCCGTCCCAGCCAGTGCGGGTCGCCCGTAAGCCGCCAGGAGAAGGCGTAGTTCTCGATAAGCGCCGTGGCCTGCATGGCGGTATAGAAGGTCAGATAAAGCTGGTGGTTGGGGTGCGGGCTGTGTGCGCGGCGCGGGACCCGGCGCCACGGCCGTTGCCCCGAATATAGTTCACAATCGTCCAGCAGGTTGGAGAGGATGCGCCGGCGCACCGGATCGGCCGGCGGCCTGTACTCGAAACCGGGATCGTCGGCCGGCCTGAACAACCGGGGGCGTTCGCGGCGGACAACAGGGATCGAGACCTGTTGCGATGTGTTGGTCGTGGTGTCGGGCATCGTTTATGCCGGGATTCCCGTTGTCAGAATCCGGGTCGGTTAGAGTTACGTGGGATGTTAAGTTTGATCCAAGATACATTATCGTCCGAGCGATGGAAAAGATGTATATTCTAAGGACAACACGTCACATTTCGGGTCAGCACCGCCGTGATCTACGACCAGCTCGAGTACATCCAGGACATGCAACTCGGTTTCAACAAAGAGCATGTCATGGTGGTTCCGATTACCGGCCGGGCTCAGTGCGAAAACACCTGGTTGGTGAGGCAACGCCTCGAACAATTGCCCGACGCGATAGGCATGCTCGTGGAGTGGATCGAGTACCGCGGTACGAAAGGACGCGTCCGGGGTGTCATGGAGGATTTCCATCTGCAATCGATTCACGAGGAAATCGAACCGATCATTTACATACACTATCCCCTCGACTTCAGCGACATTCTCATTCGAATCAGGCCGGAGAACCTGTCGGATACCATCGCCCGGATCCAGGAGGCGTGGTGGGAAGTCGATCCCGTCTATCCCCTGGCATACACGTTTCTCGACGAGGACTTCGACAGTCTTTACCGCGGCGAGCGCCAGCTAGGTACGGTCTTCGCGGTCTTCACCTTTCTCGCGATCTTCGTGGCGTGCCTGGGCCTGCTTGGGCTGGCTTCCTTCTCGATCCAGCAGCGGACCCGGGAGATCGGAATCCGCAAGGTGCTCGGCGCCGCCGATTCGGACATCGTCGTGCTGCTCTCGAAGGATTTCATGAAGTATGTCCTCCTAGCGAATGTGATCGCCTGGCCGCTGGCATACCTCGCCATGGCGCAATGGCTGCAGAACTATGCCTACGCGGCGGAAATCAACTTCGCGTGGTTTTTAGCGGGAGGTATAGTCGCCCTGGCCATCGCCTGGCTTACGATCGGTGCGCACGCGCTGGCCGCGGCGGGCAGGAACCCGGTGAACGCGCTTAGGCAGGGCTGATGCTACGGGCAGAACCCCGGTCAACGCGCCGGGGAACGGCTGACGCTACGGGCAGAACCCCGGTCAACGCGCCGGGG
>CAZZNP010000037.1:0-25924 GCA_964655785.1 uncultured Gemmatimonadota bacterium
TGCGCGGGTTGCCCGGTCTGTCCAGACTGCATGTTCCGGACGGTACGCACAGCCCGGCGAAGTGCCTGCCGGGCGCGCGCATCGGCCTGGTTCGTCACCGTGCAGGTATTGACGACGTATATATCCGCGGCCCCGTTAAAGGGTACGACGCGAAAGCCCCGGGAAACGAACTGTTCGCGGATGGCCTCGGTCTCGAACTGATTCAGACGGCAGCCGAGCGTATGCAGGGCCACCGTCGGAGAAGCATCCGCAAGGGCCGCGGCAGGTTGAGCCACTATAATCCTTTGTCCCGCCGGTCATGCGC
Organism: uncultured Gemmatimonadota bacterium; assembly: GCA_964655785.1. Taxonomy (GTDB): domain Bacteria; phylum JAAXHH01; class JAAXHH01; order JAAXHH01; family JAAXHH01; genus JAAXHH01. Next base: position 305 of record CAZZNP010000037.1, read on the forward strand.
CGGCGATCAACCTTCCGTTTCCTCTGATTGGACGGCTGCCTTTTCCACGGTCGCAACATCGCCGATCACGGTACCCGCCACGGGGTGCCTGTTCAGGTAGTCGTCGATCTCGGCCCGCTCCCGGTCGCGGAAGTAGGCTTTGACGCTGAGCACGACACGGCGGTTCTTCCCGTCGAATTCGATGACCTTCAGCGGGATCTCCTCGCCTTCCTTGAAAGCATCGCCCGGCCGCTTGATCTCCGGATGATTGAGCTGCGAAATGGGTACGAAACCCTCGACCTCGTGGGAAAGCTCCACGACCACGCCCCGTTCGAGGAGACGGATGATAACCCCCGTCGTCTCGGTGTTTACCGGGTAAACCTCGGCAAGCGAGAGCCACGGATCTTCGGTGACCTGCTTGATGCCAAGAGATACGCGCCGGGCATCGGGATCGATATTAAGGACCATCACGTCGATGTCTTCACCCTTCTTGACGACTTCGCTCGGGTGCTTGATGCGGCGCGTCCAGGACATGTCGGAAATATGGACCAGTCCGTCGATGCCCTCTTCGATTTCCACGAAAGCGCCGAACGCGGTGATGTTGCGCACCCGTCCCCGTACCATGGTGCCCACGGTGTACCGCTCGTTGAGCGACTGCCACGGGTCCGGCTGGGTCTGCTTCATGCCCAGGGAGATCTTCTCGTTCTGCTGATCCACCTTGAGGACGACGGCGTCCACGTTCTCATTGACCGTCACCATCTTCGACGGATGGGTCACGTGCTTCGTCCAGGACATTTCGGAGATGTGTATCAGCCCCTCGACACCCCGTTCGAGTTCCACGAAAGCGCCGTAGTCGGTGATGCTGACGACCCGCCCCGTGATCTTCGAACCAACCGGGTATTTCTCCTCGACGTTCGCCCACGGGTACGGCTCGAGCTGCTTGAGACCGAGCGAAATGCGTTCCCGTTCGCGGTCGAATTCCAGGATGGCCACCGTAATCTCGCTGCCGATCGTCACCAGCTCCGAGGGATGACCGATGCGTCCCCACGAGATATCCGTGATATGCAGCAATCCGTCGATGCCGCCCAGGTCCACGAAAGCGCCGAAATCCGTGATGTTCTTGACCACGCCCTTCCGCACCTGTCCGCGGTCGAGTTCGGCGATGATGGCCTGCTTCTGCTTCTCCTTCTCGACCTCGAGCACCACGCGGCGCGACACCACGATGTTCCTGCGGCTCTTGTTCAGCTTGATGATCTTGAAGGGAAGCTTCTCCCCGATGAACTGATCCAGGTTCGGCGTCTGCTTCAAAGCCACCTGGGAACCGGGCAGAAAGGCGTCCACACCGAACAGGTCGACCACCAGGCCGCCCTTGATACGCCTCAGGATCTGGCCTTCCACCACGGCGCCTTCCTCGTGGGCGTCCTTGATCTTGTCCCACACCTTCATGAAATCGGCTTTTTGCTTCGACAGGATGAGCTGCCCTTCCTGGGCTTCGATGTCTTCCAGGAACACCTCGATCTCCTGGCCGACTTCGATCTCATCGGGATCGGTGAATTCGGAAAGGGATACGGCGCCTTCCGACTTGAACCCGACGTCGATAATTACTTCGCCGTTTTCAATCGCGAGAACGTGACCGGTAACAATCTCACCTTCGACGATATCCTTCAGGGTCTCGTCGTACATCTGGAACATCTGCTCGTATTCTTCGAGTTCCTGTTGATTCAGGTCCTGCTCGTCCACCCACTTGGGCAGCCGGTAGGGTCGCTTCGGGGAACCGGGTTCTGTCTCGACGGCGGTCTCCGTCGCCACAGCGGTCTCGGGTTCGGCGGGAGACTCCGTTGCGACTTCAGCCTCCGGTTCCGGCAGGGATGGCTCCGCGGATACCTCTTTAGCCGCCTCCACGGTCTCGACGGGTGATGAAGACTCCTCGGTCTCCTCGACCTCGGATGTCTTCGGTGTGTCCTCTGACATGTCACTCCTCCTTGATTAATGAAAACACGGACCGCCGCCCCACCGGGGCCGGCCCGCCCGAACGAAAAAAGTCCATCAGCCGGTCATGCGGTCCATGCGGTCCATGCGGTCCATGCGGACCACCGGCTCAAGATCCTCGATTTCATCATGGGTCAATTCGCGCCACTTCCCGGCGGGCAGATCGGGGTCGGCCAGTCCGCCCAGCCGTACCCTGATCAACCGGATCACGGGATGCCCCACAAGGCCGCACATCCGCCGAATCTGGCGCTTGCGCCCCTCGTGCAACACGATCGAAAGCCAGGTGCGGTTCTTCGCGTTCCGAAGCACCGCCACCTCCGCCTTCGCCGTGGTCCGCCCGTCGATCGATACGCCTTCTCTCAGCCTCCGGAGCGCACCTTCCAACGGCGCGCCCTTCACCAGTACATGGTATTCCTTTTCGAAACCGAAACGGGGATGCATCAGCCTGTAACCCAAAGAGCCGTCGTTGGTTAAGAGCAGAAGCCCCTCTGTGTCCCGGTCGAGCCGGCCAACGGGAAAGACGCGCCCGGGGATTTCCCGGATCAACGCGGCGACCGTCGGCCGATTAAACGGATCGTGCATCGTAGTCAGGTAACCAGCCGGCTTGTTGAGCAAGTAGCATTTCCGGACTTCCGACGCCTCCAGCGGCCTGCCGTCGACCGTCACGACATCACGGCCGGGCTCTACCTTCGTGGCCAGTGAAACTACCGTCTCTCCGTTCAGTTTGACCCGGCCCGCAGCGATCATCGTTTCGCTGCGCCTGCGTGAGGCGACGCCTGCCTGGGCCATGTATCTATTCAGTCTCATCTTTTGACACGATCCGCCCATCTTCCAGGTCCACCGGCCGTTCCGGCCTGGCGAACAGCGACGTATCGGGTTCCTCCTCGTCCTCATCCAGCACGATGTCCTGCTCCTTCAGCAATTCGTTCAATTCGTCCAGCTTGGGCAGGTCCGAAAGCTTGTTGAGCCCGAAATACCTGAGAAAATCACCCGTCGTCGCATAGAGGATCGGCCGGCCGACGCCTTCCCCCCTTCCGGCGATACGTATCAGGTTGCGGTCCAGCAACGTTCGCAGCACGCCGTCCACGTTCACGCCCCTGATCGCCTCAACCTCGGACCGGCTGATCGGCTGTTTATACGCGACGATCGACAGGCATTCCAGGGCCGCCTGCGTAAGGCGCGATGGAATCCTGCCCCGGTACAGCCGGCGGATCCATTTCGCATAAGCCACTTTGCTGCTGAGCTGGTAACCGTTGGCCACCTGGCGGATTTCGAAGCCGTGTCCGGCCTGCGCATACCGCTCGTTCAGGGATTCGATGCATTCCCCGATCATTTCCTCGCCCACGTCGTCCATGATGCGGCTGAGTTCACCCAGGTTCAAAGGCGCGTCGCTGGCGAAAAGCACGGCTTCCGTGATCGCACAGTATTCGTCCCGTTGCGCCTCGTCCATGATCAGCTTCTTCTGCATGCCTTCCGGTTCCTCACGACGACTTGTTTACCGAATCGGACAGGGTCAGCCAGATCTCCCCGAGCGTGTCGGTCTGCTCGAATACCACCCTGTTCTGCCGGATCAGTTCCAGCAGGGCCAGGAAGGTAACGATCAGAAAGGACCGGGACAGGTCCTCCTGGAACAGCGCACTGAAAAACAGGTTCTTGCGTTTCTTCAGATTATCCAGGATATCGTCCATCCGGTCCTCGATCGATATGGTCTCACGCTCCACGGTGCGGTCGAAATCGTCTTTCGAACGGTCGAGGGTAATTTTGAAGGCCTGAAGCAGGTCCCAGAGATTCAGGTTGCCGGCCAGCCGGGTATCGAGGGTTTCCACGCCATTCATATCCTCTTCCCATTGCTCCATGGGCGGATGATAGAAGACATCGGCGTTACTGTCCTGGTGCTCGTTCAGCACTCCGGCGGCTTCCTTGAACTGCCGGTACTCCAGCAGGCGCTGCACGAGTTCTTCCCGCGGGTCGGCGGCCTCGTCCTCCTCCTCTTCGGTCCTTCGGGGCAGTAGCATCTTCGACTTGACGCGCAACAGCGTCGCCGCCATGAGCAGGAATTCGCTGCCCACCTCGAGATCCAGCAACTTGAGCAACTCGAGATACTGGAGGTACTGCTGCGTGACCAGCGAAATGGGAATATCGTAGATATCCACCTCGTGTTCCTTGATCAGGAACAGCAGGAGGTCGAGCGGCCCTTCGAAGTGTTCCAGCCTTACCTGGTAGGCCATAGCGTATCTTCCACCCGGTCGCTTTTGAGAAAGAGGTAGGGACGCCAGGATTGATGGTGGATGCCTATGAAATCGCGTATGAAGTGTATCCTGGTGGGCGCCTTGGGCTTTCGTTTGAGCGCCATGTTCGCTTCTTCCGGCAGTCTGTCCCCTTTTTTGTTGTTGCACTTCTGGCAGGCGCAGACCATGTTCTCCCAGCTGTCCGATCCTCCATGGAACCTGGGCAGCACATGATCCACGGTCAATGGACCCCGCGTCGTACTGCAATACTGGCACTGGTGGCCGTCTCGCTTGAGGATGTTCTTGCGGGACAGCATGATACCCTTGCTGGGAATGCGAATGAAGTTCACGAGCCGGACGATACTGGGCCGGTCGAACATCGTGTACACGCCACGCACCGGATCCGCGTATTTGTCAATGATCTCCGCCTTGCGCAGAAACACAAGGATGACCGCCCGCCTTGCCGTGCAAACACTCAAGGGCTCGTAGTTCTGGTTCAGAACGAGGACATGTTCGCTTACCATGCCTTGCACGCCTTTCCGGACCCCTTGTTCCTCCCCTGCGCATCGATCTTACAAACGGTTACGGGAACGATTCCCGTTAAACCTAGACAATGTAGTATTTTCAAGGGCTTACGTCAATAGTTTTATTGCCGTGCGCGCGAGGCGCAGGCGTAAGGTTGGCGCGCGGCAAAATCCTTTGGCAGCGCGGGAAATTACGGCTTGATTCCTGGTCGGTCCGGTTGGTTCCGAGGCGCAATCAGACCTCGCTTGCCGAACCAGTCCGATTGTTGTAAATTAACCCGCCGGCGGCGAACCCGGTTGCCGGAGGGCCTGCAACCGTTGGAAACCTACGGCGCGTAATAAAAATGGATGCATGGGCATGGAACCTACTCCATTCGAAAAACTCGTTGAAATCATGGCGCGACTCAGATCGCCGGGCGGATGTCCCTGGGACCGGGAACAGACCCACCTGACCCTGCGGCCTTACCTGATCGAGGAAGCCCACGAAGTGCTTGACGCGCTGGACAACGGCGGCGACGACGACTTGCGGACCGAACTGGGCGACCTGCTGCTCCAGGTCGTTTTTCACGCGCAGATCGCCGCCGAAGAGCGGCGGTTCGACATCCATGACGTAGCCCGCGCCATCAACGACAAGCTCGTCCGGCGCCATCCCCACGTCTTCGGAGATACCCGGGCGGACACGGCCGATGAGGTCCTGACCAACTGGGAGAAGATCAAACGGGAGGAGAAGGGAGCGGACGGGCCGGGTTCGGTACTCGACGGACTTCCGTCCAGTCTGCCGGCCCTGCTCCAGGCCTATCGCATTCAGGAGAAAGTCGCCCGGGTCAACTTCGACTGGGACGATGTGAAAGAGGTGCTCGATAAAGTCGTCGAGGAAATCGACGAAGTGCGGCACGCCATGGAGACCGGGAACCGGACGAAAATCGAGGAGGAGATCGGCGATTTGCTGTTCTCCCTCGTGAACCTGTCCCGTCACCTGAACGTGCCGCCGGAGGACGCCCTGCGCAGGAGCAACGGCAAGTTCATGCGGCGTTTCCGGTACATTGAAGCGGCCCTGGAGCTCAGGGGGGAAAGCCTGGAACGGGCGACTTTCGAGGAATTGGACGCGCTGTGGGACGAGGCCAAGCGAAGGGAACCGGATGACGGCGCCGGCTGAATCGGTACTCCAGTTCGGAAGCGGACGGTTCCTCCGCGCCTTCGCCGACTTCTTCATCCACGAGGCCAGGCAGAGCGGGCAGACCATCGGCAAGGTCGTCGTGGTACAGTCCACGGGAAGCGGTCGCGCCAGGTTGTTCAACGACCAGGACGGCCGTTACCGCGTGCGCGTACGGGGCCTGCAGGAAGGCAGGCGCATTGACGAGACCATCGAAGTGGAGAGCGTGTCGAGAGCGCTGAGCGCCCGGGACGACTGGGAAGCCGTATTGGCCGTGGGCCGCGATCCTTCCACGGAGTACATTCTCTCCAACACCTCTGAGATCGGATACGACGTACCGGAACCGGAGCGGCTGGATGGTTCGCCTCCGGACGGCGCGCCGCCGGTTTCCTTTCCCGGCAAGTTGCTGCGGGTGCTATGGGAACGCTATGAAAGCGGCGGCCCGCCGATGACCGTCATCCCCTGCGAGCTGATCGACAGGAACGCCGGGGTGTTGCGCCGGCTGGTCCGGTCGATGGGACAGCGGTGGAAACTCGGGGACGGTTTCCTGGACTGGATGGATGCGCGCGTGACCTGGCTGCACACGCTCGTGGACCGTATCACTATCGAACCGCCTCCGGGTTTTCCCAATCCCCAGGGCGACGGGCTGCTGGCGCTGACCGAGCCTTTCGCCTTCTGGGCCCTGGAGGACCGGCCCGGCGCCGGACCGTTTATCGAACATCCGTCCATCGTGAGAACGAAAGACATCCGTCCCTACGCCCTGCGCAAGGTCCGGGTGCTCAACGGCGCCCACTCGGCGCTGGTGTGCCGCGCCATGCCGATGGGCATCCGGACCGTCCGGGAGGCGGTGGACCACGGGGAAACGGGGCCGTGGCTTCGGGACCTCATGCTGGAAGAAATCGTGCCGGCGCTGCCTGACGAGGTGGAAGACGCCCGGTCCTTTGCCTTGGCCTGCATAGAACGGTTCCGGAATCCATTTCTCGACCACCGGCTGGAATCCATCGCGACGGAACACGAAACCAAGGTAAAACTGCGGCTTCTGCCCACTTACGAAGCGTACATCGACAAGTTTCAGCGCAAACCGCCCCTGCTGTCCGCCCTGCTCACATGAGAAGCGAGTCCTGAACCCATGCCCACCATCGTACTTGAAGAACCCGGCCGTTTCATCCTGGAGAACACCCCCGAACCCACACCTCCGGGGCCCGGCGAGGCCCTGGTGCGCATACGCCGGGTCGGGATCTGCGGCACGGACCTCCATGCTTTCGAGGGCACGCAGCCCTTCTTCGATTATCCGCGCATCCTCGGGCACGAACTGGGCGTGGAAGTCCTCGCGACGGGCCGGGACGCGCCCCATGTCCATCCCGGCGATCATTGCGCCGTCGTGCCCTACATGGATTGCGGCGACTGCGTGCCCTGCCGGATGGGCAAGACGAACTGCTGCACGAACCTGGACGTCCTGGGCGTCCACGTGGACGGCGGCATGCGGGACGTCCTGAAACTCCCCGCCGAAAAACTGCTCCGTTCCGATATCCTTTCCCTCGAACAACTCGCCCTGGTGGAGACGCTGGGTATCGGCGCCCACGCCGTGGACCGCGCGGGAGTCGAAGAGGGTGAAACGGTTCTGCTCATCGGCGCCGGGCCCATCGGCCTGTCTGTGCTGACCTTCGCCCTCCTGGCAGGTGCGCGGGTGATCCTGCTGGATATCAGCCCCCGGCGCATCGCATTCTGCGAACGGCGATACGACCTCTTCGAAGTCATATCCGACACGACGGACGTGAAGCAGAGGCTGCACCGGCTGCTGGGCGGCGAACTGCCCACGGCCGTCTTCGACGCCACCGGCCACGCCGGGTCCATGATGCAGGCCCACGAATACGTATCCAACGGCGGGCGACTGGTCTACGTCGGCATAACCGGATCGGAGATTACGTTCGACGGGCCCGGTTTCCACCGGCGGGAGATGACCCTGCTCAGCAGCCGGAACGCCCGCATGGCCGATCTGCAAAGGGTTATCGGGCATATCGAGGCCGGCCGGATCGACACCTCGCCCTGGATTACCCACACGGCCGGTCCGGAACGCATGCTCGCGGACTTCCCAACGTGGCTCGACCCCGACAACGGCGTGGTCAAGGCCGTACTCGAAATGGCGTGAGCCCGGAAGAAGGGTCGCGAACTATCGCGTTGTTTATGTCAGACGGATTACTTATCATGAAAACGGGCGAAGGAAAGAGCGCCGTAGTTTGTCAAATGTAGGAACATTGGGAACAAGGAGTGAAGTCATGGACAAGCAGACCCTGATAGACAACCTGAACGGAGACCTGGCGGCCGAACTGGGCGCGATCATACAGTTTACCATCTACGCGGCCAAGGCCAGCGGCCCGTACCGGCCCGAACTGGCCAGGTTCTTCCTCGAAGAGGTGCCCGACGAGCAGTTGCACGCGCAGTATCTCGCCGATAAGATCGTCGTACTGGGCGGCGAGCCTACGACCGTTCCCCGGCCGATACGGGTAAGCGACTCTAACCGTGAGAACCTGGAGACCATGCTGGAGGACGAACGCACGATCGTAAAACGGTACGTGCAGCGACGTTCTGAAGCAGAGGAATACGGAGATTACGGGCTCATGGTCCAGTTGGAAGACATGATTCGCGACGAGAGCAACCACGCCGAGGAAGTGGAACGTATCCTCCGTGACTGGCCCCTGTAACGCCAACCGCGGCTGCCAAATGATCAGATTCATATGGAAATGGTTCGCTCGGCTGTCGGTCGCCGTTGCGGCCATCCTCGTGGCGGCGCTGGCTTATGCCGCGCTGACAACCCTGCCCATGCCGATTCATTCTTTCACGGATACGGATCGAAAACTGGTTATCGCCCACCGCGGCGGCGCGGGACAGTGGCCGGAGAACACGTTGTTTGCCTTCCGGAACGCCATTGAAGCGGGGGCGGACGCCCTGGAGTTCGACGTGCACGCCACCCGTGACGGGGTACTGGTCGTCATGCACGACGCCACGGTGGACCGCACGACCGATGGATCGGGCCGCGTGGACGAAATGACCTGGGAAGCACTGCAGGAGCTGGACGCTGGATACCGGTGGACTCCGGACGGCGGCGCGAGCTTTCCTTACCGGGGCATGGGACTGAGTGCGCCCGCGCTCGAAGACGTGTTGTCCGCCTTCCCCGAAACGCGGATGATCATCGAACTGAAGGACGTTTCCGAATCCGCGAGGGAACGTTTCTCGGGCGTCATCGGATCGAATCCGAACCCGGAATGGTTTGTCGTCGCTTCCTTTCAGGCGGAGACCGTCAAGTACATCCGCGACAACAACCCGGGGATCGCCACATCGTCCACGGCAGGAGAAGTGCTCCTGTTCTGGGTCATGAATACCGCGCGTATCGGATTCGCCTTCGTGCCCGAGGGCGAAACGATGCAGGTGCCCCCCAGTTTCCGGGACCTGCCCATGGTGAACGGCCGGTTCGTTTCGGACGCCCACCGGCACAACGTGGACGTGTACGTGTGGACCATCAACGAGGAAGATGACATGAAACGCCTTCTGGATTACGGTGTAGACGGCATCATCACGGACTACCCGGATCGTCTCCTGGGTTTGCTGGGAAGAGGTCCAGGTCAGTATGGCCAGGACGGGCAGCCCGGGCAGATCGGGCAGGTCGGGCAGGTCGGGCAGATCGGGCAGGAAGGCCAGCCCGGGCAGGAAGGCCAGATCGGGCAGGACGGGCAGGTCGGGCAGATCGGGCAGGAAGGCCAGCCCGATGCGTCCGGCCAGCCCGCGCAACACGGCGGGGCCCGGACAGGAGAAGAGCAGTCTCGATCTGACGGGGACCAGCAGGGAGAGGAGCCACCTGCGCCATGAGCGAACAACCCATCCTCGCAGTCCGCGGCCTGTGCAAGACCTACGCGAGCGGCGGCGGGACGCTGCACGTATTGCGTGATATAGATTTCGAACTGATGCCGGGCGCATCCCTGGCGATCATCGGCCCATCGGGCAGCGGAAAGACCACGCTCCTCGGCCTCTGCGCCGGACTGGACCGGGCGACGGCCGGTTCGGTATCGCTGGATGGTATCGTCCTGGACGAACTCGACGAGGACGAAAGGGCCCGCGTGCGGAACCGCTCCGTGGGCTTCGTCTTCCAGAATTTCCAACTCATTCCCACCCTCACGTCTTTGGAAAATATCATGGTCCCGGCGGAATTGCGCGGCGAGAAGGATGTGGGCGACCGGGCCATGGAACTGCTCGAGCGCGTGGCTTTGTCCGATCGGTCTACCCACTACCCCGTTCAGCTGTCTGGCGGCGAACAACAGCGCGTCGCCCTGGCCAGGGCGTTCATCAACCAGCCATCCCTGCTTTTTGTAGATGAACCCACGGGAAATCTGGACGCGGAAACGAGCGCCCGTGTGGAAGACCTGCTCTTTGATCTGAACGAAGAATCGGGAACGACGCTCGTGACGGTGACCCACAACCCCGATCTGGCGCGCAAGTCACAGCGGATCATCCGGCTGAACGGGGGGCGCGTCGTCGAGGACTACCAGACGGACAGCGCGGGTTATCCTGAAGTCCAGCCTCTTTCTCTTACCACCGAAACGTAGATATGACCCTGCCTGTTTTGAGTGAACGCGCGCCGCTGCGCATGAGATGGCTGCTGACGATGGCCTGGCGGGACAGCCGGACCTACCGGCGCCGCCTGTTGCTGTACATGTCGTCCATCATCCTGGGTACGGCCGCGCTCGTTTCGATCCGGACCCTCGGCGACAGCATGCGCACGGCGATCGACCAGGAATCCAGGGCTCTCCTGGGCGCCGACCTCGACATCAACACCCGCCGGGCGTTTTCCGATTCGGCCGAAGTATTCCTCCGCGGACTGGGTGGACGGCAGTCACGCCAGATCAGTTTCGCTTCCATGGTGGCCTTCCCGCGCACCGGGACCTCGCGCCTCGTCCAGGTCCGCGCCCTCGAGGGCGATTTCCCCTACTATGGCGAGCTGGAAACGATGCCGCCCGACGCCGCGCAAAGCTTCAGGACTCGGGGCACGGCCCTCGTGGACGACAACCTGATGATCCAGCACGGCGCGGAAGTCGGCGACTCCATACGCGTCGGCCTGCGAACCCTGGAGATCGAGGGGCGACTAATCAGCATTCCGGGCGAAACCGCGGCCATGAGCACCATCGGTCCACGGGTCTACATGCCCCTGGCCGACCTCGCGTCCACGGCGTTGATCCAGCCCGGAAGCAGAGCGACCTACAGGGCGCTGTTCGAGTTCGACGAAAACATGAACGTGCAGGAACTGGTGGATGCCCACGGCACGGACACGGCGGCCCGGTGGGGCATGGACTGGGATACCGTGGCGGACCGGCAGGCCGGCCTGGAACGATCCCTGGGCAATCTGTACCGGTTCCTGAACCTGAGCGGCTTCATCGCCCTGATCCTCGGGAGTGTCGGCGTCGCGAGCGCCATCCATACCTACGTGAGACGGAAACGGAGCACCATCGCCGTACTGCGCTGCCTCGGCGCGGAAGGGCGCCATACCATCGCAATATACGTCATCCAGGCCGTATCCATCGGGGTAATCGGATCGGCAATCGGCGCAGCCGCCGGGTTTCTCGTGCTCGGGGTCCTGCCGGCGGTGGTGCAGGACTTCATTCCTTTCGAGCTGGCGGTCCGGTTCTCCTGGCTGCCCGTCCTCCAGGGCATGGGCCTGGGTCTGCTCATGGCCTTGCTGTTCGCCCTCCTTCCGCTCATCGCCGTGAAAGACATCTCACCGCTGCTCACGCTCCGTTCATCGGTCGAATCCCCGTCCCGCGGCGCCCGCGATCCGTGGCGCATTGCGCTGGTCGCCGTGCTGATCGCCGGGATCGCGCTGTTCGCCGTCACCCAGTCCAGGTACTGGTACCAGGGGGTGGGATTCGCGGCGGGGCTGATCGTCGCCTTTCTCCTTTTGAGCCTCGTCGCCCGCGGTCTCATATCGGCTGCCAGCCGCCTTTTGCCCGCGCGCTGGCCCTATGTATGGCGACAGGGCATGGCCAATCTCTTCCGGCCGGACAACCAGACCGTGACCATGGTCGTGGCGCTTGGGCTGGGGGCTTTCCTGCTCACGACCCTCTACCTGCTTCAGTTTTCCCTGGTCGGACATATTTCCCAGGTCGGCGGGGACAGGCAGTCGAACATGGTCCTGTTCGATATCCAGCCGGACCAGCGGGACGAAATCGTGGCATCTCTTCAACGCAACGGGCTTCCGGTCATGCAGCAGACACCCGTCGTCAGCATGCGCCTGGCCGCCCTGAATGGGCGCCCGATCGCCGACGTCATGAAGGATTCGACAGACCGCCGGGACGGCATGGGCCGGGCGCCCAGGTGGGCCCTGAGGCGGGAGTACCGGTCGACTTACCGGAGTCATCTGGAGGACGCGGAAACGCTCCTGGAAGGCACGTTGCAGCCCCGGGTCGAAGGGGAACACGAGACCGTACTGGTCTCCATGGAAAAGAGCATTGCGGACCGGCTCGGGGTGGGTGTCGGGGACGAGATCGTGTTCGACGTACAGGGCGTGCAGGTCGAGACCACCGTGGGCAGCCTCAGGGCCGTCGACTGGCAGCGCGTTCAACCCAACTTCTTCATCGTCTTTCCGGAGGGCGTGCTGGAAAACGCACCCCAGTTCCACGTGGTCGTGACGCGCATCGACGACCCGGAGGTTTCGGCCCGATTCCAGCAGGATACGGTGAGCCGGTTTCCCAATGTATCCATGATCGACCTCAGTCTCATCCTGGGCACGCTGAACGACATCCTGGGCAAAGTGTCCCTTGTCGTTCGCTTCATGGCGTTATTCAGCGTGTTTACCGGTGTAATCGTACTGGTGGGCGTCGTAACGAACAGCCGGTTGCAGCGCATGCGGGAAAGCGTCCTGCTTAAAACGCTCGGCGGGTCCAGGAATCAGATCCTTCAGATCATGTCGATCGAATACCTGTTCCTGGGCGCCATCGGCGCTGTTACGGGTGTGGTACTGGCCTTCGCCGCGACGTGGATCCTCGCTGTTTTCGTCTTCAATATTTCCTTCGTGCCGGCATTCTTACCCGTAGCGGCCGTTATCGGCGGCATTTCGATAATCACGATTACGGTCGGCATGCTGGCGAGCACCGGAATCTATCGCCAGTCCCCGCTGGAAGTGCTACGGGCGGAAACCTAAAGTCCGGTCAGCCTGCTACGGGCGGAACGCTAGAGTCCGGTCAGCCTGCTACGCGTGGAACGCTAGAGTCCGGTCAGCCTGCTACGGGCGCAGTTCCGCGAGCACGGGCCGTAGTACCTTCCACACATTCTCCGCCAGAATCGCGTGCCCTTCGGCTGTCGGGTGGATCCCGTCGGGCAGGTTCAGTTCCGCTATGCCGCCCACGCCTTCGAGCAGGAAGGGGATCAGCAAGGAGTTTTCCGATTCGGCCAGTTCGGGATAGATTGCCTTGAAGGCCTCGGTGAAAACGGGTCCCATGTTCGGCGGCGCCTGCATGCCGGCAAGAATGATCTTCGTATCCGGGTACCTCTCACGGACACGCCGGATGATGGCGCGCAGGTTCCGGCGCGTGGTACGGGGATCTACGCCCCGCAGACCGTCATTACCGCCGAGTTCGAGGACAAACACGTCCATCCTGTTCCGCAGCACCCAGTCGATGCGGCTCAAGCCGCCCGCCGAGGTCTCGCCCCCCACCCCGCCGTTGATTACCCTGAAGGGCCACCCGAGTTCGTCGATCTTTCCCTGGACAACTTCGGGATAGGCTTTGTCCGGATCGACACCAAAGCCCGTCGTCAGGCTGTTGCCGAAAAACAGCACGGTCATGGGAGGACGGTCGTTCACCGCGGCCTGGAAAGCGTCCGGCGCCACGATGGGGAGCAGAAAGACCAACAACGGCATTAGCATGAGTTTACTCCGGCTTAATCAAAAACAGTAGCGACTGATGCGGAAGATTCCCCTTCGAATCACCCGCTCATTCCCTGTACAAACTTTGTATAAACACTGTACAAATCATGTACAAAATTCGTACAAATCCCTTGAATCCGCAGGACGGTACCGGCCCCCAAAAAACACACACAGAAAATAACATCAAAACCAGGGTAAATCGCTTGACGGCCTACCCCCGGTCAGGTAGTATATCATTATAACCTCCGTCCCAGTTTCCAGAAAGACCATTTCCCCCAAAAATCTCAATTTCGATGCGAAGCAAACCCGCTTTCCGCAATCTGCTGGTTTTGACTAAAGTCCTTGCGGCTTTCGCCATCGCAGGCCTCCTGGCGATCCTGTTGAACGACCTTGCCATCACACGCAACGCATCCGCCCGACTGTACTACCAGGTCGACGAATCACCCGCGTGCCAGGTCGGACTCGTACTGGGTACTTCCAAGTACGCCGAGGGGGACGTCAACCGGTACTACCGCGCGCGCATCCAGGCCGCGGCGGAACTGTACCACGCCGGCAGGATCCGGGCCATTCTGGTGAGCGGCGACGCGTCCACTCGGTATTACGACGAGACGACGACCATGCAGCGCGACCTGATCGAACTGGGCGTGCCGGAGGACTACATCCTGCTCGACTACGCCGGAGTCCGGACCCTGGACTCCGTATTCAGGGCGAAGAAGGTATTCGGACTGGACCGCGTCACGGTCATTTCGCAGCAGTTTCATTGCGAACGGGCGCTCTACCTTGCGGATGCCGTCGGTCTTACCGCGACCGGGTTCTGCGCGGAAGACGCCTCATACTCCGGATTCCTGCTGATACGCGGACGCGAAACGCTGGCCAGGGTAATGGCCTTCGCCGACCTGAACATATTCGACACCCAGCCGCGTTCTATGGAACAAGGGGAGAGAACCTGGCGCGCCAGCAGATGAGCGCACGCCGCCCGCGTCGCTTCTGACATTCCTCTTGTCCCGGCCATTCCCTCCGTATACATTTCGATTTTCATTTCCCGTCACCTGAATGCCCGTTCCCGCCACAGAACGAAACGTGGAGGTATGTGTTTGGCAATCGACACGTCGCTCGAACAGGCGCGAGAACTTGACCGCCGCGATCGACTGGGCAGGTTCCGCGAACGCTTCCTGATCGACGATCCCGGCCTGGTTTATCTGGACGGCAATTCCCTCGGACGGGTTCCGAAAGATGCTATCGGCCTGATGGACCGGCTGATTCGGCACCAGTGGGGAAACCGGCTTATACGGGCCTGGAACGACGAATGGATGGAGCTTTCCGGGCGCATCGGAGGCAAGCTGGCGGGGCTGATCGGCGCACAGTCCAACGAGGTGATTATCGCCGACTCCACATCGGTCAATCTGTTCAAACTGATAGCCGGAGCACTCAAGGAGCGGCCGGGGCGGCGCAGGATCGTGACCGACCAGGTAAATTTCCCATCCGACATCTACATCCTGAAGGCCGTGGCGGACATGCTCGATCCCGCCTACGAACTGGTCGTCCTCCCCGTCGATAACGCCTTTGCCGTGTCCGAAGAGGCCCTGGAACGGACCATAAACGACGACACGGCCCTGGTGCTGCTCTCCCACGTCATGTACAAATCCAGTTACATGTACGACATGGAGCGGATCACGGAAATCGCCCACGGACGCGACGCGATGATCCTGTGGGACCTGAGCCATTCCGCCGGCGTCGTGCCCATGGCGTGCCACGATCTGGGGATCGACTTGGCGGTGGGTTCCACGTACAAGTACCTGAACGGCGGACCGGGCGCGCCGGCGTTTCTGTACGTCCGGGACGACCTGCAGTCGCGGTTGAACAACCCGATTTCGGGGTGGTTCGGCCACCGGAAGCAGTTCCATTTCGATACCGAATTCGAACCGGCGTCCGGCATCGACCGTTATCTCACGGGGACCCCGTCCGTGCTGTCCCTGGCCATGATCGAACCCGGTGTCGATCTCGCGCTCGAAGCCGGCATAGAGTCCATATGCGCCAAATCGCAGAGTCAGTCCGAGTACCTGGTTTCCCTGTGGGAGTCCGATCTGGCGCAACTGGGTTTCACGCTTAATTCGCCCCGGGACAGCGCGCGACGGGGCTCGCACGTCTCCTTCGGACATGCCGAGGGATATCGAATCGACCAGGCGATCCGTGAGGAAAAACAGGTGATTTCCGATTTCCGCATGCCCGACAACATCAGGCTGGGCATCGCACCACTTTACACGACCTACGAGGAACTGCACACGGCCGTACGCGCCCTCCGCGAAGTCGTGCAATCCGGAACTTTTCGCCAGTACAGCGACGTCATCAAGGGAGTCACCTGACGGTGAACGATCCCGTACAGATCAACATCCCTTCCATCATCATAAACGGGGCGGGCGCCTTCGACGAAGCGGTGCCCCAGGCCGTACGCGCCGGACTGAAAAACGTGCTGCTGGTCTCCGATCCCTACCTGGTCGAACAGGGCCTGCCCGGTCTCATCGCGGATCAGTGCCGCCAGGCGGGCATAGGAGCCCATGTCTACGGTGATGTGACCCCCGATCCCACGGATGTGAACGTGGAGGAAGGGCTGGCGACGCTCAGGGAAAACGGCTGCGACGGCGTCATCGCGGTCGGCGGCGGAAGCAGTATCGACGCAGGCAAGGGCATCGCGGTCATGGCCACCAACGAAGGGCCGTTGACCGAATATGCGGGTTATCACAGGATTCCCCGGCCCGGCCTGCCGCTCTTCGCCATTCCCACGACGGCCGGAACGGGCAGTGAAATGTCCCGGGTGTCCGTCATTACGGATACGCGTCGGGACGTGAAGATGATGATGCTGGACGCCCATTTGCTGCCCACGGCGGCGATCGTCGACTACACGCTGACGCTATCCATGCCCCGACACCTCACGGCCAACGTGGGCGTGGATACGCTGACCCACGGGATCGAAGCGTATGTATCCCGCAAGGCGGGCACGTTGACCGATACGCTCGCCCTTGCCTGCGTCGACCTCGTCGGCAGGCACCTGGTTCAGGCGTGGCGGCATCCCGGCGACCACGGGGCCCGCAAGGGCATGATGGAAGCGGCCGCCCTGGGCGGCATGGCCTTTGCCAACAGTTCCGTCTGCCTCGTGCACGGCATGAGCAGGCCTCTAGGTGCTGTATTCCACCTTCCCCACGGACTGAGCAACTCGGTCCTCCTTCCGGCTGTCACCCGGTTCAGCGTTTCCGCGGCGCCCGATCGGTACGCCGTCCTGGCCCGGAAGCTCGGTTGGGCAGGGGAAGCACACGATACGTCCGAAGCATGCGACAGACTCATCGAGGGCCTGCGGAAACTGAACGAAACCGTGGAAATCCCCGGACTGCGGGACTGTGGGATATCGATGGGGGCGTTGACCGACGCCCTGGACAAGATGGCCGGGGACGCCCTTGCATCGGGAAGTCCGCAGAACAACCCGCGCGTACCCACGGTGGACGAGATCAAGTCGCTCTACCTGGAAGCTTACTGAGGATACTTACATGACGTTCAACACATTACTCATCGGGGGACGTGGAACGATCGGGTCGGGGCTCCGCAAGTACCTGCCCGGCATGGACGAGAGATACCGGTTCTGTTCCATCGACCTGCCCGGGGCGCCCGACAGGGCAGAGGACCGCGGACGGGCCGGCCAGGCCGACCGAGCCGACCGAGCCGACCGAGCTGACGGGGCCGGCCAGGCTGACCGAGCTGACGGGGTTGACGGGGCTGACGGGGCCGGCCAGGCCGAAGAGGCCGACCAGGCTGACCGATTCATCGACATGGACATCACCGAAGAGCCGGATCGATTCATGGCCCTGCTGCCCGGTTTCGATCTGGTCGTCTACCTGGCGCGGCAAGGGGACCTCGCGGCCATGAACCGGATGTCTGACCTGGTGTTCGAGTCGGTGCTGGCCCTGGACCGGAGGCCGATGATCGTGGGTTCGAGCTCCGTGCACGCGGTGGACGACATCTATCGCTTCTTCGAATCGGGCGAATACGCGTTGATCGCGGACCGGAAATTCGATGCGATCGAAAACTGGCCGGAACCGATCCCTGCGCTCCTGCCAGCCTGTCCGATCAACGACTACGGCCGGGAAAAGGCCTACGTCGAGTGCTGGGTGCAGCGTGCGGCCAGCCAGGGTTGCGGCGCGATGGCGGTCCGCTGGGGCGGCGTGAACCCCGGGAATACGCCCATCGTGGAAGAACGCGGGTACTTCGCGGTCTGGTGCCACCAGCAGGACGCGGCGGCCATGGTCCACGCGGCCTATACGGCCCATCTCGCCGGCAGCCTGCCGCCCGGGCGGCACTACTTCGTTATTTCGGATAACACCTACAATATTTTCGACATCGAGACGCCGAAGGAAGAGATCGGATACCTGCCCACCCACAACGCCGAGACTTTCTTCAGCCGCCCAACATCCGAACGGAGCGAATAGAGTTTATGCGCTACGATCCTCACGAATACCGGGCCTCGCGGCGCTCGGTGGTCATGGCGCCGAGGGGCATGGTGGCCACGAGCCAGCCGCTGGCCGCACAGGCGGGCATCGACATCCTCAAAGCGGGTGGAAACGCCATCGACGCCGCCATCGCCGTGAACGCGGCGCTTGGCGTGGTGGAACCCATGTCCTGCGGCATAGGAGGAGATCTTTTCGCCATCATCCAGGATGCGGAAAGCGGCGGATTGACCGGACTCAACGCGAGCGGCCGGGCGCCCTACGCGGCGACGATCGAGCACTACCGCGGCAGGGGTTACGAATACATCCCGGATACCGGTCCGTTGAACTGGTCCGTCCCGGGTTGCGTGGACGGCTGGGTCTGCCTGCTCGAGCGCTTCGGCACGATGTCCCTCGCACAGGTATTGGAACCTGCTATCTTTTACGCGGAGAGCGGGTTCCCCGTATCGGACATCATCGCACGGGACTGGGCTGGATCCACACCGCTGCTGAGCCCCTGGCCCGAGTCCGTGCGGGTCTACCTGCCGGGTGGACAGGCTCCCGAACCAGGCGCGGTGTTCCGGAACCCGGACCTGGCCCGGACCTACCGCATCCTGGCCGAGGGTGGACGCGACGCGTTCTACCACGGTGAGATCGCCGAGGCCATCGTGGCCTGCTCACGGGAAGCCGGCGGTTTGTTCAGCCCGGAGGATTTCCACGACCATGCGTCGACCTGGGACGCCCCCGTATGTGTGGACTACCGCGGCCATACGGTCTGGGAACTGCCGCCGAGCGGACAGGGCATCGCCGCGCTGCAGATGCTGAACATCCTGGAAGGGTTCGACCTCGCCGAAACGGGCTGCCTGTCGGCGGAAACGCTGCACCTTCAGATCGAAGCCAAGAAACTGGCCTATGCCGACCGGGCGGAGTTCTACGCCGATCCCGCCTTCGCGGACGTACCCGTGAAAGACCTGCTGTCAAAGGCCTACGCCGACAGGCAGCGCGAGCGCATCGATCCACGCCGTGCGGCAGTCGACGTCCTGGCCGGCGATCCCATACTGCAGCATGGGGATACGGCCTATATGACGGTCGTGGACCAGGACCGCAACGCCGTGTCGTTCATCCAGAGTATATTCCGGGGATTCGGATCGGGCATCGTGCCGGAACGCACGGGTTTTCCGATCCAGAACAGGGGACAGCTCTTCTCGCTGGATCCTGCGCACCGCAACGCCCTCGTCCCCCACAAACGGCCTTTCCATACCATCATTCCTGCCATGGTGACCCGGAACGGGAAGCCGTGGCTGACCTTCGGACTGATGGGCGGCGCCATGCAGCCGCAGGGACACGTACAGGTCCTCTGCAACATGATCGATTACGGCATGGACGTGCAGGAGGCGGGCGACGCGCCGCGGTTTCAGCACTTCGGTTCGGCCGAACCAACGGGCGCTCCCATGGAGGCAGGCGGAGGCCGGGTCAACGTGGAAGACGGTATCGGCGAAGAAGCCTTTGTCCGTCTCGAAGAAAAAGGCCACCGGATATCCCGGTCGGCCCACGGGTACGGCGGTTACCAGGCGATAGGCATCGACCCGGATACGGGCATGCTGCACGGTGCGTCGGAACCCCGGAAGGACGGCTGCGCGATAGGGTATTGACCTTTAGAAAATCAGAACGAGTCAACTCAAGGCAATACCTGAACTCAACGCAGACCGGGCAGCCACGTCGCCATGTACGGGACGTAGACCAGCAGTCCGAGGCAGATGAGTTGTATGACGATGAAGGGCAGAATGCCCCGGTAGATATGGCGGGTCTGCACTTCGGGCGGAGCTACCCCTTTAAGATAGAACAGGGAGAACCCGAAGGGCGGCGTGAGGAAGGAGGTCTGCAGGTTCACCGCGATCAGGATGCCGAGCCACAGCAGATCGACCCCGAAAGCGATGAAGATGGGAGTTACGACAGGTACGATGATGTAGGTGATCTGGATGAAATCGATGAAGAAACCGGCGATGAATATCATCACCAGGACCAGGGCCAGGAAGGCGTAGGTACTCAGGTTGGCGTCCATGATCAGGCTGGTCATGTATGCGTCGCCCTTCATGCCCCGGAACACCAGTCCGAAGGCCTCGGCGCCCACCAGCACGAAGAACACCATGCACGTGATGTGCGTGCATTCCTTCATGACTTCTTTCAGCGTATTGTAGGAGAACTTGCCCTGGAACACGGTAAGCAGCGTAGCGCCTAGCGCGCCCACGGCCGCCGCTTCCGTCGGCGAGGTGATGCCCGCGAAGATGGAACCGAGCACGACCGTCATGAGGCCCAGGGGAAGCAGAAAAGCCCGGATGATCTTCTTGACCATGCCGCTTTCCCGGAACGCGGCCAGTTCCTCGGCGGGCATGGCCGGGGCCTCGGTGGGTTTTAACATCGCCACGATGGTGTTCGAGACGAGGTACTTGCCAACGAGGATGGTGCCCGGGATGACGGCGCCGATGAACATGTCGCCGACCGAAACGTTGAGGATGCTCCCGAGGAGCACGAGCACCACGCTGGGCGGGATGATCTGGCCGAGCGTTCCCGACGCGGCGATGGTACCCGTCGCCACCTGGGGACTGTAGCCCCGCCGGAGCATGGTAGGCAGACTGAGCAGGCCCATGGTCACGACCGTTGCTCCTACGATACCGGTCGACGCGCCCAGCAGAGCGCCCACGATCACGACCGCCACCGCGAGGCCGCCCCGCAGTCGTCCGAAGAGCAAGGCCATGGTTTCCAGCATGTCCTCGGCCAGGCCGGATTTCTCCAGCATGACACCCATGTACACGAACAGGGGCACGGCGAGCAAAACGTAATTCGTCATGACGCCCCAGATGCGCAGGGGCAGCAGGTTGAAGAAATCCGCACCGAAGGTCATCAGTCCGAGCAAGACGGACACGCCGCCCAGGGTGAATGCGACCGGGTATCCCATGAGGAGCAGCAGGAATAGGACCAGGAACAGGATGAGAGGCATCGCTTCGGTCAAACCGCGTCCTCCTCTTTGGCCGACAGCCCCCTCGGGGGAGATTCATCCTTATCGCCCATGGGACCTTCTCCTCCGTGGATAAACCGGTCCAGGGAGCGTGCCGCCAGGGCGAGTCCCTGCAGGAGGATCAGGGTGAAACCGATGGGAATCATGGCCTTCAGGATGTAGCGGGCGGGGAGTCCGCCGGGATCCGGGGAAACTTCGCCGATCCGGAAGGAATTCAGGACGAAATTCTGGGAACTCCAGATCGCGATCACCGCGAATGGCAGCAGAAACAACAAGCTGCCGATGAGATTGACCAGGGCCTGGTTCCGGGGTGAAAAATTCATATACAGCACGTCTACGCGGACGTGCTTGTTGTGTTTAAGGGCCCAGGCCGAGGCGAGCAGGAAAATCACCGCGAAGAAATGCCACTCCAGCTCCTGAACCGCCACGCTGCTGCGGCGCAGGAAATACCGGGTGAAAACGTCGATACAGACGGTCAGTACGAGCAGGGTCGTAAACCAGGAAACGACCGTGCCGATGCGTTCGTTCAATCCGTCTACTAACCGTACAAATCTTCGAAGTACGTTCAATTCCGCGTTCACCTTCCTGGTAGCCGTCGTGTCCGGCCGGGACGATCACACATCGGCGGGCGCTCCGCGTTCCCGATGGCGCACCGGATCCGCCGCGTGGAGATCATTCAGTGTAAAGGGGCCTTCAATATGACCTTTCGACCGTAATTATACAACCCAAAATATCCGCCTCTTTCATTTTTGGGCGGCCGGATAGATTCAGCTCGGATCAGACCGGTGTTTACCCTTGTGGCTGAAACCGCCGTTTATATATTGCATCTAGTTCTCTGTTCCTACACCATCCTTGCCATCCCGGAGACCTTGACATGGCGGTAAAGCAATATACCGTTCGCGCTGCGGCCTGCGACCATCAGACCGATTACCAGGGCGTCTACGAGACGCTGAGACGAATTACCGAGCCGCTCGAGGATTCCTGGGCGCGTATCGAGAAAGCCAGGAAGATCGTCATCAAGTTCAACATGATGAAGCCCATGGACAACATCGCCCGGTTCAAGGGGCGACGCCGGGAACTGGTCGACGACGCGGTCTGCAGGGCCGTGCTGCAACTGCTTCGCGAACATACCGATGCGGAAATCTATGCCACGGACACCAATCCCTACGCCACGGATAAACTCACGCCGGACGAGTTCAACTACGTCCATCACCTGCGGGAGTTCAACGTAAAGTACGATGACTCCAACCGGCCTCCCTGGGCGGAATACGAGGTGCCCGGAGGCGGGAACATGTTCGACCGCTACGTCCTGAGCGGTGTTTTCGAGGACGCGGACGAAGTGATCTCTGTGGCCAAGATGAAAAACCACCTGTTCATGGGCATCACGCTCTGCATGAAGAACCTCTTCGGACTTCCGCCCATCATTCGGCCGAGAGGACGGGTACGCACCTACTTTCACCACGCCATCAGGCTGTCCTACGTCCTCCCCGACCTTGCGATGATCACCAATCCGTGCCTGAACATCATCGACGGGCTCGTGGGGCAGAAGGGACGCGAATGGGGCGGCGAAGGCCGCGTGGGCGATGTGCTGATCGCCGGCGACCAGATCACGGCCACCGATGCCTGCGGCGCATATCTGATGGGTCACGACCCCGCCTCCGACTGGCCCACTCCACCGTTCCGGCGGGACAGGAACCACCTCCTGGTGGCCGCGCAGTGGGGGTTCGGCACGGTCGACCTGGATGAAATAGATTTCGTAAGCGACGTCCAGGGACCAGTGGCGCACTTCGACTCGGACGTCGACGAAGCGCCTGAACTGATCCATACCCTTCGGCGTACGGCTTGCGAGCAGGGCCTTTTCTACCAGGACCACCGGAAGGACATCGTAGACCGCTACCGGGGCGAATTCATCTACATGCAGGAGGGGAAGATCGCGTGGCACGGCGAAGATCCCTCCGTGATCGGAAGCCACCGTTCCTACAGTTCGGCAAAGCCCGGCAGCGCCATGTGGCTCAAACTGGTGGACCCGGAGGAAACCGAGGGGGAACGGTTCGAAGTCTACGACCGCTGCCTGACCGCCCTGTCGGCCTGACCTGTCAGACTGTGACACCCGGGCGCGGTCGGATGTGGCCTGGCGCGGCAGACTGTGACACCCGGGTGCGGCTGGATGTGGCCGGATGTGGCCCGGCGCGGCAGGCTGTGACACCCGGGCGCGGCCGGATGTGGTCGGATCTGGCCAGGCGCGGCCGGATGTGGCCCGGCGCGGCCGGATGTGGCCGGATCTGGAGATTCCTCGCACTGAAGCGAAAACAGGATCGGAGCTGATTCATGAAAATCGCCGTGCTTTACGGCCCACGTGATCTGCGCATCGAAGACCATCCCCTGGCTACGGACAAACTGGGGCCCCACGACCTCTGGATCGAAACGATCATTTCCGCTCTCAAGATTGGAACGGACCGGGGAAATTACGAAGGAGCCGAGCAGGTTCCCGGCGCGCCTGATTTTCCGCGATGGGTCGGTGACAGCAACCTGGGGGTGGTCCGTGGCGTGGGAGAGGCGGTCACGGACTTCGCACCGGGCGACCGGGTCATCTCCAGGTATCCCCACCAGTCCGAGTTCATCGCCCGGGACGACGAAGTGCTCGTGAAGGTACCCGACGGCGTGCATGACGAGGACGCGGTATACGGTCACCTGTACACGTTGAGCGCCATGTGCTATTACAAGTCGCAGTTCCAGCCCGGCGAGAACGTGGCCGTCGTTGGCCTGGGCGTCCTGGGACTCGGCGCCGTCGGACTCGGTCCCTGTCTCGGCGCCCGGACGATCGGGATCGCGAACAGCCCGGTCCGCATGGAAATGGCCCAGCGCATGGGGGCCGACGCGACTTTCATGTATGACGATCCCGACCTGGACGAGAAGCTGGACGACTACACCCATGGCGAGGGCGTCGACCTGGTCATTCTCACCGCCAATCCCTGGCACGCCCTGCGAACGTCCTGCCAGATCGTGCGCGACAACGGACGGGTCGGCATCGTGGCCCTGCCCGGACGGGTCGAGCCGCCACTCGACTTCAACCCGCTGGACATGGAATGGTTCTATTCCAAGGGTATATCCCTGATCGCCGTTAACGGGCGGGCCGGTTACCTGTTTCCCTCGGAACGGGGCGATCGGAGGAACTGGAGTACCATGTGCCGCTTCACGCTGGACCTGATGCGGGAAGGCAAGCTGGAACCGAAGCGTCTCGTGACCCACCGGATGCACTATTCGCAGATCAACGAAGCCTACGAGATGATATTCCGGCGAGAAAAGAACATGATGGGCGTCGTATTCAACTGGAAGGATTGATCCATGACCACCGGAACGCTGATGTCTGCAGCTCAGAAAACCGCCTTTGACCGGGACGGCTATTACATCGTGGAGGGATTCCTGACTCCGGACGAAGTCGATTCCATACGGCGCGAAATCACCGCGATCGTAGACAGGTACCCGGACGTGCCGGAAGAACTGGTGCAGATCGAACCCGCCGTGAGACGGGGGGCGGTTAAGCCCGAACGCCTGGAACTGGGCGTGAGGAAACTCTTCAGGATGACCCGCCACAACGAACTGTTCCGCTCCCTGGCCCATCACCCCGGAATGGTAGGTATCGCCGTCGAATTGATCGGCCAGGACGTTGCCTTGTTCCAGAGCATGCTCCTGATGAAACCGCCCCGATTCGGCGGACAGAAGGTCTGGCACCAGGACAACGCCTACTTCCGCCTGGAACCGAACAATGTATTCGGATTCTGGATCGCGCTGGACGACGCCGACGTGGAAAACGGATGCATGCACGTCATTCCGGGTTCGCACCGCGAAGGTATCGGGGAACACGGGGGCGTGGCCGACGACTACGGGTTGTCTTCGGCGCCCACGGCGGATGACGCCGTCGCCTGTGTCATGAAAGCAGGAGACGCCCTGGTATTTCACGGCGAAACCTATCACTACACACCACCGAACACGAGCGATCGGCGCCGCAGGGCGCTCCAGTACCACTATGCATCCACGCACTGCCAGTCTTCGAAGGACAGTCCATTCAAGGCCTTCGAGGCCGAGGTGGTCGTGGCGGGGGTGGGGGCGGAGTCGCCGGCCGTAGGGTAGAACGCAAAGCCGGCACGAACGCTCAGGACGTGGCACCGGCCGCCTGGTCGGGTTTACGCAAAGCCGGCACGAACGCTCAGGACGTGGCACCGGCCGCCTGGTCGGGTTTATGCAAAGCCGGCACGAACGCTCAGGACGTGGCACCGGCCGCCTGGTCGGGTTTCCGCAAAGCCGGCACGAACGCTCAGGTCGACACGCCGGTGTGGGATGGGCGTACGT
>CAZZNP010000037.1:26024-31575 GCA_964655785.1 uncultured Gemmatimonadota bacterium
CGCAAAGCCGGCACGAACGCTCAGGTCGACACGCCGGTGTGGGATGGGCGTACGTCGACCTTTAACGTGATGATATCGGTATCGTGATACTGCTGGTGGTGGACCGACGAGGCGAAGTGGCTCAGAAGCCGAAGCGACACTTCCATCTCCTCCGGCGTCTCCACGGCTCTTTCGTCGCCCAGCAGTTCTATCCTGTCCTGCAGGTTGCCCTCTCCAGTAGCGGCCACCAGTTCGATTACGGCACTCCCTTCCTCCCGGTGCGCGACGAGGAGCAGGCGGTTTCGTCGGTTGGCTTCGCCTTCCTCCCGGACCAGTGACAGCAGGGTCTCTTCGCTCGCCGCAATCAGCCGGTCGGACATGGCGGAATCCCATCCGTTACGCGACGCGAAGTCCTCCAGAAAAACCCTGATTTTCGGTAAAGCCGCCGGGTTGAGGTCGGATTCCAGCCGGTATCTGCGGGGTGAGGTCACTTCCATGAACAGCGTCATGATCATGGCCATAAAACCCCCGGCCGTCATGCCGTTCTGCAGAAGGCCTCCGGCGAAACCCGATACCAGCTCAGGGAAAATGGCGTCGTTCTGAAAACCCACGCCGATCCAGAAACTCACGCCGACGACCAGGCCCTTCCTGTAATCGATTCCATCCTGAATCACAAGCTTCATCCCAATCACGAAAAGCAAGGACAGCAGGACAATGAGGAATCCTCCCGCCACGGGATTCGGTATAGCCAGCACCACGGCGAGAAACTTCGGAACGAACGCGATCGCGATGAAGGCCGCGCCCACGACGACGCCCACCCTTCGGGCTGCCACGCCGGTCAACTCGGTCACGGCGATGCTCGTGGAATAGGTCGTATTGGGGACCGTGCCCAGAAGGCCGGACAGCAGGTTGCCCAGGCCGTCCGCCGCCACCGCGCCCTGGACGGCCCGGTAATCCACCGCCCTGGGACGGCGCCAGGAAACCCGTTGGATGGCCACGGAATCCCCAATCGTCTCCACCGCGCCCACCAGCGTCACGAAGAGGAAGGCGGGCAGCAGTCCCCAGAACGCAGGCCCGAATGCAAGATCCATCCCCGGCCAACTGCCTTCCGGTAAACCCACCCATGGGGCGGCCGCCACCCGGGCGGTATCGTAGAATCCGAAGTACGCGCCGACGATGGACCCGGCCGCGATCCCGATCACGGGCGCCCAGAGGCGCAGCGAGGAGGTCGCCTTCAACGCGATGCCGATGGAGACCAGCATGGTGACGGCCGCGATGAACAGGGCCGTGGACACGGGCTCGCCTTCGGGCACGTCGCCGATCATGTCGAAGGCGATAGGCATAACGGTAACCGAGATCAACATGATTACCGTACCGGATACCACGGGCGTCAATATTCTTCGAAGCAGCGACAGGCGTGTCGACAGCAAAAACTGAAACAGGGAGGAGATAATGATGAGCGTCGCCATCAGCGGCGGCCCGCCCTGTACGAGGGCCGTAATGCACACCGCGATGAAACTGCCGGACGTACCCATCATGAGCACGTATCCGGCGCCGATCCTGCCGACCCGGAGTGCCTGGATGGCCGTGGTGATTCCACAGACCGCCGCGGCGGCGAAAACGCCCCAGGTCAGGTAGGCTTCGCTGGCGCCGCCGGCGCGGCTTACGATTGCGACGGTCAGCACCACGCCGCCCACCGTGAGCAATGCGATCTGCAGTCCGAGTCCGATCGTCAGGAGGATCGGGGGTTTTTCGTCCGCTTCAAAGCGAACGCTTGACTGGCGTTCAGGCGTATCCGTGTTCATGAATGTAAGTGTCTTTCAACTGTACTGGTTAGTCTGGTGCGGGGCAACGAAGTCGTCTCATCCAGTAAAAAACAACGGAGCGCGCCAGCGAGTCAAGGCATTCCATATTACCCCTGCGCACAATGGCTACACGATCGCCCGCGGATTCACAGGCCATATCGCTCCTGCAAAACGCACAGCGAGGTCAAGGCAATGATCAGAGGATCCAACGCGACTCTCTTTCCTTCATCCATACCCGGCAGTTCATCAAGCAGATGCGCCACCCGTCCTGTATTGAAGAAGGACAGTTTTCGCATACCCGAGCCTCGAAGCGTGTCCTGGCACATCTCGTACAGCCTGTTACCCGTTCGCAATGTGGACGGCGGCGCAAGGAACGGGTTCTTGGTACCCTTGTATACCTCATCGGTCAGGAAGGGTCTCGCCGCCTCGCGGAGCGGATATTTGGGCCGACCGTCACTAGCCAGCAGCCTGGAAGGTATACGGCTTCCGTATTCAAAAAACCTGTGATCCAGGTACGGCAGGCGCACTTCTAGTCCGTGGGCCATATCAGCCCGTTCCGCCGCCAGGTTGTATCCGACGAAAAGGGACTTAAGCCACAGATAGAGCACCTGTTTTACGGGTTCGCGTCCGGCGATCTGTTTCCGGTAATCGAACTGTTTGAAAAAAACGCGGTAGGGATCACGGACGGTGATACGTTCCTGGAAATCTCGTGCCAGCAGGTTGTGCAGGACGTCCAGTTTGCCGGCCAGGGCTTCCATGACCTCGGAAGACAGTCCCAGGATCCGGCTTACACGTACCAGCCAGGAAGAAACCTCCGCCACCTTTCGCTCGGCGGGGGTTTGCGCCCCAAGCAGTGCCAGGCCGATACGCAACCAGTCGGATATCCCCCGTTGGGGTTCCCGTCGCAACGCGGGTCGGCAGAATTCGTATCCGGCGAAGAGTTCATCCGCCCCTTCACCGGCCAGGACGGTCTTGTATCCTGCCTGGCGTACCGCGCGGCTCAGGAGGTAACGCGCCACGCCGTGCGCGTTGGCCTGCATCGCCTCCGCATGCCACACCGCATCGGCAAAATGATCGGCGCAATCGCTCTGGGAGACTGGAACGGCTTCGTACTCGACCCCCACGTGGTGCGCCGTTCGACGGGCCACGGGTTCTTCGTCGTAGGACGCGTGATCGAAGGAGATGGTGAATGCTTTGGGCTGTGCCGCGCCCTGTGCGGCCATACCCAGCAATGCCGACGAATCCAGGCCGCCGCTCAGGAGGCATCCGACGGGCACGTCGGCACGCATGCGAAGACGAACGGACTCCTGGAGACTATGACGTACTTCGTCGACGCAACTAGATGGATCCCATAGGGTTCCGGACGATTTGCGTGGATAATCCACATCCCAGTAGCACGCCAGGCGCGTTTCGCCGTTCTGTGCCACCAGGCCGTGCCCGGGCGGTAACGACCGCACCCCGGCGAAGAGCGTCCTTTCCGCGTCGAAACAGCCGAAAATCTGCTGGCCCACCGTCTCTTCGTCCCATGCCGCGGGTACTCCCGCGGCCAGCAGCGCTTTTACTTCGGAGGCCACGTACAACACGCCCCTGTTTTCCGCATAGTAAAGAGGCTTGATGCCGAACCGGTCGCGAACCGCCCAAAGCATCCGCAGGTCTTCATCCCAGAGGACGAACGCGAATTCTCCTCTGAGTGATTCGACGCACTTTCGACCCTGTTCCTCGTAGAGGTGGAGGGCGATTTCGCTGTCTGTTCCCGTCGCGAATACATGGCCCCGGGTCTCCAGGTCCCGCCGTATCTTCTCGAAACCATAGAACTCGCCGTTTGCCGCCAGGTGGATGCGACCATCTTCGCTGGAGATGGGCTGTGCGCCATTTTCCAGATCGATCACGCTCAGCCTGGTGTGTCCCAGCCCGACCTTTCCGTCCGGGTTGACCCACGTACCACTACCGTCTGGACCTCGATGGCTGAGCGCATCCGTGGCGCGCTCGAGGGCAGCGGGTGACCAGTCGCCGCCCTGTGACATGATGGCTGCAAGACCACACACTACCGTGACTCCAGGATCGTTGCGCTTCCGTCGATACAGGAGAAGCGCATTACAGGACGATAGGCTTCTTCCGCTGAGAGGTCTTTACCCGCGGTAACGCGCGTGATCCGTACTTCCACGTCCACTTGCAGATCTGACCCAGGCC
The DNA here is from genome assembly GCA_964655785.1 of uncultured Gemmatimonadota bacterium. Classification (GTDB taxonomy): domain Bacteria; phylum JAAXHH01; class JAAXHH01; order JAAXHH01; family JAAXHH01; genus JAAXHH01. The sequence continues at coordinate 29,999 of CAZZNP010000037.1, forward strand.
GTGACCTGCAGTATCGAGTCGCAAAACGCTGCCTCAGGCCGGCTCTTAACTCAGTTTCTTTTGGGGGAGGGAATACACGCCACACCACGCCATGCAGATAGGATTGAAGCAGAATACCTCGCATGGAAGACGGAAAAAGCCGTTCGGGATCCACCCTGACCTGATGCCCATCCCGATTCTGCTCCATGACCCGGTAGTCCAGATCGTAATTGCGGCTGTCGACCCAGTCAAGCAGACGGTAGCTCTGTGCCAGTCCACCCGCCCAAAGTACGCCGTAGACACCCCGGTGCAATCCATCCACCCAGTTTTGCATGATGGAGATGGGACTCGCTACTTCCCAGTCGTCATATCGCCACTGGGGCTTGGCGAAATCCAACGCGGCCTGCATTCCAAGGAGGCCAGTGACGACCACGGCCATCGCGCCGCGCCAGGTGGTACTTTCGCCGCCCCTTTTGCAGCCCCTTTCGCTGTCCCCAGGTCGCGTCCGCACGTCCGCTGCCGCCACGCCGCGCACGGTGAATTTGCCCCGCTCATCCTTTGCTGTCCGGACTCCGATCGCGTTCATGATCTCGTGGCGGCACCAGAGCACAGCACCTGCAAGGCATGCTAAATTCGCAAAGGGGATCTTCAGCGTAGCGATAATGCCACTATGAAACAGGATCAGCAAGGCAATGATCATCCACTTGACCGGTCGGCCCGGCCGCAGGAACAGTAACATAACGAACAGAGGCTCCGCCACCAAAGCCACGTAACTGGCGACTTTCAGCCACGGCAAAGAAGCGGCTCCCCAGAGATCCGGCATCCATGCGATCGGCAGCCTGAGTATGACATAAAGCGCCGTGCCCTCGAGCCACATCGGACTGGTCAGCTTCCACAGCCCGGACGCCGCGTAGACCAGGGCGAGGTTGACCAAGAAGCATCGAACGGCCAGCCCGGGCACCTTCCGTTCCAGCCAACGATCCACCGCGGCTCTGCCGTCCCGGCGCCACGCCTTCCAGGTCAGTGTATGTCCGGTCGGCAGCAGGATCAGCCACAGAAGCGTCCAGTGGAATACGGCATCATCTACATAGAGAACGAAGAAGTTCAGCCGGTAGGTGGAAACGGCCAGTACATAGAGGACTACCGCACAAAGGGCCGGCCTGTAACCCGCCGTGAGCATGGCAGAAACCGCGACGGCGCCCAGGAAAATGGCTTTCAGCAGGCCAGCGGGTATCTCTCCCTGTAGCAGGCTCCATTTCGTGTATGGGAACAGCTCCAGCGAGAGGGAATGGTCGATCAGTCCGTGGGGTCCGCTGATGTCTCCGGTTTCGAGAAAAGTGGCCGTAAAATAAGCGCAGCTCAGGAGCCCCGCCAGGATCCTGAACAGGTCGATCGGCAAGGCGTAAACGGGACGGCTAAGCCGTGAGAGCCAGAACCGGGGCTTCACTTCTGTCGACCTGACGCCGGTCAACGCGCCGACCAGGTACGCACGCGGGATACGCGGGATACTTCGTGTGATAGCGGATCTACCCGTGAAGGAAACATGTCAGCCGGTTCATCCATGAATCATTCCTTCTCGAACAACCGCCGCCATGCCT
>CAZZNP010000038.1:0-8985 GCA_964655785.1 uncultured Gemmatimonadota bacterium
GTCGCCGAGGAGTATCCGGGCATCACGGCCGACTACGCCCACGTGGACGCGACCTGCATGTGGATGGTCAAGAACCCCGAGTGGTTCGATGTCATCGTCACGACCAACATGTTCGGCGATATCATCACCGACCTGGGCGCCATGATCCAGGGCGGCATGGGCATCGCCGCGGGTGGCAACATCAATCCCGAAGGCACCGCCATGTTCGAGCCCATCGGGGGTTCGGCGCCGAAGTACACGGACCAGAACGTCATCAATCCCATCGCGGCCATCGCCTCCTGCCAGATGATGCTGGCGCAGCTCGGTGAAGCGCAGGCCGCCGACGCCGTGGAAAGGGCCATCATCGACGTGGTGAGCACCAAAATGAAGAGCATGGATGCCGGCAGGATGGGTTACAGCACCAGCGAAGTCGGCGATCTGGTGACCGAGGCGGTGGGGTAGGCAGGCGTTCGGACGGCGGCACGAAGGAGTAGCAGGCGGAAGAACCTTGACGGGCGGCGGGAGTGTTGTGGCCGGACGGGAGAAACCTGCTCGGGTATCGCGCCACGTACCAGGTCGTCTGCGGACGCTGCGCCCACAGTTCCAACCAGTCTGACTACAGGATTGATTGTAATCGATTCTCGCGGCATTTCCCCTCGTCGTTATTTTGATACATTAACCATACTTCGGGCTAAAAAAGTTGTTGTATTAAACTGTTGTTTTTATTGACCATTCAATAAACCCTCTGTACTATGACAATCGAAGCGAGTTCCATGCTTCAAAGCTTCACTTTGGTATGATTCAAATTTAAAACCAACCCACCTGTTACCAGGGCTTTCGCCCGATTAGCCTCACTCATTCCTTTTTATAGAAATGAACGTCGATTGTTCGGTAAACTAAAACTGACAGAACTTCTTCAATCGTCGTTCCCGCGTATGCAGCAACGTTGCATCGAAACGCCAGAGTTTGTCCGGAATCTGGTCGGAACCGAACGGTTCCACGTTGTTGCACCTTTTCCCTCAAATTTTGCTACATTGTTTACTGTTTTCTTAAAGCCTGAAACCGCCTCGACATATTCTTATCCACATATCCCGAGAGAATCTCGATGAAGATCGCCTTCATACGCTCAGATTCAAAGCGATTCATAATTGCATGTTTATTCTTGTCTTTGATGCTTAGCAATTGCGGCGAGGATAGCCCTACAAGACCTTCCGCGCCTTCGTCACCAGCGACACCAACGACACCAACCACGCCAACCGTTCCCGTTCCTTCCCGTATACAAATTACGCCAGCATCCACGACGCTCAACGCTATAGGACAGACTCTGCGACTCAATGCTTCGGTCCTAGACACCAATAACAATCCCATATCCGGCACCACGTTCTCATGGTCCAGCTCAAACAACTCTGTCGCGACCGTGAACGCCCAAGGATTGGTCACCGCTGTGGCTAACGGCAATGCACAGATCACTGCACAGTCTGGAAATCTCAATGGGCGTGCAATCATTACCGTTGCGCAAACTGCGATTCGCGTTACAATTACGCCATCCTCGACGACCCTTAGCGAGATTGGCCAAACTGTTCAACTCAATGCGAACGTAGTGGATGCGAAGAACAACCCCGTACCGGGTGCCACGGTTTCATGGTCGAGTGCAGACTCCACAGTGGCTTCCGTAAACGCTCAAGGTCTAGTCACTGCAGTGGCAAACGGAATGACGCAAATCATCGCTCGATCGGGAAGCACGACCGGGCGAATTACGATCACTGTCATGGGGCCGGATCTGGAACGAGAGACTCTCGTCAAGCTGTACAATGCCACGGACGGTGAAAACTGGTCAAATAAGGATGGTTGGCTAAGCGAGAGACCATTGGGAGCCTGGTATGGCGTCAGAACGAACGAGAACGGCAGAGTCAAAAAGCTTATCCTTCATGAAAACAACCTCCGGGGAACCTTGATACCAGAGTTGGCCCAGCTTGCCAGTCTAGACACGTTGGCGCTTACAAAGAACCATTTGACTGGGAACATACCCCAAGAACTCGGGCAACTCACTAAGCTCAAACTGCTTTATCTGTGGGGGAATCAGTTATCCGGATCGATTCCCGTTGTTCTCACGGAACTGACGGAGCTAAGACAGTTTTCTCTTGCAACGAACGAATTTACCGGGGGCATACCACCCGAAATAGGAAAACTCATAAATCTCAACAGATTGAACCTTGTAAACAACCAGTTGACAGGTCAGGTCCCGTTAGAAATCGGTCAACTCACCAATCTCTCAGAACTGCTACTCGGAGGCAACTCGGGACTCTCAGGTCCATTGCCAAATTCGCTAAAGGGAATGCGCAGACTGACGGAATTAAACCTCTCCGGCACACGATTATGTGTGCCTCTCGACGCCGAAATGCAGACGTGGGTGCAGGGAATCGAGAACACAGCCGGCATAGCGAACTGCGAATCGGACGCAGACCGTAAAGTGCTGGTCGCTCTGTTCGAAGCCATGGGAGGCCCTGATTGGACAGAGAACTCTGGATGGCTGAGCGATCAGAGTCTTGATGAATGGCACGGCGTGACAACCGACGTAAACGGTAGGGTTAGAAGTCTCGCCCTCGATGATAACAACCTACAGGGAAACCTAGTACCGGAGTTGGCTCAACTCGACGGCCTCGAATTCCTGGCACTATCCTCTAATCAGTTAACAGGAAGCATCCCGCCGGGACTCGGGCAGCTTGCCAATCTAAAAAGATTGAGCCTTTTCGATAATATGCTGACCGGGGTGATACCTCCAGAAATCGGCCAACTCACCAAGCTCACCGATCTCTGGCTGAACGACAACCAGTTGGAAGGGAACGTTCCTCCGGAAATCGGACAGTTGACACTACTCACCTGGCTGAGTCTTGCCAACAATCCGTTGTTCGGCGCGATAGAGCCTGAACTGCTACAACTAGTCAATCTGTCCAAACTATGGCTTCGGGGAACGGAGGTGTGCGCACCGGACGATGCGGCATTCAGAGACTGGCTCGGCATGATTGATGACAGTCGAGTTGCGAGTTGCGCGGACGCGAGGCCCGGTTTCGCCCCCGCCAACCAGCGTGAATTTGATGCGCATTTCGTTGGTAAGGTACTATCGACCACGCGCGGCTTTGATATCGAATTCACTTCCGAAGGAAGCTACGCAGAACCTGTCGGAGGACCGCCAGCCGGATCGTACACCTATTCGCTTACGGGAACGAATACAGGCAGACTTACGCAAATATACGATGCCACCGGTGGTCGGTGCGTTATCGCGCTGACGTTCACAGCGCCGACAAAAGGCAATTTCGTGTACAGATGCGGTACCCAAACGCGTTACGCTTTGTCGGGGCTGTGGCGAATTTCCAACGCCCCGGATCCCGACACCTACAATATCGAGATTGTTTGGATTGGTGAGGAACCCGATGCATCCATAGTAGAGGCAACGAAGGCTGCGGCCGCACGCTGGGAACGCGTCATCACTGGCGACCTGCCTGACAGAAGGTTTCAAGATGTTGTAACAGTAGACGACCTCTTCGACAATGGCGACTACGAACAGTTATTCGGTTACGTAGACGACTTACTGATCTACTTGCGATTCACGCCAATAGACGGTAAGGGGGGAACACTCGCATATGCCGGTCCGTGTTTAATCAGGCCGTCATCTTCATTGCCATATATGGGGGATATTACCTTCGACACGGACGACTTGGCCGATATCAGCCCTGTAGCACTTCACGATACAATCCTTCATGAGATGGGTCATGTTCTAGGATTCGGATCTTCGTTGTGGAAAAGACTGAATCTGCTTAAGAACCCATCGCTCGACTCGAACCGCGAACCAATTCTGCCACCGCCCGATACGCATTTCAGCGGATTTGAGGCGATCGCGGCCTTCGATGCCGTGGGCGGTGCGGGTTACTCGGGTGCTAAAGTTCCGGTGGAGAATGAGGAAGGAGGCGAGGGTACCCAAGACGGTCATTGGAGGGATTCCGTGATTGGCCCTAAAGAACTCATGGACGGGTTCGGAAATCCGGAAGCGACGACGCATGATCCAATGAGCTTGATAACCATCCAGTCCCTCGCCGACCTAGGGTACGTAGTCGACGAATCGCAGGCCGATCCGTACTTCCTGCCCACTACGACGTTTGCGCGCAGGTTGGCGGAAACCTCCGGTAACTGGATCCGGCTCAATTGTATAGTCAGATGATTGATTTGGCTACTATGTCTCGTAGCCGATCGGACGTACTACTCGGGAAATCAACAAGTAAGTACAACAGGACTGAGCCCTCCGGCCACCGGAGGGCTTTTCTTTGGGCTTCAGCACCAGCGAAGTCGGCGATCTGGTTGTGGAGGCTGTGGGGTAGGATCCCGGCCCGGATGGACGTCGGTTTTAGTTACGATGCCCACGGGGAAGCGGCATATCTGACATTAGCGGAAAACACGAGATGTAAGCAGTACGAGGGGGTAATCCAGAAGTGCTTTATTACTACTATACAGGCTTATGCCGAGCCCCGTTCTGATTGCGAAACCACGTCATCGAGAAACGGGGGAGGGCTTTGCTTCGGCGTACCAAGCGTGCCAGCCTCCTGTTCCCTGCTGAACCACTCCCTGTAAGCCTGGTCTCGTTCTCTCTGACCTTCCGCACGGCCCTCTTGCGCGGCCTTCGGCACGACCTTCCTCCCTATGTCGTCGCTTTATGGATTCGTAGAGCCATCCCATGAAATCCACTCCTTCTATGATCGTAAACGTGGCGAATACTGATGATTTTCCGACCTTGAAAATATGATCGAAGACAAGCTCAATTGAAAGCGCGTAAACTCCGAACTTCCAGAATACAGATTGCTTGACGCGCTCATGGACATGCTTACTGTTACGAGCAACTCTATTCCTACCGGATCACACCCGATTCCCGCCAGCGTGCCAGGTCGTCTGCGGACGCATCGAGCAGCGTCTGAAGGACCTCGTCGGAATGCTCTCCCAGTGCCGGGGCGTGCCTGGTGATCTCGGGCGGGGTCTCCGACAGCTTGAGGGGCGATCCGGCCACGCGTAGAGCGCCGGCGACGGGGTGCAGGATCTTTACGATCATGTCCCTGGCGAGGACCTGGGGGTCTTCCACGACCTGCTTGACATCCTGGATGGGGCCGCAGGGGATCTCGGCCTCGTCCAGCCGCCGAAGCCAGTCCGCGGTCGTACTTGCCCTGAAGACCTCGCTCAGAATGGCGTGCAGCGCGGCGTGGTTTTCGGTGCGCAGGTTGTTGTCTAGGAAACGTTCGTCACCGGCCAGTTCTTCCCGCCCCATGACCTCGCAAAGTCTCTGCCAGAGGACGTTATTGCCCGCCGCGATCATGATCCATCCGTCCCGGGTCTCGACGGCCTGGAAGGGCGTGATGGAGGGGTGCCTGGCCCCGAGGGGCTCGGGGATGCTGTCCGTCATGTCGTAACGGGCGATGGCGTTCTCGAGCAAGGCGACCTGGCAGTCCAGCATGCCGATGTCCACCATCTGCCCCCTGCCCGTCTGCGTACGGGTAAACAGCGCCGTGAGTATACCGATGCAGGAATAGAGGGCGGCGGCGATGTCTCCGATGGATACACCTACCCGGACGGGCGGACGGTCCGGTTCGCCCGTAATGCTGACGATACCTCCCATCCCCTGGATGATCATGTCGTAGGCCCCGCGCCGTGCGTAGGGCCCGGTCTGTCCAAACCCTGAACAGGCCGCGTAGATCAGCCCCGGGAAACGCGCCCGCAGGGTCTCGTAATCCAATCCGAGTTTCTTCATCACGCCCGGCCTGAAGTTCTCCACCAGCACATCCGACTTCCCGATCAGTTCGAGGAGCAGGCCGCGGCCGTCGGGATGCTTCAGATCAACCGCGATACTCTTCTTGCCCCGGTTGACGTTCTCGAAGTAGCCGCTCACGCCCTCCTTGAAGGGACCGAATCCACGGGCCTCGTCCCCGCCGAAGGGTTCGACCTTGATGACCTCGGCGCCCAGGTCGCCCAGGGTCATGGTCGTGAAAGGGCCGGCGAGCACCCGGGTCAGATCGATGACGCGAATGTCCGCGAGTGCGCCCATGGCATCTTTACCTGGATTAAGTGGTAAACGTGTAGCGAATTTGTTGAGATTCAGTCCGTCAGCACCCGGCAACCGTCGTTGTCGATGGGGAGGACCCGGTATCGGGACGAAATGCCGTGCCGGGCAAAGGCGCCGGTCATGGCCTCCCCGATCCGTTCGTGCTCTTCCGTCGCCAGGGCGATGGCCGTTGGCCCGGCGCCGCTGAGGGCCGCGCCGTGGGCGCCGGCTTCCAGGGCGTCTCCGGTGACTTCAGACAGGCCGGGAACCAGGTGCTGCCGGTAGGGCTGGTGCAGGCGGTCGGACATGCCCTCGCCGAGCAAGGCGTAATTACCCGTGGCCATGGCGCCGATGAGCAGTCCCACGCTGCACAGGTTGTGGACCGCGTCTTCCATGGATACCGATTCGGGCAGGACGCCGCGGGCTACCTTCGTATCCAGGGTAAAATCGGGAATGGCCACGACGGCCTTGATGTCATCGGGAATCCGGAAGGTCTGGTACACGATCGTTCCCGATCGCTCGCCGCTCACGGAAAGGCCGCCGAGCAGGGAAGGTACGACGTTGTCCGGGTGGCCTTCCAGCTCGGAGCAGATGCGGAGGAGTTCCGGCATGTCCAGCGGCCGTCCCACGAGTTCATTGGCTGCCACGGCGCCCGCCACGATTGCGACTCCGCTGCTGCCCAGGCCCCGCGAGACGGGGATGGCGTGGTGCATGCGCGCCAGCAGGCCGGGTGGATGCGCGTCCGCGGCGCTGAATACGGCACGGGCCGAGACGATGCACAGGTTGCCTTCATCCCGGGGTACCGCGCCGGCGCCTTCGCCTTCCACGGCCACGTCCAGGCCGGATTCCGTTTCAGCAAACTCGATGGTGTTGTAGAGACCCAGGGCCATGCCGGCGCAGTCGTAGCCGGAGCCCAGGTTGCCCGTGGTCGCGGGTACGCGCACCCGCACGGAGGACATCAGCCGCCGTCCACAGGGCCGCGCAGGCCGCGCAGGCCGCCCAGGCCGCGCAGGCCGTTCAGACTAACCGGACCGCCCAGGCCGCCCAGGCCGCTGTCCCCCAAGCCACTGTTCCCCAGGCCGCCCGCGATGGCGGGAACGATGGAGATCCGGTCTCCCGCCTTCACCGTGGTGTCGGTGCCGTCCAGGAACCGGATGTCCTCTTCGTTGATGTAGATGTTGATGAACCGCCGCACTTTCCCGGACTCGTCGCAGATGCGGTCCTTGATGCCGGGGTAGGAAGCCTCCATGTTCCCGATCAGCGATTCGACGGTCTCGCCGTCTATTTCGATCTCCGACCGGTTTTCGGTCAACTTGCGCAGCGGGGTTGGGATTCTTACGGTAACGGACATCTAACGTTCCTCCTCTTAATCGCCTTGTCCTTCGAAGTACTCTCGGATGCTCAGATATCGTTCGCCGGTATCGCACAGTATGGTCACGATCCGTCCTTTGTCCATGTTCTCCGCTACCTTCAGGCTCGCACACACGTTGGCGCCCGCGGATATGCCCACCAGGAGCCCTTCCTCCAGGCCCAGGCGGCGTGCCGTCTGGTACGCCTCCTCGTCGTCGACCAGCAGTATCTCGTCGATGATCGACGTATCCAGGATGTCCGGGATGAACCCGGCGCCGATCCCCTGTATAGCGTGTACCAGGCTCTCCACGGGTTGGCCGGAGATCACGGGCGATAGCAAGGGCTCAACGGCGACTATACGGATTCGTTCGTCCTTCTCCTTCAGATACTGCCCCACGCCGGACAGCGTACCGCCGGTACCCACGGCGGCCACGAACACGTCGATTTCTCCGCCGGTCGCTTCCCAGATCTCCTTGGCGGTGGTCTTGCGGTGAATCTCCACATTGGCGGGATTCTTGAACTGCTGGGGCATGAAGTAGTCCGGATGCTCGGCGAGGATCTCCTCTGCTTTCTGCACGGCGCCGGCCATGCCCAGCATCCCCGGCGTCAACACGAGTTCCGCGCCGTAGGAGGTCAGCAGTACGCGCCGTTCCGAACTCATGTTGTCCGGCATGACGAGAATGACCTTGTAGCCCCGTACGGCGGCCACCATGCTCAGGCCGAGTCCCGTGTTACCGCTCGTCGGCTCCACGATGGTGCCGCCCGGCTCGAGCAGGCCCCGTCGTTCGGCGTCCTGGATCATGCTCAGGCCGACGCGGTCCTTCACGCTGCCGCCCGGGTTCTCCGATTCGAGCTTGCCAAGCAGGTCGACGCCTGGTCTTTCGTTTATACGTCCCAGGCGGACGAGCGGTGTGCGCCCGATCAGATCAAGGGCGCTGTCGTAGATTCCGTTTTCTGATGGCAAGATCTGACTGACCCCCTAGATGTAGTACATGGACAGACTCTTTTGCGCCTGTCGCGAAATGTCTTCGAAAGTAATACCGTCCATGATTTCGCCCAGCCGTTCCTGCACATCCATCCAGACGTTCTTCAGTACATGCTGGCCGCTCAGTTGATCGGACACATCCGTATCGCCCGACAGGCTTTCTACCGAAATCAGCGCGCCGTCCATCGCCCGGATCACGTCTCCCAGCGAGATCTCGCCAGGCGCACGGGCAAGCGCATACCCGCCTGTCGCGCCGCGCTTGCTCTTGACCAGCCCGGCACGCTGCAACTGCAGCAGGATCTGAACGAGGTATTTTTCAGGAATGGACTGGCGAACGGCAATGTCACCGATGTGGATGACTTCCGCCTTGTCGTGGTACCTGGTCAACTCCAGCACGGCCCTGCACGCATACTCCGCCTTGGCCGATACCCGCATGTACCCTCCCTCGCCTTCAAGGTTTAGTTTACTAATTTAGTCAACATAATAAGAAGACGGCGGTGCACCGTCAAGTTTTTTAGGCGCGAAGCAGGATGATTCACCGAGAAGGCGCGAGCAGGATGGTCAACCGAGAAGGCGCGAGCAGGATGGTCAA
>CAZZNP010000038.1:9085-10835 GCA_964655785.1 uncultured Gemmatimonadota bacterium
GCGAGCAGGATGGTCAACCGAGAAGGCGCGAGCAGGATGGTCAACCGAGAAGGCGCGAGCAGGATGGTCAACCGAGAAGGCGTGTGTGGTATTCGAGATACCGGGACGGATCGAGAGACCCCATTCGTAACTCTTCCGGTTCCGCGCCGCCCAGGGCCGCGCGGGGGGCAAGTCCGACCAGCTCGCTTTCCAGGACCTCTACGCCTTCGGTTTTGGCGAGGCGCGAGACCGCGTGGAAAGCCTGGGCCATGTCCGTCTGCCGGTAGTCGGTCAGGTTCATGGACACCTGCGCAAGGTGCTTGGAAGGCAACAGCAGTCCCAGCGCCCGCACACCGGGCAGGCCGCCGTTCTTCTCCCGGATCTGCCGCGCGATCGCCCGGGCGGCGCGCACGTCGTCGGTATCCAGGTTTATATTGTAGGCGACGAGGATACCGCGGACGCCTATCGCCGTGGCACCCGCGGAAACATGGACGACGTCCGGCCCCGCATCGGGCGCGAGACCGGGATCCGTTTTCATATCCCGGAACAGCCGTTCGTAACCTCCCCGTCGAATCTCGGAGAGCGTCCCGCGGCGCGGATCCGGGGACGCGTCACCGTAGTAGAACACCGGGATATCGAGGGATTGACCGATCCGCCGGCCACAGGCGCGGGCGAGGGATATACATTCCGAGGTAGTGTAATCGGAAAGCGGAATGAAGGGGATGACGTCCGTGGCGCCTATCCTGGGGTGAATGCCACGATGACGCCTCAGATCGATCAGGTCCCGAGCCGTCCTGCAGGCTTCAAAGGCGCCCGCCGCCGCGTCCTCGGGCGTACCCATGAAGGTAATCACGGATCGGCTGTGATCCGCATCCATTTCCATGCCGGCCAGGTGAACCCCGTCGGTGGCCACGATACTGGCCGCGATGGTCTCGACGATCCCCGTATCGTGCCCCTCGCTGAAGTTGGGCACGCACTCGACCAGGGGTTTCATCAGAGTATGCCGTACTTTTCGAAGGCAGCCGTGGCGGACATGCCGTTTTCGAGGGCTTCTTTGACTTCCTTCTCCCCGGCGGCCTTTTCAAACGCCGCTTTCAGCACCTGTTCCTCCGCGTCCCGGGGAACGGCAACCACCCCGTCGTAATCACCGAAGACGAGATCGCCTGGACACACCTTTACGCCGCCGCACTCGATGGGCGTATCGTATGCGATCACGTCGCTTCTTCCCTTCGAGTCGTAGGGCGCGATGCCGCGAACGAAGACCGGGAACCCCATGTCGCAGATCGCCTGTGTATCCCGCGTAAAGCCATCTATCACGGCGCCACGGGCGCCCCGTGCTTCCGCGGCGGTTGAAAGTAGATCGCCCCAGAGACTGCTACGCGTCGTACCGTTGGTCTGCGCGACGAGCACATCGCCCGGCTTCAGGGCATCCACGGCCTCCAGCTCGAGCTTGTAGGGTTCATCGGGTATCTCGTACACATCGACGGACAAGACGGTCAGCGCCCGGCCGACCACGACGGCGTCGGGGTACAGGGGCCGGATGTCGTGCCGCAGGATCTGGTCACGATAGCCGCAGGCGTCCAGGGCGTCCGCGATTACCGACGAAAAAAGCTTCTCCTTCATCTCTTCGTACAGGTCGTTCATCTCTTCGTAGCGTTCGCTACCCGTTTCGTTGCTCAATTTCGAGCTCTCCCCGCTATGGACGCTTCGCATTGCGCTCAAGTGCGCCACTGCGTTGCGTCCGGTGTCTGTCTGCCGGTGCGACTGGCCG
>CAZZNP010000038.1:10935-23292 GCA_964655785.1 uncultured Gemmatimonadota bacterium
GCCCCTGCGCGTATCGTTGCTCGCGATGGGCTGGGCGCTTCCGAAGCCCGACGCGTTCAAGCGTTCGTCCGGAACGCCGCTGTTTGCCGACAGGTAGTCCACCACGGCGTCCGCACGGGATTTGGACAGTTCGAGGTTCTTGTCCTCTTTGCCGGTGGCGTCTGTGTGTCCCTCCACGGCAACGCGCGTCTTGGGGTACAACAGGAGGAACTCGCCGAGCTTGGCGAGCAGTCCGCGCGAACCGGCGGGTAGTTCCGTCCTGCCGGCCTGGAAAGACAGGCCGACCAGACGCAGGGTGATCCGATCGGGAGCGCGAACGATGGCCACTTCGCCGTCGGAGAACCGCTCCTTCGCCTGGGCGGCGGCGTCCAGCTGCGTCTTTTCATACAGATAGGCAAGCAGATCCCGTCGTTCCCGGTCCAGCGCTTCCTTTCTCTGCTGTAGATCCCGCTGGTAGTCTTCCACCATGGACGAAAGGCGGATCTGCTGTTCGGCGATCGCCTGGTTCAGGGAATCGACCTCGGTCCCGAGCGCCTCGGCGTCCTTCTCTGCCTGCTGGAGCAGCATGACGAGGGAATCCTGCCTCGCGGCGAGGGTGCGCAGGCTTTCCGTCATAATCGTCTGTGGATCTTCCACCAGGAAATCGGCGGCGATCCCCGCCACGTCGGCGGCTTCCCGGGCGAGGTTCTCCTTCGAAAGCAACACGCGCTCCCAGTTACCGGGATCACCGCGGAGCGTGTCGATCCGGGCGGCCAGCTCAATGGCGCGGCGTACCGCGTAATCGGCGGCCTGGGCCCTGTTTCGCAACGCGGCGGAAAGGGGTTCTCCGCGGTCCAGGGCGCCGGTCACTTCGTCCGTCAACCGGCGGGCCCGTTCGAAGGACACCGGAGCAAGACGATCCCAATCATTTTTCTCGGCTTCCGACAACCCGATCCGCGTCGATCCGATTAGCGACATCTCGATCACCGACGACCTTGCTTCATCGTAGAGCATGGCCGCTTCCTGTCCCCGGGCGAAGGCATCGGAGACCCGGTCGTCCTCCAACCTGGAAATGGCCCGTTCGAGGCGTCTCTCGGCTGCCTCGTAGGCATCCGGAACCATCGCGGGAGCGTTCGCCCGCTGGGCCGCCGCCCGTTTTTCCAGCGGTATCATCAGCACTTCGTTCACACGCTCCAGTCTTTCCCCGGCCAGGACCAGGGCGGCGTCGAATTCCGTATAGGCCCGCTGGAGGTCCCGGGCCGGCCTGCCTTCCCGGATGACCCGCGTGTATCGGTCGTAGGCCTCGCGTACCTTTTTATAGGAATCGGGGATCAGGAACCCGGCGTCGAGATCGGAAAGCTGATTGAGCGCGGACGTAGCGACGGAAATTCGGCCGGCCGGATTTCCGCCGGAGGCCTGGGCCGATAGCGGAAGGGGAGTTGCCAGGAGACAGGCCAGCAGACAGGCCGGAAAAGTGGAATTACACGCGGGCACCGCGAAATGGGTACGCATCAGGTCATCCTCCGCCCCTCAGAAATGCCATCGTCAGCACGGCTTTGACATCGGGCAGGTGATCGTCGACGGCGACTTCAATCGTGGGGATCTCACCCAGCCTGGCCAGAGGATGGGTTTTCGTCGTACCGTAGGACAGACTGATTTCCCCTGTTTCGGATGCGATCTGTACCGCGAAGACGACCTTGCTTTCGCCCTCGTTGACCGACACGACGGGTATGCTCTCATCCCGCAGCGCCCGTTTCAATCCCCGGACGGCGTCTTCCATCTTGAATCCGTAATAGGTGTGTTGAGACACCGATTCTAGGCCCCGCCGGCGATCGCAGGGAAAAAGCTGACTACCGCGCCATCGGTAAGGGGGGTATCCTCGGACGAATGTTTACCGTCGATCAGGATCAGGTGTATGTGGCCGTCGGGGATTTCCAACTGGGCGATGATGTCACTCGCCGTGGCCTGGTCACCGAGTTCAATCGACGCCGTTTTGTTGACCGCGTTCTCGGGCAGGTATTTTCTCAGGGTGGCAAAAAGCTTGACGGAAACGGTCATGGCGAATCCTCTCTCGTTCGTGCAATAGATAAATGCCTGATTTACAGATGGTTATGCAGCCAGGACACACCGATGCGAAAGTGTAACCCAACCGTAGATTTAACGGGAAAATCACGGTGCAAGTCAAGGAGAAAATGGGGGTGGAAGTGGAATGGGCGTGTTGTGTTTACAAATTGTGTTCAGGGTACACATGAGATATATTGAAATATGGTCTTAATTCGCATTTTCAAGTAAACCGATGTTATGTGTCCACGCGACCGTATAAGGTATTTTAGAAGGGTAGAAGGCGAGAACATGAATGATAACAGCCCCTGTCCGATCTGGAACCCATCTGATGTACGAGTCGGTAACTCTGGTGGCGGTGGACGAAGCTGGAATTCGCCGCGCGCAGGTGGCATGTACTTCGTGGATGCAAGTGCTTTAGGCGTAGGGAACTGGCTTAATGACCGCGAGAAAGCTCGTCTGACGACATGGCTGATCAAACAGCGAAGGTTGGGTACCCCGTGTCCGATGATCCCGTACGACCGGCAAAGCGCGTACAACGACCACCGCGAATTTAGATCGATTATAAACGGGCCTGATTTAACCGTCCACGCACGCGCAGATGAGTTGTTGAGTTACATTCAGATTAAGACCCCGCACATTGGGAGGGCATTCCTCGCGAGTGATTTCTTGCCGGATATGTTTGCCTACACAGAAAGTGTTGATCCAGAAGAGTTGCAATACCTGACTGACTACTTGATCGGGAAAGGTTTGTTAGAAAAGTCTACCGAAGCTACGATCGCTCTTATAGTAACTGTTGAAGGATACGCTCGTCTTGATGAAATAGAGAAAGTAGTCACATCCTCGTCTAAGGCGTTTGTAGCCATGTGGTTCAACGATACATTAGGTTTCTTATATCCA
Organism: uncultured Gemmatimonadota bacterium; assembly: GCA_964655785.1. Taxonomy (GTDB): domain Bacteria; phylum JAAXHH01; class JAAXHH01; order JAAXHH01; family JAAXHH01; genus JAAXHH01. The sequence goes on from CAZZNP010000038.1 coordinate 13,876, forward strand.
GAAGCCATTGAGCCAGCGATTAAGGACGCGGGATACGATGCCGTGATAATAAATGAAGAACATTTTCTCGATAAAATCGACGATCAGATCATCGCGGAAATCAAAAGATCACGATTTGTGGTCGCGGATTTGACGCATGGGAATGGCGGAGCTCGGGGGAGCGTATATTACGAAGCGGGTTTTGCACAGGGGCTGGGCAAAGACGTTATATTCACCTGTAGGAGAGATATGATCGACAACAAAAAAATTCACTTCGACATCCGCCAATATCCCTACGTAGTATGGGAGAATAACGATCTAGAAAGTTTCAAAAAAAGCCTCACTTTCCGAATTGCTAGAGTTATTGGTGATGGACCGCGTATAGTGGGTGAGTAAAGGGAAGAACGATGAGTCTATTTGCCACGCTGAGCGATGTAGCGGTGATCGACTGTGAGACCACAGGTCTGGATCCACAAAGGGATCGGATAATCTCACTTGCCGTCGTACTCGCCGATCTCATGAAGGATTCACAGGACGTCAAATTCATGGAAATCACTGTTGACCCTGGCGTACCCATCCCAGGCGATGCTACCAGAATTCACGGAATTCGAGACGCAGATGTCAGAGAACTCGACGATTTTGGAACAGTGGCCGAACAACTCACAGACTTCATCTCGAATCGACCGCTGGTCGGTTTTAACGTAAGCTTCGACAAACAGTTTCTCAATACAGAACTCAAGAGGCATAACTTCAAGAGTTTCTACCGGAAACGGAGCTACTGCGTCATGGACGCACTCTACGACGCATGGGGCTACCGACCTTCGTTGGAAAACGCACTAGAACGGTTGTCTGCCGCAAACCCATCGATCATGCAGTTTACCCATAAGATACACGATCCGCTGAACGATGCGTACGCCACGTTACACCTGGCCGGCATAATCCAAAGGATCGAAGCGAATCCCTCCGCCACATTAGAGAACGCACACGGTGACAACTGGGAAGAACATCCCCCGACTCAAAAGCAACTGGACTACATTTTTGACCTGGGCGGTGATCCCTCACTTGTCACAACAAAACGGCAGGCTAGCGTAGAGATTGACCGGTTGCTATACGACTAAGTACGCACCAAACGACAATTGTTATTGTACGGTAAATTTCATGTATCGAATCCTACTCGCAATACTGACGGCGGACTTCACTTTCAACTTCATAAATCTCGCACCTAAAGATTAGAAGGGGGTTGTCTTTGAATTGTCCCGAGTGCTAGTCTGGAAAAAGGCCATGTTAAAGGAATATCTGATCTAAAGGCAATATGAAAGTACGTGATCGAGTGTGCATTTCATGTAGGCCCAAATTCACAACGTGGGAGATTCTGACCGACCCGCAAGAAACCAGGCGTTTCATTGACGATATAAAACGGAAAGCACAGCATCTTCTTGATTTTGTCAGTGACAGAGACCGTCGAATTAGAGAGACTATATCGTGAGCGAACCCGGTGCCCTCCGGCAACGGCCAAAATTCAGGAATGGCAACGATTCTTTCCGGTATCATGGCGGTCCCGTGGGATTTACTCTATATGACTACTGGAGATGGATGGGATCCGATCTGCATAACAATATCAACCGTGGCGTCCTGGCTGAGTTCATTGTCGCAAAGATACTCGGAGCAGAAGAGGAGACGTTGAATTATCCTCGTGCGGCATGGGAACCGTACGATATAATGTACTATTCTAAAACAGATGATGCACGATTTTCAATCGAGGTCAAAAGCTCTGCATACTTCCAAAGTTGGCATCGGAATAACTCAAGAAACTCGGTTATTGAATTTGGTATTGCTCCTAAAGCCAGAGAATCCGAGAAATTCGGGGAATCCACGCGCAATGCAGACTGCTATGTTTTCTGTTTACTTGGAAAGCCCGATGAGATTCCCTGCCCTCTCGATCTTGCAAAATGGGAGTTCTACGTTCTAATGTCGGCTGTACTGGACGAAGAGGTCCGGAATCAAAAGAAAATAGGGCTTCGTGCACTACAGGAGTTGGTCAACCGGAGAGGGCTACATACGGTACACTACAAAGAGTTGTCCGGATTGGTTGAAGAGGCATACCGTCGAGATCCGCCAGAAGGAAGATTATTGGGTGGGAACTGGTAGAGAAGGTCATGCCCGCTCTTTAGTAATTCTCAAAACCGCATCAGAAACTCAATATGCCGAAGGTAAGAGATGCAATCCGAAAAATCGTAAAGGACGGGTGGCAGTTGAACAGGACCAGAGGAAGCCACCGTCAGTACAGACATCACAAAAAACCAGGTACCGTCACCATATCTGGCAGCCCGAATGATGATCTTCCAAAGGGGACGTGGGCAAGTGTCCTGAAGCAGGCCGGTCTGAAGGAGTGAACAGATTGCGTTATACAATAGTTATTGAGAAGGCATCAAGCAACTACGCCGCATATGTCCCGGATCTGCCCGGATGTATTGCGACGGGTTCTACTGAGAAAAAAGTTATCAGCAAGATACGCGAAGCGATAGTCCTGCATATCGAAAGTCTGCGTGCACACGGAGAGCCTGTTCCTCGACCTCAGTGCTCAGCAACCGTACTGGATGTGGCGATCGCCGAAGGCTAGCGGGTGTGTTGATCTTCAAACAGCGAGTTCGTGCGTTGAAGATGTTCTTTGATTGAGCCTCGCCGTCAGACGTTTTCGACGAGGCCAATGAGGAGTCGCTCACTAAAAGGTCGTATATATTGGAAGATATGGCGATCAGGACTACTAAACCTACAACTTACCGGCGACTCAACACGCCCACCTGAACACCACTCCAAGCACATCCCATGGATCATCGGCAAGCATATCGTACACAGTCTGACATTCGGCAGGATCGGCTTCGTGCGTGATCAGGTCATCGATGGGAAGTCTACCTTCATCCATGAGCCGGAGGACGAGGTCGCGATCCCTGCGCTTGCTCCAGGGATAGTACAGGTCGGCTTCATCGGGTGTCTTGGGCTGGTGGGCACCCAGGACCGTGATCTCCCGCAGATGAACCTCGGCGAAAAAGCTCACTTCCACCGAACCGCGCGGGGAACCAAGGGCGAGCAGTCGTCCGCCCAGTCTCGGCAGGGTCAGCGCCATCGGATATACGGAAGGCTTGCCTGTCGCTTCGATGACCAGGTCAGCGCCGTCGGCCACGCAGTGCCGGCGCACCGTTTCAGCCATATCGGATTCATTCTCGGGGTTGATACACACATCGATCCCGCGTTCACGGGCCTTTTGAAGGCGGAAGTCGTCCAGATCCACGCCAATTACGGGAACGGCTCCGCTCAGCTTGGCAAAGGTGGCGGCCAGTTGCCCCACGATCCCCAAGCCGGTTACCACGACAGCCTCACCCAGTTCCGGCCGCGCAACGCGGTGACCATGCAGTGACGTCGCGCACATGACCATGAACGCGGCTGACCTTGAAGATACGTTCGCCGGAATCTTGTTGATCATTCCGGTCAAGATGGAATGACTGGCGTGATGTCCCTGACCCGCTACCCGATCTCCCGGTGCCAGTCCCTGCACGTTTTTACCGACTTCCAGAACTATGCCCGCATTGCAATAGCCTGTGTTTCTTGGGAATCTCGGCCGCCCACCCGGTTCACACCCGTTTATATAACTGTAAATCTCGGTTCCGACACTGACGGCCGTATACTCGTTTTGTACGAGCACGCCATCATCCGGTACTGGAGGAAGTTCATACTCAGCAAATTTGATACGTCGGAAATCAGTATTTACCAGGATTTGTGGTCGCAAAATTCCAACTTTGGATGGCTGGGTAATACCAGGATTGCTTATTTGATACAGGAGAGCTTAACTTCAACAATTTGCTATTCTTCTTATTCTATATTTACATTTTTGGAAAGGATGTTCTTTTCTTATTGTCATTTGCATGTATAACTTTAATACGTTTCGTACTTTTCCTGTTATGTTTGTGTTTTCTGTCCAAAGGATGACTTAGACGCCAGCTGTACAATTCTATTACCTTTAGTACTCCTGGCGCCCATGGTTGAACAATTGCTTATAGATTTGTACGAATTGAAGCTGCACTAAACTATCCTTATTTGTACGGCAGTAGAGCTGTTATGTACTAATATCATATTATCTGTACACTAGATCCAGTTCGTTGTACTATTATATTATTATTTGTACAACAGGCCAAAGTGGTCCAGTTTTCACTGATTTTCAGTCCCTGGCCTCCAAATCCCTCCATTACCTCCGCTAAACCCTACTTCGCATAATAGATATTATGTAAATCTAATCTGGTCCTAATCCGGTTCCCGGAGGGTCAGGGGGTGGGTCGAAACTACCCTCGAAAACCCGATTTTCGATGCGGAAATCGGGTTTTTTACTGTCGCGTGGTCATTGAAACCAGTCGATTTCCGGTTCCGATGTCTGAACAAGGGTGAATTGTGTATGTTCATATCGTTTTTTGACCTGTTGTACAATTATTATGTGATTTGTACGTCCGTCCCGCGTATTTGTACAATCCCCACCTTATCTGTACGAATTGTCCAGAATAATGTACAATTTGATTTCTATTTGTACGTCTCTATGTTCCAGAATGCAGGTTGATTCAATCGTACGAAATGATTCCTTTGTACGACTCGATCCCAGGGAATGAACTGATTCCGAGAAATGAACCGATCCCAGGGAATGAACTGATTCCGAGGAACCTCACACCTGTCTCAAATCGCTCGGCCATCACCCAACCCACCTGACCTGAGATAGATGTATCTGAATTTCAGGATCAGGATACCGGTCAGAAGCCTATTCCACTTCCAGCATCCCATATGACCAGTCGTCCAGCGGGATGAGTTGCGAACTGTTGAATTCGAACCCAACCCCGAAGGAACTCTTCGTCACGCTTTCCATGTTGATCCGGCCCTGGTCGATGCGCATGTATGGAAACCCGTCCTGGTGCATGCTGAACAGATCCGGATGGCATGCCAGCACTTTCTCCTGGATCTCTTGGGGCCATACCGTCAGACCTTTGAAGTAATGATGGCTGTTCCGTTCGGTGTGGTCAACCCCTAATGTGGCCAGTACCGCGAGGTCCTGCGCCAACGCGATCGGGGCGATGTTCGACAGGTCCTCACTCGTCAGCACGTACGTGCGGTCCGGATGCTGTTTCGACAGGTACTCGATGGTGGCCGCATTGGACAGGCCCTTGAACACGCCTTTGCAGTTCTTGTAGCTCGTGCCCGCGTAACCGATCTCGACGGCCCTTTGCACGTCGCCAATGTCCCCATCGGATTCGTCTATGATGAAGGGCGGCCGGTCGCTCCATGCATCGAAATGCCGTCTGACTTCCTCGTCGAGGGCGATATTGCGGTGAACCGGTTGTTCGATACAGATGAGACGCTGCAGAAACCCGGCCAGATCGCGGTCCGATCGCAGCGCTTCCCAGAAAGACCGGAACGATTCCATTCCGCTGTAATTCTCATTGCCGTCGAGGGTAAAGGCGTAGTTATCCAGCCTGTTTTCGATGATCGCCGCGATCTGCTTCAGCCGGTCGAAATCACGATCTTCCTCACCGAACAGTTTGATCTTGAAGTAGGATATGCCATAGGTATCGATGACGTCGTCGAGCGACTGGGGAAGGCCGTCGTCGCATCTCTCATCCCGCGGGATCTGCGGCCTCGTCAGGGGATCTCCGAGTCCCACGGTATGGCGCACGCTGGTGACCGTAATGGGCGAGGCGGGCAGTACATCGGCGGGCGAAACACCCTTCAGCTGCCGGTTGAAGGCATCGAAACGCACTCCGAACGCGTTGGCACGGACGGCCTGGCCGAAATTCGTGCCCTTCAGTCGGCAGAAAGCCTCAATCATGGCTCGTTCCACCAGGCTGGTGCCCAGTCCCCACAGGAGTGGCGCGAATGCTCTCCCGTTACCCCAGCGCTTCTGCGCGTTGTACAGCTCCTGCCAGAGTGTGAAAGGATCGGGGGCGGGCCCTGCGGCCAGGGCGGCTTCACTGGCGTGGCGGATGACGGCGATCATGTCCCCTACTTCATCCTCGAGGGGCATATCTGGATTCTTCGTAAACCATTTGGGGGGAAGGTGATCGGCCGAATATCCCCTGGCTGTCCTGCCGTCCGCCTCCAGCACCATGCCGAGCACCAGGTGCGGCACGGCCGTCATGGAGGAAATGCCGAATTTGAAGGGCATGCGGGTGCGCATGTTCTGGATACGGAGGTCTATCTCTTTGATCTGGATCATGGATCCTGCCTGCTTTCAGCTTCTGCTCTTGATCATCCCGCTTAACAGCGCCACGACGACCGAGATAATGAACGATGCGATCAGGGCGTCCCAGAATCCGCCTACTTCGAACCCGTTGACCAGCCAGGCGGCCAGGGACAGCATCGCGGCGTTGATGATCAGCAGGAACAGGCCAAGCGTGAGCATGCTGATCGGCAGCGTCAGCAACACGACGACGGGACGCACGATCATATTTATGAGGGCGAGGACGACGGCCGCGATGACCGCGGTGGTGACCGAATCTACCTGGATACCGCTGTACACGTTGGTCACCAGGAGGATGGCCAGGGTCGTCAGGATCATTCTAAGTAGCATATTCACTGTCCCGTGTGGCCGTATCCGCCCGCGCCGCGCTCTGTTTCGTCCAGGCGGACGACTTCTTCAAAGACCACGGAGGGCACGGCGCCGATGACGAGCTGGGCGATCCGTTCCCGGTCGTTGACCCGGTACGGCTCATCGCCGAAGTTGAACAGAATCACCTTGATTTCACCACGGTAGTCCGCATCGATCGTGCCCGGGCTGTTCAGCACGCCGATCTTGTGTTTCAACGCCAGCCCGCTTCGGGGACGCACCTGCCCTTCGTATCCCGGTGGCAGCGCGATGGCGTATCCCGTTCCGATGAGCTCGAGCTGCTTCGGCGGGATGTCCACCGGCTCGTCGACGCAGGCGTACAAGTCCAGCCCGGCGGACCCCGGCGTCATGCGACGGGGCATCGGGTGGGCCCGGTCGGGCCGTGTGGAGGCGATGGGTATGACGACGGGCGCGTTCACAGGACGATATCTCCGTCGGATACGGGCCCGACAGCCGTCAGGTACGTGTTGTCCTCGGCGAAGACCGTTTCGGCCATTTCGGTGATGTCGGCCGCGGTCACTTCCTCCAGCTTCCGCACGGTCTCGTCCACGGTGGAATACGCGTTGTCGTAAATCTCCGCGCGTGCGAGCCGTTGCATCACGCTGCCGGTCTCTTCCAGCGACAGGTACAGGCTGCCGGTCAGTTGCGACCGCGTGTCGCGGAGTTCATCCTCCGGGACGGGCTGCTCGCGCAACACCCGGCACTCATGGCGGATCATGTCGACTGTGCGCTGCGCGTCCTTCGGGTCCACGCCGGCACTGATGCAGATCTGGCCGGTATCCCGGTAAAACTCCAGGTCCGAGTAGATCGAGTAGGCCAGTCCGGCCTCTTCGCGGATTCTTTGAAACAGGCGCGATGTCATCCCTCCACCCAGGACGGCGTTCAACAGGAAAAGGGCGTACTTCGAAGGATGGCCGTAGGGCAGCCCGATACCGCCCAGGCAAAGTTGCACCTGGGAGATGTCCTTGCCCAGCACGCGCTTGTTTTCCCTCCGCGAATCGAGCCTCCGCGAATCGAGCCTCCGCAAATCGAGCCTCCGCAAATCCAGCTGGTCGTCCGGATTCGCGTCCAAGTTCACGTCCACGTCCACTTCCGGACCATCCCCTGGGAAATCGTACTGGTCCCGTACAAGTTCGACCAGGCCGTCGTGATCCACGCAACCCGAAGCAGTGACGTAAATGCGGTCGTTGCGGTAACGGTCTTCCAGGTAGTCGACCAGGTGGTTTCGCGTGAGAGATGATACCGATGGCACCGTGCCGAGTATCGGCCGGCTCAGGGGATGGGGCTGCCAGACCAGGTTGGCGTAGAGTTCGTTGACCAGGTCTTCCGGGTTATCTTCGAGGCCGTGAATCTCCTCGATGACCACCATTTTTTCCTTCTCTATTTCATCGGGATCGAACCGCGAGGACTGGAGCAGATCGCCGATGACGTCCACGGCGACGGGCAGGTGGCTGTCCATCACCCGGGCGACGTAGCAATTGAGTTCCCGTCCGGTGAACGCGTTGAGGTATCCGCCCAGGCTCTCGATGCTCTGGGCGATCTGGAACGCGTTGCGCTTCTCGGTTCCCTTGAATACCGCGTGTTCGAGAAAGTGGGCGATGCCGGGCTTTTCAGGAGGCTCGAACCGTGTGCCGGACCACACCCATACCCCCATCGTTACAGAACGGACGTGGGGCATGCGCACCGTAACCACCCGGATGCCGTTTGGGAGTACGGTTTTGCTGTAACGTTCGGTCGATTCTGACAAGAGGGGGCCATGCAGGATAGATCGCCGCCACGGCGCCCTGACGGGCGGTCAGCCATGGCGGCGACGTTCGGATCATACTGACCGTTCGTTCCGGTCAGTTCGCGGCGAGCACTTGCTTGCGACTCAACTTCACTTTACCCTGATCATCGATGTTGATGATCTTCACGGTTACCTCTTCGCCCTCGTTGGTCACATCCCGCATGGAATTCGTGCGGTGGTTTTCCCACTCGGAAATGTGCACCAGGCCGTCCTTGCCCGGCAGGATCTCGACAAAGGCGCCGAAATCGACGATCCGCTTGACGGTGCCCTGGTAGACCTTGCCGATCTCGGGCTCCTCCGTCATGCTTTCGATGATCTGCTTGGCCTTCTCGCCGGCAGCCGCGTCGACGGCGGCGATCGTTATCGTTCCATCGTTCTCGATATTGATCTGGGCCCCCGTCTCCTCCTGGATGCCGCGCACGACCTTGCCGCCCGGACCGATCACGGAACCGATCTGATCCTGCTTGACCTGGACGGTCAGGATGCGGGGCGCGTACTCGGACATCTGCGCACGCGTCTCGGAGATGGTCTCGGCCATTTTATCCAGGATGAACAGCCGCGCCTTCTTCGCCCGGGCGAAGGACTCACGGAGGATCTCCTCGTTGACTTCCATGACCTTTACGTCGAGCTGCACCGAAGTGATGCCTTCCCGCGTACCGGCGACCTTGAAGTCCATGCCGCCCAGGTGGTCCTCAACGCCCTGGATATCGACGAGATACTGGGGCTTCGGATCGTCCGGGATCAGGCCGATGTTCACCCCGGCGACGGGGCTCTTGATGGGCACGCCCGCGTCCATCAGCGACAGCGTCGCGCCACAGACGGTGGCCATGGACGAGGAGCTGTTGGATTCCAGAATCTCCGACACGATGCGGATGGTATAGGGAAACACGTCCTCGGAGGGGATCACGGGCGCGATGGCGTGCTCGGCAAGCGAACCATGGCCGATGTCGCGCGGTCGGGGTCCCCGGGCCATGCGCACTTCGCCGACGCTGAACGCCGGGAAATTATAGTGCAG
>CAZZNP010000038.1:23302-31208 GCA_964655785.1 uncultured Gemmatimonadota bacterium
TGAAGGACTTCAGCGTATCGCCTTCGAGATCGTCCTGCTTCATCTCGTCCATCTTGGATCCCAGGGTCGTCACGGTCAGACTCTGCGTTTCACCCCGGGTGAAAAGGGCCGATCCATGGGTCCTCGGCAGCACCCCGACTTCCGACCAGATGGGACGGATATCGTCCATGCCCCGGCCGTCGACGCGCACGCCTTCGTTCTTGATCATGTCGTGCATATCGGCGCTCTGGACGTCCCGCACCAGGTCACGAATGATGTTTTCGCTGTCCGGGTACTCCTCCGCCAGTTGCTCGACCGCGAGATCGGCCGCCCGGCCGAAACAGTCGCCCCGGGCCTGCTTCTCCCGGGTCCTGTTGCCTTCCTGGACCAGGGGCAGGGCGATTTCCCGCACCTTCTCCGCGAGGTCGGAATCCGTCTTCGGCGAATCGTAGGACCGCCTTTCGGGCGCGCCGACCATCTGGCGCAGCTCCTCGATCTTCTCGATGACCGCCTTGATGTTCTCATGGCAGAGCAGGATCGCATCGGTCAGGTCTTCTTCCGAGATCTCGTGGGCGCTTCCTTCCAGCGACATGATGTGGTCCGGCGTGCCGGTCACGACGAAGTCCAGGTCGCTGTCTTCCAGGTCGCTGTACGTCGGGTTGACGACGAATTCGTCTTCCACCCGGCCCACGCGAATGGCGGCGAGCGGCGCCTTGAAGGGTATGTCCGAGATGTGCAGGGCCGCGGCCGCGCCGATCACACCCAGCACGTCGTGGTCGTTTTCCATGTCCGTCGACAGCACGATGATGGAAACCTGCGTCTCGTAGAAGTAGTCTTTGGGGAAAAGGGGACGGATGGCGTGATCGACCTGCCGCCCGCTCAGGATTTCCTTTTCGGACGGAGGTCCTTCTCTGCGCAACCGCGCTCCGGGTATGCGTCCCGCTGCATACATTCTTTCCCGGTAATCCACCATCAACGGAAGGTAATCTCTACCTTCAACATACTTGTTCTCTGAAACGACATTGGCCAGAATGACACTCTCACCATACTGGACCCAGACCGATGAATCCGCCTGCTTGGCGACTTTACCGGTTTCGAGGGTCAACGTTCTTCCAGCCAGTTCTAACTCTACACGATGAGCCATAATACGGTTTATTCTCCTTGAATCCTGAACGGACGACGAATTGTGCCGCCTTGAACGGCGATTGTGCCGCCTTGCGACACGCCGTCATGTAACGCGCTTAGCCGTCTTGTAACACGCTTAGCCGCGTATTCCCAGTTGCTTGATCAATGTACGATACCGTTCGATGTCGTGCCTGCGCAGGTACGAAAGCAAACGGCGGCGGCGACCGACGATCTTGAGTAGTCCCCGCAACGAATGGTGATCCTTTTTATGGACCTTGAAATGTTCCGTCAGTTCGGTTATTCTCGCGGTCATCAGGGCGATCTGCGCTTCGGGAGACCCGGTATCCTTCTCGTGCCGGCCGAAATCACCCAGGATCTGCTCTTTCTGTTCTTTCTCTATGCTCACTAAACGATCTCCTTAAATGAATTGACTGTGACCGGTATTCCGCGACGGGTACCGACAGGTAACAAAGAGCCCGCCTGCCTCGATCACGCTTTCAACATGTTGTACGTCGTATGCACGTCCTTTGAAATCTGGTCTTTGAGCGCTTCGACGGTCGCGAACTTTTTCTCGTCCCGGATACGCTCGACGAATTCTACCCGGATGGACTGGTTGTAGAGGTCCCCTTCGAATTCGAGGATATGAACCTCGCATTGTTCGACATCCCGGCCGAAGGTGGGCCGTACGCCTATGTTCATTACGCCATTGAGCACCCTGTCGTCCAGCCCGACGCGAACCGCGTATACACCCCGCTTAGGGATAAGGACGGCGGGATCATGGGTCTTGAGGTTCGCGGTGGGAAACCGCAACGCGCTCCCTCTTCCGTCCCCGCGGACCACATTGCCCGTGATCGCGTAAGGATGGCCGAGCAGACGCCCGGCTTCGCTTATTCCTCCCTCGGAAAGAACGGCTCGGATATTGCTGCTGTTTACCGGGCTCCCTTCCATCCGGATCGGCTGCACGACGTGGACCGCGAAACCGTAACGCGCGCTCAACTGCTGCAGCAGTGTCCGGTCTCCTCGTCCGTGCCTACCGAAATTGTGGCTGTAGCCGGCGACAATCTCCCTTATAGCCAGCGCGTCTACGTACGTCGCTTTAACGAAGGACTCCGCCTCGATCCGTGCAAACTCGTCTGTGAAGGGCAGAACGAGCGCGGCGTCTATTTCGAATTGCGACAGAAGCTCCAGTTTCAGATCCGTTGGCGTCAGGATCGGTAGAGACGGCTTTCTGCCGATGACCAGTTGCGGATGCGGATCGAACGTGACGACCATGCAAGGTGCGCGCAAGGCAAGCGACCGGTCGATCGCCCGTTCGATGATCGCGCCGTGCCCCAGGTGGACCCCGTCGAAGTTTCCGACGGCTATCACCGCCCGGGGAAAGCGGTTCGCGGCTTCTTCAACAGAGCGAAGAACCGTCATCTACCTTCGTCGTCTCCTCTGTCTGCCGGAACCTCGTCCGCCTGGCGATCGGAATCGCTTTCTGTCGTTTCAATGCTCCTCATGACGTTCGAAATGCGTTGCGCGTAGTCGAACGATTCGTCGTATCGAAAGAGCAGTTCCGGGATGTGCCTCAGCTTGATCCTCCGGCCGAGCTGCGTCCTGATGAACCCCTTCGCCCTTTCGAGTCCCTCCAGACTCGCTTTCTGATCCGCGTCCGACCCGAGCACGCTGAAATATACGCGGGCATGCCTCAGGTCGACGGATACATCCACGGATGTCACCGTAACGAATCCGATACGGGGGTCCTTCATCTCCTGCTGAATGATCTGGCTGACCTCCTGTTTGACCAGGTCAGCCACCCGCGCCGTTCGCCGGTGTGCCATTATCGCTCCTGGGCGCCTAGTACCACTCGAACGCGTGATCCAGTACCAGCAGCCTGGGTTCCGCCTGCACCAGGTTCAGTACCTGCCGCAGGGTTCGGTCGATGTACCCTTTCTCTTCGGAAACCATCGCGAGGCCAAGGGTCGCCCGTTGCCACAGCGACTGGTGCTCCACTTCGGCGACAGACACGTTGAATCGATTTCTGATCCGGTCCTTCAGCCCCTTTATCACCTGCCTTTTGGCCTTCAGCGAACGGCTTTCGGGCAGAAACAGGTCAATTCGGCACAGCCCTACGATCATGATAGCTTATCGCGTCTGGAGTTGCCTGGCGACTTCCCGTGTCTCGTAGACCTCGATGGTATCGTCCTGCTTGACGTCCTGAAACCCTTCTACGGTCAGGCCGCATTCGAACCCGGACTGCACCTCCCGGACGTCCTCCTTGAACCTGCGCAACGAGCCGACCGTGCTCTCATAGACGACGATCCCGTCGCGAATGAGGCGGATGCTGGCGTTTCGGGTCACGTTGCCGGACTGGACATAGCAGCCCGCAATCGTCCCGACGCGCGGCGCCCGGAATATCTCCCGCACTTCCACTACGCCCACCACATCTTCCTCGATATCCGGTTTCAACATGCCTTCCAGGGCGTCCGTCACGTCCTGAATGACCCGGTATATGATGTCGTAGAGGCGTATGTCGATTTTCTCACGCTCGGCCAGCGCCCTCGCCTGGGCGTTGGGACGTACGTGGAATCCTATGATGATTGCGTTCGACGCCGTGGCGAGCAGGACGTCGGATTCATTGATGGCCCCGATGCCCGTATGGATGATCCGGATCTTTACTTCGTCGTTTTCAAGGCGCAGCAGCGAATCGCTCAGGGCTTCCACGGAACCGCCCACGTCGCCCTTGACGATGACGGGGAGTTCCTGAATCTCGCCTTCCTTGATCTGGTCGTAGATGTCTTCCAGGGTAATGGGCTTGGCCTGGCGGAACTCGTGCTCCCTGCGCATCTGCCGGCGACGGGAACCGATCTCTCTCGCCAGGGACTCGGTCTCCACGACGGCGAAGGAGTCGCCGACCTGGGGCATGCCGGAGAATCCCATGATCTGGACGGGCGCCGACGGGCCCGCATCTTCGACCCGCGCGCCTCTTTCGTTGAGCAGCGCCCTGACCCGGCCGCTGAACTGGCCCGCCACGAAGGGGTCGCCGACCTCCAGCGTGCCCTGCTGGATGAGGACGGTCGCAAGCGTGCCGCGGCCACGGTCCAGCTCGGCTTCCACGACCACGCCCTGCGCCCGCTTGTTGGGGTTCGCTTTCAAATCGAGCATCTCGGACTGAATCAGCACCATTTCCAGGATGTGGTCCACGCCCTGGCCGGTAATGGCCGACACTTCGCAGGCAATGACGTCTCCGCCCCAGTCCTCCACGAGAAGGCCGTGCTGGCTCAGCTGTTCCTTGATGCGGTCGGGACGGGCCGTTTCGAGGTCCATCTTGTTCAGTGCGATGATGATGGGGACTTCGGCGGCCTTGGCGTGGTCAATGGCCTCGACGGTCTGCGGCATAACTTCTTCGTCGGCCGCCACCACGAGTATGACGATGTCGGTCACCTGCGTTCCCCGGGCACGCATGGCGGAGAACGCTTCGTGTCCCGGCGTGTCCAGGAAAGTGATCTGCCCGCCTTCGAGGTCGACTTCGTAAGCGCCGATATGCTGGGTAATGCCTCCGGCCTCGCCGGCGATCACGTTGCTTTCCCGGATGTAGTCGAGCAGCGAGGTCTTGCCGTGGTCGACGTGGCCCATAATGGTGACGACCGGGGGCCGGGATTCCAGGGTGCCGTCGTCGTCTTCTTCGTCTTCATCGATATACTCGAGACCGTACTCGGACTGCTCCTCGATTTCGAAGCCGAATTCGGACGCGACGGTCATCAGGGTATCCATGTCCAGCCGCTGGTTGATCGTGATCATCAATCCGAGCTGCAGACACTTGGAGACGATGTCCGTCGGAGAAACGGAAAGGTGCTCAGCCAGTTCACCGGCCGATATGAACTCCGGAACCCGTACGACGTTCGGCGCTTCGGCATCGGCTTCGCCTTCTTCCTTGTCGTCGCGGCGCCGGCGCCGGCGGGTCCGCGTGCTGTCCATCTGCGCGATGGTCCTGCGCACGCTGGCTTCCACTTCCTTCTGGTCTACCTTCGCCTTCTTTTTCTTTTTGGAACGACGCCTGCGTCCGCGACCTTCGCCATCGCCTTTTTCCGTCTGGGTGGTGGAAGTTGCGGGCTTGGCGGCCGCCGGTCCCGCTGCCGCCTTCGGCTTGCCTCGGCGCGGACTGTCCTTCACGACCTTCGGCTTGTCGGTCGTTTCCGAAGCGGTCATTTTCTTCTTACGGTCCTGTTCCTCCCGTGCCGCGAGCTTCTCCTGCTCGAACCGCATGTTGACGTCGAGGACCATTTTCTCGTCCATGATGCTCATATGGCTCTTGACCGTGTGGTTCAGGTCACGGAGCATCTGGACGAGCGCGTTGCTCGATATATTGTACTGCTTGGCTACTTCATAGATTCTCTTCGAAGCCATATGTGTAAACGTTTCCTCTTTACGTGCCCTATGTTCCGATTAGCTCGGTTAGCTCGGTTAGCTCGGTTAGCTCGGATGGCCCGGATGGCCCGGATGGCCGGACCGCCCGGGCTCATGCCGGGGATGCTTTCTTCAGCATTCCGTTCGCGAAATGCCGGTCCGAAATGGACAGCACTGCCTTGGGCGGCCGGTTCAGGCACGCCCCCAGTTCCAGGCTGGTATGACACTCGAGTACGGGTACGCCCATGGTACCAGCCAGCCTTCTGAATGAGCGTTTCGTCCCATCGGAGGCGTCCTCCGCCAGGATGACCAGCCGGGACTTGCCGCCGTGAATGGACTTCTTTACGGCTTCGGCGCCGCCTTTTACCTGGCCGGCGCGCACCGCCAGGCCCAGAAGTCCGGTCACGGATGAATGTTCAATCTTCTGCAAGAATAAAGTTCCTCCGGGCTACTGCACCGCAGTCATGATCTTGTCGGCCGTCACGCCGCCGATTCCGGGAATCTCCTGCAGATCGTCGATCGTGGCCTGTTGCAGGGACTCCACCGTCGAGTAGCCTGCTTCTTCCAGTTTCTGGCGCAGTTTCTCCGATATGCCGTCGATGTCCTCGAGCGATCCGGCTTCTTCCTCATCGGGTTCGTCCGACCCGAAGGTCTCGGAAATGAGTTGCTTCTCGAGATCCGAACGCTTGATCAGATCGATGTTCCAACCGGTAAGCTTGACTGCGAGCCGGGCGTTCTGGCCCGCCTTTCCTATGGCCAGCGAGAGCTGGTCATCCTCGACCACCACGCGCATGTCCTTCTTCTCTATGTCCAGGATCTGGACCTGGGCTACTTCGGCGGGACGCAGCGCCTGGGTTACGAAAGCGGACGGATCGTTGCTCCACGGCACGATGTCGATCCGCTCGTTGTTGAGCTCACGGACGACGGCCTGTACCCGCGTACCTTTCATCCCGACGCACGCTCCCACCGCGTCGACCCGGTCATCGTGAGAAAGAACGGCGATCTTGGACCGGTCGCCGGGTTCCCGGGCGGAAGCCTTGATTTCGACGATGCCCTCGTGAATTTCCGGCACTTCCATCCGGAACAGGAGTTCGAGGAAGGGCTCGCAGCTTCGCGAGAGAATGACCTGCGGGCCTTTTATGGCGTTCTGCACGTCGAGTATGTAGGCCCGAATAGTCTCGCCCTGCCGGTACCTTTCCCTCCGAATCTGTTCGCGCCACGGAAGCAGCGCCTCGGTTCGCTCGATCTTGACGATGATGTTTCCCCGGTCCACCTGCTGGACGCTGCCGATCACGATCTCGTTGACCCGGTCTTTGTACAACTCGTATACGTTTTCCCGCTCCGCATCCCGGACGCGTTGCACGACGACCTGTTTTACGGCCTGTATGGCGTTGCGGCCGAACTCTTCGAAGGCCAGCGCCTGTTCGACCCGTCCTCCGATCTCCGCCTCGGGGTCCATCCCCTTCGCGGTTGCGAGGTCGACCTGCGTCTCGGGGTCCTCCACTTCGTCCACGACCTCCCAGACCGCCGCCATCTCGATCGTTCCCAGCTGTTCGTCAATCCGCACATCGACGTTGTCGTCACCCGTGCCGAAATGCTTCTTCGCCGCCGCGATCAGGCCGGCCTTCACCGTGTCCCAGACCACTTCACGTTCGACGTTCTTCTCACGAATGATCTGTGCCAGCGCCTCAATGACCTCGTAATTCATTACCTAAGGCTCCCTCTCCTATCCTTTTTCCCACCCTTGATCCAGTTCCCGCAGGGCTTTGCTGATGCGCTCGACGGGAATACGATGCCTTTCTTCGCCGCAGCGGATTTCAACCGTACCGTTCTCGATGCCCTCGAGCCATCCAGTCAGGGATACCGGTCCGCCGTCTCCGTCAACGGCTGTGACCCTGACCCGTTTACCGAGGGCTCTCCGGTAGTCTCTTTCCGTCTTAAAAGGCCGGTCCAGGCCCGGTGAGGAGACTTCGAGCGTATAGCGGGACGGAATGGGATCTTCCAGGTCGAGCAGGTCGGACAATTCGCGGTTGATTTCCACGCAGTCGTTGATCGTAACGCCGTCCGGCTTGTCGA
The DNA here is from genome assembly GCA_964655785.1 of uncultured Gemmatimonadota bacterium. GTDB lineage: Bacteria > JAAXHH01 > JAAXHH01 > JAAXHH01 > JAAXHH01 > JAAXHH01. The sequence goes on from CAZZNP010000038.1 coordinate 30,872, forward strand.
TCAGCAGCCTCAGGACATAACTGCCCGGCCTGCCCGCCAGTTCCATATCCACCATTTCGAACCCGGCTTCGTCGACGATCGGTCCGGCGAGCGACGAGACGTTCCGAAGGATCGAATCGCGGTCGGTTTCCATCGCTTGAATTCACGATTCTTCTAAAAAACAACACAAAAAAAAGCGGGCACTACTTCGCCCACTTTCTGCAGCACCGCTCTAATATAGGGGGGCATATTAAACCAAGCAAGCAAAAAGTTTTACGTCGATTCCACACCCCTTCCCGGACAGATTCTAAAAAGTCCTTGGATCGAGAAAAGACACAAAATATGTTTAGTCCTTAAG
>CAZZNP010000039.1:0-12192 GCA_964655785.1 uncultured Gemmatimonadota bacterium
TCGATCCCCTGGCGCATATCGAGGCCCAGGGCGTGATGACGGACAATTCCGACGCAGTTCCCGGCAATGGGCCGGGCGCAGTTCCCGGCGATAGACCGGGCGCGGTTCCTGGCGATGGAGCTGACGCAGTTCCTGGTGATGTGGCTGACGCCGACCGGCTGAAAGACAGCCTCGAAGCCCCCAATGGCGCGAGGTTTTCCCGCACTCCCGGCATCCTGCCATCCATGCTGGAACAGTTTTTCACGCGGCGCGACGAGGCCCGGAAAAGCGGGGACGAACTTGCCTCGTTCACCTACAAGATCGTCATGAATTCATTTTATGGCGTACTGGCCTCGGCTTCCTGCCGCTTCGCTGCGCCCCAACTGGCCGGCGCGATCACGGAATTCGGCCACTATATCCTGAAGTGGTGCCGCGATGAATTTGAGCGGGAAGGGTACGAAGTGCTCTACGGGGACACTGATTCGGTATTTGTGGACCTCAACATGGCTGATCAGGAAGATCCAGACCAGGCCGAGAACCCCGGACAGGATGTTTGTAACCGGATCAACGCACGGTTGGCCGCTCATGTGCGGGAAAAGTACGGAGTAACTTCCTTTCTCGAACTTGAACTGGAGAAACGCTACCACCGGTTCCTGCTGCCGTCCATGCGAGGTGACAGCGAACGAGGCCGGGCCAAGGGATACGCGGGGCTTCGGCGAGGACCCGGGGGCGACCGCGTGGAAATCGTAGGCATGGAGGCCGTTCGAAGGGACTGGACCGACCTGGCACACCAACTCCAGGCCGTCCTGCTGGACCGGGTTTTCCACGAGGTCCCCGGCGCCGAAATCGAAGCAGAGATCTTCAGTTGGGTCCAGTCGGTGCAGAACGGCCGCCGGGACGACCTGCTCGTGTACCGGAAGAACCTGCGGAAGCCCGTCGAGTCCTATACCCGTTCGGTTCCACCCCACGTGAAGGCGGCCCGGCTCCTGGAAAACCCGACGGGCGTCATTCGCTATGTAATCACCCGGGACGGACCGCAGCCGGAGAGCCGGCTTACCTCCCCGATAGATTACGGCCATTATATCGAAAAACAGATCCGGCCCATCGTAACGACCGTCGCCCAGGTATACGACATGGACGTGGAGGCCGCCATTTCCGGACGGCTCAACTTGTTTGGGAACGCCTTGAATGACCTACAACCCATGGCACGCCCGACCAATGTCTGATAGTAGCTCACCATGCCTTGGATTCGTGCGCATTGCGTGGGGTCATTAGAAAGGAGCGAGGGTGCAACGGTTCAAAACAGTTGAAGATTACCTGGACGGACACGAGGCATGGCGGCCGTTGCTGGCGAAATTGCGTGCCATCCTGAACGAATGCGGGGTCGAAGAGACTGTCAAGTGGGGCATCCCCTGCTATACCCATGGCGGAAAAAACGTGGCGAGTATCGGGGCGTTCAAGGAATTCGTGGCCGTCTGGTTCTTCCAGGGGGCGCTGCTCCGTGACGAACAGGGCGTCCTGGTCAATGCGCAGGAAGGCAAGACCAGGGCCATGCGGCAGTGGCGGTTCCAGTCCGTCGAGGAGATCGACGAACCTCTCCTGCACGCCTACGTGGAAGAGGCCATCGAGAATCAGCGGCAGGGAAAAACGATCAAGGCACAGCGGAACAGGCCGGTGGAGATTCCCGATGAACTGGCCAACGCCCTGAAGGACGACCGAAACGCCAGCGAGCGGTTCAATGCGCTGACGACCGGGCGCCGGCGTGAGTATGCCGATTACATCGCCGATGCCAAAAGGGCGGTAACCCGGCTGAAGCGTCTTGAGAAGATCATACCCATGATCCTCGCCGGGCGCGGACTCAACGACAAGTACAAGAAGTAGGTTACATTCCAGCGAACGCACAGTGCGTGTCGCGATTGTTTCACCATGTACCGCAGGCGAAAGGAAGCACCATGTCGAACCCCGTCGTGCATTTCGAAATAGGTTGCAAGAACCGCGAGACGACCCATGCCTTCTATGCCGATCTGTTCGGATGGAAGATGGAATCTCACGAGCATGCCTCCATGGTCGTACCCGAAGACGATTCGGGGATCAGCGGGCACATATCGGCCCTCGGCCACGAGCCGCACAACTACACGCTGGTCTATGTGCAGGTCGACGACCTGGACGCATACATCGCGAAGGCCGAGGAACTGGGCGGAGCGGGCATCGTGCCGCCCACCGAAGTTCCGGGCATGGGCTACTTTGCGTGGATAGCAGACAACGAGGGCACCTTCGTCGGATTGTGGAAGCCCCTGGAATCGTAGCCGTGGTTTTTACCGTAGCGGACAGAGACACGATCATCGACTTCGAGGCCACGCTCGACCGGTACCGGCGGTACGGCAGCGATCTGGCCAACCGGTTCGAGGAGGGTGTCTTCAGCAAGTTGGTGCGTATTCCGAAGGGATTGTACCTGATCTCGTTGTACCAGGCGGATGGTCGGATCGAGATGGAAGTAAAGTCCGGGGATCGGGCAAGCGAGCCGGACCAATCGGTTTCCGCCGTTGCGCTCGATTCGCCCGGGAAGGTCCTCGGTCTGGGTTTCCCGTTGCAGGCGTTCTACGATTTTGCATTGCAAGATCCGGTCCTGACCTCTTCGGTCGAGCGTCATCATGGCCTGCGGCCCAACCTGCAGGTCGATCCCTTTGAGATGATCGTCTCTTCCATCACGGCACAGCAGATCAATCTGGGATTCGCTTACACGGTACGGGGCAGGCTGGTGGCCGAGTACGGCGAAACCCGGCAGTTTGATGGCGAGACGTATTATGCCTTCCCGACGCCCGAAAGGCTTGCGGAATTGAACACGGGCGATCTGATACCGCTGCAGTTCTCGCGGCAGAAGGAACGGTATATTCTCAACCTGGCCAGGACGGTCTGTTCCGGTGAAATCGACCTGGCCGGACTGGCGGAGAAAGACGACGCTTCCGTTCAACGGGAACTGACGGCCCTGGTAGGCATCGGGCGGTGGACGGCGGACTGGTTCCTCGCGCGTTGCCTCGGCCGGGGTAACGTCATAGCGGCAGGCGACCTGGCGGTCAAGCGCTCCATCGAACGGCATTACTACGATGGAGAGCGGTTGCCCGAGGATCAAATCCGGGAATTCGCAGGCCGGTGGGGCGATTTTACGAACCTGGCCGTGCAGTATCTGCTAGCGGACTATGGCTCAGGAGGAACATGATCAACGGTCGTCGTGCGAAGTCAGGCGGAACATGATCATCTGGCGAAGTGCGCGGATCAGTCGGATCCTGGGTATTGTGTGCGGCTCAGGCGGAACATGATCGCCTGGCGTCGTTGGAGGGTCAGTCCGGATCCTGATCACCTGGCGTCGTGCGAAGGTCAGTCCGGATCCTGGGCGATGTGCCAAAGCACGCCCGCCGGGTCGATCAGATGGATCTCGCGAAGCCCCCACGGGTAATCTTTCGGGGCCGCAGCCCGGACGCCTTCGTAACGTGCCACGAGGTCCTTTCCCTCGATGTGACGCCACCACGCGTCGAGATCCGAGACCTTCAACTGAAGCATGAAATTTTCCGCCCATTCCTGCTGATAGTAGTTCTGAAGAAAAAAGCTGAATCCATCGATCCGCATCTCACTTACCTCGTGCCCCGACCAGACGGTTTCGAATCCGAGGTCCTCGTAAAACCGTGTCGATACCTCATGGTCCTTGGACGGGACGAAGACCCGTAGCGCGTTCACTTTCAGTTTACCCACCGCACATCTCCTTTCTTTATTTTGTAACGCCAGCCCCAGCAATCGGCACTAATGTATCAGGAAAGGAAGGACAGACCAATGCATATGTTGCCAATCCTTTAACCGCCGATGACCCACGATCTCAAACAGTATATACAGACTTCCGCGGATTCAAAGGTTCCCGATTCGAATCGCCGCTTCGCTTTCGGGAAGCTGGTGGTTCACTACCAGGACATGGCCTTCGGATACGCGCTGAGTATCCTGGGAGAACGTCACTTGGCCGAGGACGCCACGCAGGAAGGGTTCATAGCGGCCTGGCAGAACATCCGGTCGCTGCGTGAACCCGATTCGTTTCCGGCCTGGCTCAGACGAATCATTCAGTGGCAGTGTTACCGGTTCAATAGAAGCAGGCATATCAGTCATGTACCCATGAAGGATGACCTGGAGGCGGAGCGCGAAGACCCGCTGGACAGGGTCGCGCGTAGAGACATCGGTGAGAAGGTACGTAAGGCGGTCTCGGCATTGCCGGAAACATTGAGAGAAGTGACGTTACTGCGATATATTGGAGACTATTCGGCGGCTGAAATCGCGCGATTCATGGACTTAAAACCGGGAACGGTGCGCAAGAGGCTGTACGAAGCGAGGGGCAAGCTGAAGCCGCAACTGCTCCGCGTGTTGTCAGAAGACCTCGATGATTTCGCGCCGTCATCAGACCATACCTTCGGAGACCGCGTTATGAAATGGATACGCCCCGATTTTTCGAATGAGCAGGGACATTTCATGGATGGCCAGCCGGACAAAGTGTGGGACATGCTGCTGGCCTCCGCGGAGGGCGACCTGGCTCGCGTGGAGCAATTGCTGAAAGAAGATTCCGGGCTGGCCAACTGTAACTGGGCCTACTACCAGCCGCTGCACTTCGCGGCCAGGGAAGGGCACACGGAAGTGGTGCGCCGGTTGCTCGAACACGGTGCGAATCCCTCGAAGGACTCGGGGCTGGAATACCACGTCACTCCCCTGGAGCGGGCAAGGGACCGCGGTTACGACGAAATCGCCGGGCTTCTGACGGAGGCCGTTGCTTCCCGTTACGACACGGTCCCGGTGGGCGAGCGCGCCTGCGAGGTGGTCCGGCAGGGCGACCTGGAAGACGCGCGGGCGTTTTTCGATGGATCCCCGGAACTGGTAAACGCAGGCGATGAAAGGGGCACCCGCCCGCTGCACGTGGCCGTTGAAGCGTTCAACCTGGATATGGCCGGGCTGCTCCTGGACCGGGGCGCGGAACCCGATCCCGTCCGGTGGGATGGATGCAAGCCCCTGCACCTGGCCGTGTTTCACGCGAGAAAAAGACACGGGCTGGCCAATCCGCTCCTGACCGGATACCTGATTGCCAGGGGAGCGAATTACAGCATGACGGTCGCCTGCCTCCTGGGAGACATTCGGCGCGTAAGGGAGCTGCTCTCCCGGGATCGGAATTCAGCCTCCGATCAGGATACCTGCGGGTATTCTCCGCTCTTCAGCGCGGCTTGCCACGGAAATACGGAAATCGTGCAGCTTCTGCTCGACCATGGGGCGGACCCCAATGCCCCAGAACGCAACGCGCCCCGTGGACACGCATTATACGAAGCCGTGGCGGGCAATCACCTGGATACGGCGAAGCTGCTCCTGGATCATGGCGCCGACCCGAATGCCCAGGTGGAATCCAGTGGGAATCCACTGACGCAGGCCCTGGGCAAGAATAACACGGAAATGATCAACCTGCTGTATCGTCATGGCGCTACGGCGGAAATCAGCATGTACGTATTGCTGGACAATATACCCGTGGTAGGGGAACTCCTTGGCGCGGACCCCGGTCTGGCCAATTTCGGAGGGGACTACGGGGTGCTGTGCATGGCGGCCGGTTTCGCCAGCAGGGAGATCATCGAAATGCTGATCCGTGCAGGCGCCGAACTGAACCGGCCCTGGTACGCCAACAACTACATGGGCTACGCGTTCCGCCGGAAGAAAGGCTGGAATCTGAACGGCGCCAGCATGAGTCTCCACGAAGACGTCCTCGACATGCTGAACCTGTTCTTCGATCACGGCGCCGATCCGAACAATGCGAACTGGCACGGTGTGACCTACCTGCACAAGCTGGCGGCGATTGGCGACGTGGAGAAATCCGCCCTGTTGCTGGACCGGGGCGCCGCCATCGAGGCCATAGATGACGAATGGTGTTCCACGCCGCTGGGATGGGCCGCGCGCTGGGGACACAGGGACCTGGCGGCCTTCCTGCTGGAGCGGGGAGCGGATCCCCGGGGCGGCGCCGCAGAGTGGGCGACACCCCTGGCCCGGGCACAGAAAGCCGGACACGACGAGATCGCGGAACTGTTGAAATGAGGACCCGCTATCTGCCGGGGGTAAGCGCCACAATCTATGAATCAGCTACCCACCCGCCACCGAACCCACGATCCGGTAGGGCTCCTCTCCCCGCGCGATGGTGTCGGGCACCGGAGCGTCGGGCGATTCGAGGGAGAGGTCGCGTCCGCAGCCGAAGAATCTTACGAGAGGCCGCCGGCTGCCCGATTCGTAGTCTCTGACCGTTCCGCCGAGCTGGGGGAAACGCGCTTCAAGGGCGTCCAGGATCGAGCGCTGAGTAACGATCCCGTCAGCGACCTGCAGGAGGATTTCCTTGTCCCGGCATCCCGCCAGGTTCCGAAGATGATAAGGCAAAACGACACGTATCATGGCAGCGTCTGGACTTCGACGGACATCACCGGCGGAAGGTTCTGCACAATGGGCGTCCATTGGTCGCCTCCGTCGGGGGATACGTAGACCGCTCCTCCCGAAGTCCCGAAGTAGATCCCGCAGTCATCGAGCGTATCCACGTCCATGGCGTCCCGGAGGACATTGACATAGCAGTCTTTCTGCGGCAGCCCCGAGGACAGCGGTTCCCAGTCGTTTCCGCCGGTCCGGCTGCGGTAGACGCGCAGGTGGCCTTCATCCGGGTAATGCTCCGAGTCACCTTTCATCGGGACCACGTAGACCGTCTCGGGTTCGTGGGCGTGCACGCTGATCGGAAAACCGAAATCACTGGGCAGGTTGCCGCTTACATTCACCCAGGCATCCCCTCCGTCGTCGCTTCGCATGATGTTCCGGTGGCTCTGCATGAACAGCAGGTGCGGACGGGTTGGATGCATGGCCAGACGATGGACGCAGTGTCCCACTTCGCCTTCGGGTTCGGGCATGTAGTCCGAATGAAGGCCCCGGTTGATCGGTTGCCAGGTTACGCCGCCGTCCAGGGACCGGAACGCTCCGGCCACGGAAATAGCGACAATCACCCGGTCCGGGTCGCCCGGGTCCAGGAGGATGGTGTGCAGGCAAAGGCCGCCCGCGCCGGGATGCCAGCCCGAGCCCGACGGGTGGTTTCTGAGACCAGCCAGTTCGTGCCAGGACCCGCCGCCGTCCGTCGACCGGAAGAGCGCGGCATCCTCGACGCCCGCGTATACCGTATCCGGGTCGGAGAGCGAGGGTTCGAGATGCCAGACCCGCTTGAACTCCCAGGGACGCGGGGTGTCGTCGAAATCGAGGTGGGTGCCCACTTCGCCCTCGAAGGTGAATTCGTTGCTCACCGGGTTCCAGCTTTCGCCACCGTCGTCCGATCTCTGGACCAATTGCCCGAACCAGCCGGTGGCCTGGGACGCGTACAGGCGATCGGGATTGACCGCGGATCCTTTTATATGGTAGACCTCCCAACCTCCGAAATGCGGTCCGTCGATCTGCCAGTCCTTTCGCGCGCCGTCCGCCGAAAGGATGAACGCCCCTTTTTTGGTGCCCACCAGCACCTTTACCCTGCCCATGATCTCTCCTTCCATGACTGTGCAAGTTGCCTTGTTGCGTAGTCCGGAACAACCATCGGTAATGTAGGCACGGGACATGTGCGTGTCAACATCACGGGTGCCGGTACCAGGCTATCGGTGCGGGCCGAAATCAGTGGCGTCCAGGCTGGCCCATACGTATTTTAAGCTGGTTTTCCAGGCTTGTACCTTAGCAGGCGATGCAGATCGGAGGAGGAATGCAATGCGTATCGAAATGACGGGCATCTTCGTCAACGATCCCCTTGAGGCGCACGAGTTCTACACGAAGATCCTGGGTTTCAAGGAAGTGATGTATGTGCCCGATGCCAGCCTCGCCATCGTGGCTTCTCCTGAAGAACCGGAAGGCACCTCGCTTTTGCTCGAACCGAAGGGCACCGAGTTTGCCCGGGTGTATCACAAGGCGCTCTATGAATCCGGTTTACCCTCAATCGTATTTTCCGTGGACGATATCGCTTCCGAACACGAACGATTGAAGAAACTGGGGGTGAAATTCAAGGAGGATCCGACGGAACAGGATTTCGGCATCCAGGCCATATTCGAGGATACCTGCGGAAACTATATCATGCTCGTGGAACTGAATGAGGGATCCTGGGAAGGTAGTTCCGGCGAGAACGATTAACGTATCAAGGCGCAGAGACGCAGTGAAAGGAAGCAGGCATGAACTGGACCGACATACTGACCCATGAAATGAAATACACCTATCACGCCGCGGATGGATTGATGGATCTGGTCGAGGAAGGAGACCTCGACTGGAATCCGTCTTCGGGCGACAACTGGATGACGACGGGCCAGCTGCTTTATCATGTGGCCGAAGCCTGCGGAATGGGGATCAAGGGATTCGTGACCGGCGACTTCGGGCTACCTGAAGGCGTCAACATGGACGACATGGGACCGGGTGACATGCTGCCTCCGGCCGAATCATTCCCCTCCGTCGCCTCGGTGGCGGAAGCAAAAGAAAAGCTCGCGGCGGACCGGGACCTGGCATTCGAAATGCTCAAGCTGGCAGGTGAGGACAGAATGCAGAACGAACCCGCTCCGGCGCCGTGGGACCCGACCTCTCCCGTACTCGGCCATCGCATGATGGAGATGGTGCAGCATCTCGCCCAGCACAAGGGCCAGTTGTTCTACTATCTGAAACTTCAGGGCAAGCCGGTCAATACCATGCACCTCTGGGGCGTGCAACTCGCGGAGGACCGCGAGCAGGAACGGCAGGGCTGACCGGCGGGATACGGCGGTTGGGTTTCCTGACTTCCGCTACGGTAAGAGCTAAAGGCAGGATGCTAGATCTTGCCTTCCCGCTCCCACCTCGCGAAGAGTTCCTTTCTGTAGCGCTCGGCCTTTTCCTCGTCCTTCCGGGCCCGGGCCGCAAAGAATACCAGGCCCAGGGCCGCGCGCCGGCGATCGGACTCATTGGCGTCCGCCCGGTGAATGATCATGCTGTGATGGGCAAAAACATCGCCGGGCTTCGCGCGCATGGCCACTTCCTGCTCCAGATCCTCGTCCGAGAAATCCGACAGTCCCTGTGAAAACCCGAGGATGTTCGAAGCACGGTGGGGCCGCATGCCTCGCCTGTGCGATCCACGGACGTAGCGCATGCAGCCGTTTTCCTCGTCGATGTCGTCCAGCGCGATCCAAAGCGTGACGGCCTCGTTGGGTTCCAGCATGAAGTAGAAGCCGTCCTGGTGGGGCGGCGTGACCGCGCCTACCCGGACCGGCTTGTTGAACCACTGGGGGTTCTTCGGCACCACGTCGTCCGCCAGCAGGAAACTCGCCAGACTGGTGAACCGGTCCGCCTGAAACAACTCATCGAAGTACGGGTCCAGTTCGGCCATGTTCTGCAGGCGCTTGATCGACGCGGGGTCGTCCCTGTCCTCGTAAAAGGCCGTCGTATCCGGCGCCGTCGGCAGCACTTCGTCGATGAATCGCTTAATGTTGCTGTTGATTTCGGCCGCTTCGCCGGCAGACAGAAAACCCTCTGCCAGCACGAATCCGTCGCGGTCGAAGTCTTCCTTGAGCCGGCTATTGGATGCCATGTTTGCGTACTCCTCTTCATCTGTGGCACATCTTGACCTGATCTTCGTCATTCGCGCTTGTTAGCAATAACCGTCAACTCATTCCACGATCTGCAATCGCATACCGTCCGGACTGTCGAACGCCAGGCTGGATCGTCCGGTAAGGTCTGGCGCACCGTAAAGGGGCTGATCTTCGAAGGATATGCCGTGGGCTTGCAGAGACCCGCGTACCCGTTCGATCTGACCTACTTGAAATCCCAGCCCGCGAACGGGCCCAGGTACAAGATGCTGCCACTCATCGTCCGACGCCAGCTCGATGTCCGTACCGCCGGCTGCGAACGCACCTTGTTCGAATCCAGTTCCAACCTCCGCGCCTTCCTCCCGCGACGTGCTGTAGAAGAACTCGTCGAAACCGAGGATGTCCCTGTACAAGGTGCGGTTGGCTTTGAAATCGGAACAATAGGTAGATACGTGGTCGATACCACCGAAACCGTTGGCCCCGGCAATCTCACCGGCCATGGCAATCTCACCGGCCCCTGCAGCCTCGCCGGCCATGGCCTGCTTGGCTTCGATTCTCGGCGCGAGCCCGGGACGGGGGTCGACCGCCTGGGACAACTGCAACGTGAAGCCAAATGGATCCTCAAAGGATACCAGGGACCGCTGCATGTTCCGATGCCCCAATTCCGTGGTGTGGGGTTCGTCCCTAAACGAAACCCCCCTTCCTTGCAGGACTTCGAACGCCATGTCCACATCATCCACGTATAGCGCAAAATGATCGACCTCGGTGCGGACCATTCCCGCCAGTTGCGCATAGGGTACGGCTGAGCTATCCTCCAGGAGAATGAGATCCGCCGGCCCGATCCGGTACATTCCAAAAGGATGCCGGAGATCGTCAACACCGCCGCCGGAGTCCGGCAGTCTCAGAACTCCGCCGTAGAAGTCGATACAGGGTGCCAGGTCCGGCACGGCCATGGTCACTTGGTGGAGCCGGCTCAGCATCAGTCACTTCCCTGGTATTTCATGTAAAGATTTTCCGGCCAGTCCGCTTCGAAACTCTCCGGCCAGTCCGCTTCAAAACGTGACGGCCAGTCCGTTCTCCAGAACGGTATCCAGCTTGCTTACGTCTTCCGGCGGGCGGCTGTCGTAGCGCGTGACGAAGTTCAGGGTCAGTACGAGCGGCCCCGCCAGGTCGATTTCGAGATTGAGTTCACCGAGGATCCTGGTGTCGCCGATCGCGTTCCACAGGGGCTGGAAATAGACGGTGCACGAGGATCCGATCCGGTCATTGACAGCGATTCGGGACGACAGGTAATGGCTCCAGCGGACTACGGTCGACTTACCGGGGTGATCGTCGCTCTCCGGCAGCTCGCTCAGGCGTTCGTGTTCAAGAAACGCGGAGGCGCCTTCCAAAAGCTGGAACGCATCGGATCCATATAGGTGGAAACGCAGTCCCCCACCGGCCAGAACGCGGGCGTCGAGGCGATAGGTCGTATCATAGTTGTACTGGGTGAAGGCTTCGAGACCGATCCGCCCATGCAACGGATAGTGCTGTCTGAGATGGATCAGCCCTTCATCGGCAAAACGCTCTCCCTGTTCCCACCCGAAATCGTTTCGTGCCAATAGGAAGGTGTTCGCCCGGGCGTGATCGAAATCCAGGCGTCCTTCCAGTCCGATCTCCTGGAGATCGGTGTTCCCCGTATGCATTTCGAGGTTCAGGGCCAGGGCGCCCGATAATCCGGTGGAACCCGCATCGCTCCGCAGGGCCTCGATGTTGACCTGGGCTATTGCCTGGTCCGCCGTAAGTATCAGCGTCAGGAATACCATCGATCTGAAACGGATCAAATGAATGCTCCTGCAGTCCTGCCTTCGAATTTAACAGTAACGCGTCAAACGAGTAAAACAGTAACGCGTCAAACGAGTAAAACAGAAACGTGTCATTCAAATTAGACAAAAACGCGTCAGAGGTAAGTTAAATTCAAAGCACTGCTCATGTACTTTGCTGGAACTCGATTAAATCCGAAATACTTAGTCCTTGCCTTACCTACCCCAGGCAGTTTTCATACTCGTAATATACCGTGACCCAAAGAGGTATCCAGAGAGATACCGATCAGCCTGAGAGAAGCGTCGATGAAGTTGTATCTGTCCTCTTATCGATTGGGCAATGAGACTGACAAACTGGTCTCAATGGCCCCGGATAATAAAGGAACGGCTGTCATTTTCAACGCACTCGATTTCTCTGACGATTTGAAGACGAAGCAGTCGACTGTAGATCGCGAATTAAGCGATTTATCCGAAATTGGTATGGAGCCCGAGGCATTTGATCTGCGTCCATACTTTGGGAATCCGGAGCGCTTAACAGAAAAGCTGTCTGGCTTTGGTCTGATATGGGCGACTGGCGGAAATACGTTTGTGTTGAGAAGAGCAATGAGTCAGAGCGGGTTTGACCGGTTCCTGCTCGCAAATAGACACAGCGACGCCCCACTTTACGCGGGATATAGCGCCGGTGCCTGTGTATTGGCGCCTACACTACGAGGCATAGATCTTGTCGATGATCCGCAGTCCGTGCCAGAGGGATATGAAAGCGATGTAATCTGGGAAGGACTGTCCCTGATCGATTTCTGCAT
>CAZZNP010000039.1:12292-19940 GCA_964655785.1 uncultured Gemmatimonadota bacterium
AGGGATATGAAAGCGATGTAATCTGGGAAGGACTGTCCCTGATCGATTTCTGCATAGCACCTCATTATAAATCAGATCATTATGAGTCCGAGTTGATTAGTAAAACTATCGCGTACTATCTTGAAAACAAGATATTGTTCAAAGCGCTTTGTGATGGCGAAGTCTTAATCATCGAGTGAGATTTACGACGGGAAAGGCGTATCATGTCCAACATACGAGTCGGCCTGATCGGATATGGGGGTTGGACCAGACTGGCCTTCGTGCCCGCGCTCCGGCAGCACGACCGGGTCCGGATCGTGTCCGCCGCGGCGTTCAGCGAGAGTTCACAGGAACGAATTAGAGAGGAGCTGGGGCCGGACGTAGAGGTATTTGGCGGGTTTGAGGCGCTGCTGAACGGCCCCGAACTCGATGCCGTCATGTTGGCCATACCCGACCGTATACACGACACCGCCATGGACGCCGTCCTCGATGCCGGCGTCGCCGCTTACTACGAACCGCCGCTAGCCGGCAGTCCTGAAGGCATACGCGAGATGCTGAAGCGGCTGGTGACCGCCGACCAGGTTACGCACGGCGACCTCGAAATCGGTTTCGCCACGGTCGTCCATCGTGCCGCCGGATTATTGCGGCAGGGAGCGATCGGAGTTCCGCAAACGGTCCATCTGAAACTGCGGAGCGACTGGGCGGGATTCGGCGGACCGGACCTTTGCCTCGCCCACCACCTCGGGCCCTGGTACGTGGACGGGCTGAACAGCATCATCGGGCGGTCGCCCGGCCGCGTGCTCGTCATGGACGGCCACGGTCAGCCCGGCCGTCGCCAGTTCCACAGCCTGGTGCATTTCGATTATGACGGCCTCTGGGGCACGATTCACCTGAACATCGACTCGGTAGACACCCTGGAGACCACGATCGAGGTGGCCGGCGACGAAGGCGATCTCCTCGTCGATTATTTCCGCAATACGATACGAGTGCGCAGCAAGTCCGATACAGAGGGTGAAGAGATCCAAGTACAGCCCGCGCTGCCCGTGGTGGGCGGATGGCCCGGCGAGGCGGAGAGCGTCGCCGAGTTCCTGTCAGCAGTGGAAAAGGGCACGCCGAACCGCACCGACGCCAGGATGGCCGCGCAGCTTTATCTCACGGGACTGGCCATTGAACGATCGAAGGAGACCGGCGGCTGGGTCGAGATAGAAGAGGTGGACGGCCTGTCCTCATAACACGGCCTGGCCTCACAGCCCTGCCTGGCCTCACAGCCCTGCCTGGCCTCATAACATCGTAGTGGGAGCAATACATGAGAGGAGTAAGAGTCGATCCGGAACGGCGGGAAGTGCGAGCCTTCCGCCGGCACGTGCCGTTTGCCGGTGCCCGCGTTCTGGACATCGGTTGCGGCGACGGCCGCCTGTCGAACCGAATCAGCGGATGGGTTGAATCAATCTTTGGCGTCGACATGGCCGGGGAAGACGTTCGCCGCGCCCATGCCCGGAAGCGGTTGGACGGCATCGCGAGGTTCGCCGTGGCCGACGCGTCCCTTCTGCCCTTCCAGGACCGGAGTTTCGACCTTGCCCTGTTCTCGTGGTCTTTGTGATGAGTGCGACAAGAGGGCATGGGGCATGCCCTTCACGAAGCATGTCGTGTGTTGAAGCCTGGTGGCCGGATGGTGGATATACGTCCTTATTTCCCGGTGAGCCTGGGTAAACGCCGTCACGCGAGGCAGCAGGTGTACTGCGTGGTGGAGGATGAAGCAAAACTTGTGGCCACGCTGGCCAGGGAATACGTCGACTTTCATTTCGCGGACCGCGTGGTGGCGGAGGCGGTTGAAGGCCGCAAACTCGTTACGAACCTGCAAACGGAGTTCGAATTCAGGCATTATCTCGACAGCCTTGCGTTGTTCGATCAGTTCAGGGCCAGGTGGTGGGACAAGGCGCACATTCCCGTCGCGGACCGCCGTCTGCTCGAAAGAACCATGCGGCGCCATCCCGATGGGGTGATTCGGGTAGATACCCCGGTTCAACTTCGCGTACTGACCAGGTTGTAATGTGTAAAGTTATCATGTTAGACTAGCTGATAGGTTAAAGGAAGGGAGCGTTCCGGCATGGTCGAGCCATCTTCATTGAAACATCGCATACGAAGCGGTGGAATCGTGAACGGCCTGGGTGTATCCATGGATTCCGGAAAGGATGAATTGGCGCGGTTTCTCGAGCGGGGCGAGATCGATTTCTTCAATATCGACTGTCAGCATGGTCCCCAGTGCGAGGACCGGATCGTTTCTTTCTGCGCCTCTGCCGATGCGTTGGGCGTGCCGGTGATCCTGCGGATAAAGCACACAAGGCACACCTACCTGATCGGGAATTACCTGGATCTCGGCCCTGCGGGGATTCTGGTTCCCGAAGTCAAGGAAGAAGCCACCGTGCGAGAGGCGGTCCAGTTCTTCTATTACCCGCAGTTCGGCGGAAGAAGCTGGGGGGGAAGCGCGCGCCACGGCATTCGTGATCGATCCGGCCGCCTCGAATACGCGGCCTGGTGGAACGACACCGGCGTGCTGTGGCTGCAACTCGAATCGGTCGAAGCCGTCATCAACTGCCGGCAACTGGCCCTGGACGGCGTGGACGTCCTCACCTTCGGACCCAACGACCTTATGTTCGACATCGAACGATACCACCGGCCGCCCTTCCGGACGGTGGAAGAGTGCGTCCGCCACGTCGCACGCGAAATGGAAGGCACTTCGACCGCCGTCAGCCTGGCGCTGCAGGACCCTTCGGAACGAGAGAAGTATATCGACATGGGACTGACCGTACTGCAGACGCCCATGGTGGTCTGAACCGGAACCCGATCCTGATCCAGGCCTATCATCATATCTACCACATCCGATTAATCTCCGTAACAACACTCAGGGGAACAAGCAATGAATCGACCGCCGGAAGCTTTCATTCATGTTGATGAATCGTCCCTGTTTTCTTTCACGACGGCCTGTTTCGAGAAAGTTGGCCTGTCCAACCACCATGCCTCGATCATCAGCCGCCTGCTGGTGAACTCCGACATGAGGGGGGTGCGCAGTCACGGCGTGCGGGCGGCATCGGGATATACGCGTGGTTTCACGGAGGGACAGTTCAACGCCAGCCCCAACGTGCAGGTCATCGGCGAATCCCCTACTTCCGTAATCGTGGACGGCGATGGCACGCTAGGGTACTGGCCCATGGTGGAAGCGACGGAAGTCGCCATCAAAAAAGCCCGTGAAACCGGCCTGGGCATGGGTCTGGTCCGTCATATCGGGCACTACGGATCGGCTGGCCATTATACCCGCATATGCATGGAGTCGGGCTGTATCGGATTCTCGGTCCAGGGATACCGTAACATGGGAGATGCGCGAGGTCAGGATCCGAAGCCACAGATCGGTTACTTCGGCAATCCACCGCTCTGCTTCGGCATTCCGGCGGGCGAAGAGCCTCCGATTGTGCAGGACGTGGCTACACGTATCCTTGCCGACTACCAGCATTCACCCGAATTCGACGATCTCCTGTCCCGCATCCCGGCCGCTTTCTTCAAGAGTATCGGATACGGAGCGGTAGCCACGGTCCTGGGATGCGCGCTGGCCGGCGCCGCGTTGCCGGAGGCCGACGACGTACAGGCTCGGTGGCCTGGAGCGAATCATGGCGGCATGGTCCTGGCCATACACATCGAAACGGTGATTCCAGAAGGAGACTATCGGAAGGAAGTCGATCGGTTCGTAAAGGACGTGAGGGAAACTTACGAGCCCATGCCGGGATACGACGAGACTTTGCTGCCGGGTGCGATAGAAGAAGAACGCATGGCTCTGCACCGGGAACATGGAATCCGATTCGGCGAGATCGAACAGCGTACTGTGCAGGAAATGAGCGTGCGCCTGGATGTACCGCTTCCCTGGAGTGATCAGGAATAACCGAGTAATCGGACCAAAACGGCATAACCTGGTCTATAATAGGCATTAAATTTTATAGATTTCGCCTACTCTAGCTAAAAGATGTAAATATCTGCGTGATATCTATAGAAAACGGCAATAAAAACGTCAGTATTACAATATGTTGTGTTGTGTAATTAAAACATTACAACATGTTCTATTGTGCTTAGATCAGCAGCATACGCTCACAGCGCATAATCGGTTCCAAGTCCAAGGAGAAAACACGTGGCGGAATACCGGGGAGCAATCATCGGACTGGGTTGGATGGGCATGTTGTACGATCTTGCGGAAAGAACCGGCGTGTGGGACGTGGATGACATCGATCGTCCCACGCCTGAACTGGATATACACCGTCGGTTTCTTTACCACGAAGATCCGGGCACGGAAGGTCTGCCTTCATCCTACGCCGAGGCGCTGTGGGACCGTCCGGAGATTGACCTGGTCGCGGCCGCGGATCGGGATGTCAAGCGGCTCCGTGCCTTTCGGGAACGGTATGGCGTGGTTGCTCTCTATGACGACGCGGGAGACTTACTGGCGATGGAAAGGCCGGATATCGTCGCCGTCGCTACGAACACAAAACACCGCGCGGATCTGACGTGTCTGGCCGTCCATCACGGCGCGAAAGGCATTTTCACGGAAAAACCAATGGCTCATACGCTGGAAGAAGCGGACCGCATGGTGAGTACCTGTGAGGCCGCGGGGGTCCCCTTGAGTTGCGGTGCGATCACCACCACCCATCCATCATTTGCCCGGGCCAGGCAGTTGATAGGCGATGGCGCGATCGGAGACCTGGTTTCCATAGAGTCCCATGGTCCGTTCGCCCAACACCAGAACTGGTCCTACTTTCTGGACAGCGCGCCCGCCTGGGTGATCGGAACGGGCGACCAGCCGCGTCAGGAGTCGGGAAGCGACGAGTTTGCGGGTCAGGGCATGATGGTCACCGAGAGCGGTCTCGTCGTGCATTTCCGCAAGGGGGCGCCCGGTGTGCGTCTGTGCGGCAGCAAGGGCGAACTCGTCTTTGATTTCCTGACGGCGTGGCAGCAGTGGGAAGAAAGGGTCGTGGAGGGACGGCAGTACAGGATAGAGGTGCCCTGGCCGGGTCCCCAGTTCGTGCCTCCCTACGGTGGGGTTTATTCGTTGAACGACGTGATGGAATGCCTGGCCGGGCGGTTGGACGAACCGAAGAATTCGGGGCGCAGGGTGGCCATGGCTTTGGAGGTGGAAGTCGCCTTGAAGCTCTCCTCGGCAAGGGGCGGCGTGCGGGTCGACCTGCCACTTGAAGATCGTTCGCTGGGACTCAACTACGACTGGTTTCGGTAGCCGAGTGATCAGCCAGTAGCATCCAGCCCCTCACGCTGCACTCTCCGAATCCCCGAAGTCAGCCTCTCAAGGTCTTCTTCCGAGTTGAACACATGGCTCGAAACCCGCGTACTCTCCGCGGCGAATTCCAGCGGCGAGACCAGCACCTTCTCATGCTTCTGCAGACTTTCCGACAAGGGGCCGGCTTCCAGTCCGGGTACGTGGAAAGTGACGATCCCGGACGAATCGTCGTAGGTGGGCGGCGTTTCCAGCACCAGACCCGGAATCTCCTGTAACGCGGCCTTCATCCGGTCCGTGTAGTCTGAGATACCCGCAAAAACCGCATCCCAGCCCAGCCCGTCCCAAATGTCCAGGGCCTTGCCGAAACCGGCCTGGTCAGGCACGCTCCGCGTGGCGAACTCGAACCGTCTGGCCTCGTCGTGCAGGTCCATGTTGCCTTCCTGGTCGAAGGATTTCTGCGAATGGGACCCGATCCAGCTCGGCTTGAGCCAATCGATCCGATCCTTCCTGATGAATAGCCCGCCGGTCCCCTGCGGCGCCATGGTGTACTTGTGCCCGCAGAAGCTGTAGAAATCGCAGTCCAGCGCCCGGACGTCGATGGGGATGGCGCCGAAGGACTGCGCGCCGTCATAGAGGACAGGCGTGTCTTTCCCGTGGGCCAGATCGCAAAGCTCCCGTCCCGGCAGGCGCAGTCCGGTGCGTCTTGAGACGTGGCTGACGCTGACCAGCCGCGTGCGGTCGTCGATCAGCTTGTCCATCTCTTCGAGCGTTCTGCCCAGGTCGTTATACATCGGTGCGAATCGGAGTTCCACGTCGTATCGTCCGGTCAGGTTGTACCAGGTCAACCGGTTGCCCGGGTGCTCGTGCGTGGTGAGCAGTACGTTGTCGCCCGGTTTCCAGTCGATGCCGTTGGCCACGATGTTTATGCCGATCGTGGTGTTTTCCGTCATCACGATTTCTTCCGGCGCGGCGTTGATGGTTTCGGCGACCTTGGCCCGGATATCTTTTTTCAATTCCTCTATTCTGGCCGAAACGAACGGCAGCGCGGGGCCGCGGCTCTGAAACTTCAGCCAGTGAACGACTTCGTCTATGACCGGGGTCAGTTTCGGGGAGAACCCGCTGGTCTGGAAATAGGCGTATCCGTCCAGGTCGGGCAGCATGGACCGTACTTGTAAAGTTAAGGACATCGGGTGTTCCTTAGCGTTGTGGATTCACACATGAGAGACGGGAGATAGGGATATACAAAAACCATAGACCGTCGCATTTTTTGTGGGGATTCATTGGAGAGACCTGAATATAGACATCGAGTTCCCGCTTATTAAAAGTCAGTCGTGAAATGGTATCGCGGCCGGCGGAACCTGTCAATTGATTTGGGCTTGACGCTTTTCGCGGGCGGTTTAATTTTCCCAGACCCCAAATCACAGATATTCAGAACGGTTCAGTAGACGGGTATTCACGCAACGAGCCGTTGAAATGAGGAAACCGTATAATGGCCTTTGACGTTGTCGGGCTGGGATGCGCCTGCCTGGATTTTCTGGGCATCGTGCCGCGCCTGCCCGCTAGTGATGAACAGGTCTGGATGAAAGATTCTACCCAGCAGGGCGGCGGGATGGTCTCCACCGCACTGGTGACGCTTGCAAGACTGGGTGTGTCTACGGCTTTCGTCGGAAAGATCGGTGACGACGTCCCCGCGCGAGTGATCGGAGAAGAGCTCGATCTGTTTGGCGTGAATGCGGAGCACATGACCATGGAAGCCGGAGCATCTTCCCTCGTGAGCATGATTCTGGTAGACGAAACCACGGGTCAGCGCACCATCCTGGCCGGCAGGTCGACGGCCGAACTGCTACCCACGGACGTGCCTGCGGGGTTGATCCGTAAGGCAAAGTTCCTCCACCTCGACACGACCTGTCGCCAGGCGGCCCTGAAGGCGGCGCGGATTGCCCGTGAAGCCGGTGTGCCCGTGATCCTCGACGCGGACAGCCTGTCTCGCCCGGATGATATCGATACACTGCTGTGGCTGACGGATTACCTTATCGCGTCCCGCGTGTTCGCCGAGGCGCTAACCGGCGATTCCGGTCCGGTAGCGTCGGCGAAAGCCCTGTCCGGTTACGGATCTTCCGTCACGGTCGTCACGTCAGGTGAGGAGGGCAGCTATACGCTGGCTGGCGACGGGTCTTTCCACACCCCGGCATTTCCAGTGGATGTTGTCGATACGACCGGAGCGGGGGACGTGTACCACGGCGCGTTCGTATATGGCCTGCTACAGGGGTGGGAGCTGGAGAAAACGGCTGAATTCGCCTCGGCCGTCGCCGCCATGAGCTGCACCCGGCTGGGAGGGCGGACCGGTATTCCGGACTTAGAAGATGCAATGAGTTTTCTGCGGGACCGCGCTGCGCAGCA
>CAZZNP010000039.1:20040-22033 GCA_964655785.1 uncultured Gemmatimonadota bacterium
GGCCGAATCTAGAGGATTTCCCTCAGGATTTCGATCAGACGGTCTACTTCCGCCGGAGTATTGTAAAAGTGGGTGGAAACCCGCACGAGATCGTGGTATCTCCGCTGATCCCGGCTCAGGACAATGCCGGCCTTTCCTTCCAAAATCCCCCTCAACAGACTGGAATCCCATCCTTCTACGCCAAATGAAGTGATTCCGGGGCTGGAAAGTGCATGATCCCGGGAGGTCCCCAGGCTTACGCCGGGCAATTCGAGCAGTTGTTCCTTCAGGTAGTCGGATAACATCCGGTCACGCGCGTAAATGGCATCCATCCCGATGGAATTCAGAAAGTTCAGCGCGGTCTTGATGGCTGCCCTGACAGGTCTTTCGTAGGTGCCGTGGGGACCGACATGCCACATTCCCTGTTCGCGATCGTTCCAGGGTCCGTTCCCGGACGAACCTGGCCAGAAATTCTCCTGGAACCCCTCCCGAACGTAAAGACATCCGGTTCCTGAAGGCGTCAGCGCCCACTTGTGGAGGCTCGTGGCGAACAGGTCGCAACCCATCTCGTGCAGGTTCACGGGGGTCATGCCGGGGGTCTGGGCGCCGTCCACGGCAGATACGATGCCCTTCTCTCGGACCATGGCGCACAGTTCCCTGACAGGATAGAGCAGGCCGGGACCGCGGGTAACGTGGCAGAAGAAAACCACTTTTGTTCTTGGCGTTAGAGCCTGTTCGAACAGGTCCACCACTTCCTGTACAGATCCTGGCGGACTGGGAATCCGAACCTGGTTGACCTGAATGCCGTAACGCCGAGCCCGCCGCGTCCATGGCTCGTAACCCGCGATGTGCTCGTCCGTGGTCATGAGTATCTCATCGCCCGGTTCCATGCGGATCCCGTTCGCGATGAACCGAAGTCCTTCCGTCGCGTTCCGGGTCAGGGCGATTTCTTTCTCGCTCGCTCCCAGAAACGCGGCAGCCAGTTTCCGGCTTTCTTCCACTTCGTCCCACAGTTGAGACCGGCCTTCGCTCCCGGCTTCCGCGAGGTAGACGTACCCATCAAAAACCGCCTGCGTAACGGGTTTAGGGCACAGCCCAAGGGTTCCGTTATTCAGGTAGATGGTGTCCGGATTCAGATGGAACTGGCCGCGTACCTTCTCCCAGTAGGATTCGTCGTCGAACCTGTCAGGCGGTCCGGGTGGCAGCGCCTTCTCATTCTCCTGCGCGAGTCCAGCCGACGCGTCCCATAGGGAGGCCGCCGCTACACCGGTCGCTGCCGCGATACTCCGTTTCAGGAACTGGCGACGGCCGCGATGCGCCTCCGGTGCCACATCGCCCTTCGCGCCCGGTGCCGCATCGCCCGCCGTACCGTACTGTACCCGATCGCCCGCCGTATCGTCCTGTACCCGATCGCCCTTCGTACCCTCCAGCTCCGTACCCTCCAGCTTCACGTCGTCGCCTGGCCTGTGTACCTGATGCGCTTCGTTTGCTCGGTTTTTTTCGCTATTCATTCCCTACTCCTGCGGCCCTTCGTAAAGGGATTCGACTTCTTGCCGGCTCAGCGGCCGGTTGTACAGCCTTACGTCGTCGATATCCATGGGTTCTCTATCGTAACCGCTCCCGACTGAAGCAACGGTCAGCCACATGCGGCCAAGTTCGATGTACCGGTACGGATTCTCGGTAACCTGTTCCACGGCAAGTACGCCGTTGAGGTAGATCTTCTGATCCATGAGTCCATCGGCCCGAGTGCTCAATGTTGCCGCCACGAAAGTCCATCCTTCGGGATCGGGTTTCGATTCGGTCATGAGTTCCCATTGAGTGGCCACGTCGTCCACGCGGAAACCGATCTTTCCTTCCTGTATCGACAGGGAATAGGGATCCTGGCCCCACGCGCCGTCGCCGTACCAGACCACCTGGCTGTACTGGCTTTCGGTGTCGAACCCCCTGATCCAGCAGGTAATCGTAAGGTAGTGAAGCAGATCGAGCGATGGGTTTTTTACAACCGCCCAGTCCT
>CAZZNP010000039.1:22133-23646 GCA_964655785.1 uncultured Gemmatimonadota bacterium
ATCGTAAGGTAGTGAAGCAGATCGAGCGATGGGTTTTTTACAACCGCCCAGTCCTTGCTGCCATCGAATCGAAGCGCCCGGCCCCTGGGACCATCAACGGTCTCCGGCTGGCCCATAACGATGGCCTTCAAGCCGTTCTCGGATACGTCGTCCATGGCGGCGGATTCCATGGGAAAGTGGGCGACGAGGGCGTCTTCGAGCGAAGACTCGGGCGGGTCCGGCACGACCATTTCCGACAGAGGAGGTGGCTGCCATCCGTTCTCCCGGGTCATCACCATGATGTCTTCCTGCGAGAGCGTCTCCGTATAAATACGCACGTCATCGATCGCGCCGTGGAAATAAAACTCCGGTTCGCCCGATCCCTTGCGGCCGACGTTGATGGGTTCCTCTGCATGCGGCGGTAAAGGCGCTTCGGTCTGATCGTGCAGCACGCCGTCCAAATACAGCCGGTGCACCGCTCCATCGTGCGTTACGGCCAGGTGCCGCCACAGGGAGGACCCGATGGGACGGGTGATGAGCGGGTCTCGTCCGCGGCCCATGATATGCCAGGTGGGTAGCGGACCTAACTGACTAAGTTGAAAGACGCGTCGTTTTCCGCCGCCGTCATCTTGGGTGATGACCGCATTGGACCAGTATCTCGAGAAGGTCTCGTCGTCATACCTTGCCCAGACTGAAAGCGTGAATGCGTCTTCCTTGAGTGCCGGCGGCGGAGAGACGCTGATGAAGTCATTCCGGCCGTCGAAGGCAAAGGCCGCGTTCTGCCGCCCGAATCGGTCAGCCGTGAGTACCGCGCCGTTCACTTCGCCGTGATGCCCGCCTCCGCTCGTATCGCGAGCGTCCCCATCGAACAGCAGCTCAAGCACCAGGTTCGACCGGCCGATCGATTCCGGCTGGGCGAATGCCTCGAACCCGGTCGCGGCCAGGATGGACAACCCGGCGGCCAGCAATACGCTTCGTACGGCAACTCGAATTGTGCTACGGTCCCTCATGTATGATTTTCTCATTGGATATGATTCCATATCCCGTGGCATAACGTCGGTAGATTATTCAACTGTATACAACCGGGGAAGCACCTCATTCAGGATTTTCCGACTTTCGAGCGGTCGCCATGCGTCGGTAAACCGGTACACGATCCGCTTGACGATGAACGTGCCGGACTCTATCTTCGTGACCAGCACCGAACTCGATGCGGCACACGCAACTACGTATAAATCAGCGAGTTATAATCCTGTTGTTCACATGACAGCGAGCCTTGCCCATCAAGCAGCAGGGCAAGTTAGCACGCGGTGCCTGTATTGTAAAGGACACTTTAGTTTCCATCAGCCAGATTATTTCCATCGGCCAGCAACTAACTAAATGACCATCAGCCAGATTATTTCCATCGGCCAGCAACTAACTTGGTTTCCTTCGGCCGACAACTAACTAAATGATCATCGGCCAGCAACTAACTTAGTTTCCTTCGGCCGACAACTAACTAAATGATCATCGGCCGGCAACTATAAACTGCCATCGG
>CAZZNP010000039.1:23746-30947 GCA_964655785.1 uncultured Gemmatimonadota bacterium
TTCGGCCGACAACTAACTAAATGATCATCGGCCGGCAACTATAAACTGCCATCGGCCGGCAACTATAAACTGCCATCGGCCGGCAACTATAAACTGCCATCGGCCAGCAACTTTAGACTGCCAGCCGTCCATCATTACTAATTGTCCAGCACATCATTCCCGGGAACACAAGCCCATGCCAGATCGCATCACCATAGACATAGACACCCCGACGCCACCGCCGCAGTGGGCTCTGCTCGAGCGGGCGCTCATCCGCTCCATGACTCAGGCCCTCGAGCTGTTCTACGATAAATACTTCGACGAGAGGGGCTACCTTGAATGCGTGCCCCGCTGGGGCGCCCTCGACGGACCGGACGACGCCATCGAGAACCTGGCCCACTGGCCGCTCGTCTACCTGCTCGGCGGGGGCGACAGGATCCGGGATATGTGCAAATCGGCGCAGGACGGCCACATTCTTCAATACACGGAAGCGAAGACCGTCGACGTGCCCTTCGCCAGGGACGGCATGTACTATAAGGAATTCCCGGTGCACAGCGACTGGGCCCATCACGCCGAGGGCCTGGTGGTGTTCAATATGCTGGGCAACTGCGATCCGGACGATGAAAACCATATCCGCCGGGCTCGCAGGTTCGCCGGTTTCTACATGGACGAGGATCCCGGGGCGAAGAACTACGACCCGGAACTAAAACTGATCCGGAGCATGTTCAACGGCAGCCGGGGGCCGATGCTGCGCAAGACCACGGCGCTGGA
This sequence comes from uncultured Gemmatimonadota bacterium, assembly GCA_964655785.1. Taxonomy (GTDB): domain Bacteria; phylum JAAXHH01; class JAAXHH01; order JAAXHH01; family JAAXHH01; genus JAAXHH01. The sequence continues at coordinate 24,497 of CAZZNP010000039.1, forward strand.
CTGGGTCGGCGACCCCATGGAGGACGGGCGGTTCGATCTGCTGCACGGCCAGCGAGATTACGCGGAAATGTGTGAGCGATTCGAGACCTACAACGACGTGGCCGGAGACCATCCGTTGAACTTGATCAGCACGGGCCTGGCCTTCAACGCTTACGCGCTCACCGGAGAAGGCAAGTACCGGGACTGGATCATCGAATACGCGGACGCCTGGGTGGAACGCACCTATGCCAATGGGGGCGTGGTCCCGTCGAACGTGGGCCTGGACGGTGTCATCGGAAGTGCCTGCGAGGGAAGGTGGTGGGGCGGCGTCTACGGATGGAACCACAAGGTCTACGCCCATCGACACGGCCGGCTCGACAATTTCACCCTGAACGCCGTGGCCCACGCGATAGACGGATTCGGCAACGCCCTGCTGCTAACGGGTGACCAGAAGTACGTTGACGTCTGGCGTACCGTCCTCGAGTCGGTCAACGCCAACCGGAAGACCGTTGACGGGGTCACCATGTATCCCCACATGCACGGCGACGACGGCTGGTACGATTACGCGCCAGAACCCTACGACCGAGGGGCCGTCGAGGTGTACGACTGGTCCATGAACCCGGGTGACCGCGCCTTGGCAGGTGATCTTCCGTGGCTGAATTACCTGGACGGGACGAACCCCGGCTTTCCCGTGGACGCCTTGAAGCAGGATTTCGACGATCTGCGGGGCCAGGTGGAGAAGATCCGCAACGATACGTCGACGCCCGATACGCGGCTGTCGGACAATCCCAATCCCTTCAACCCGGCACGGATCGAGACCCTTGTGAACCTTATGACCGGAGGCGCCAGGCCGGCCTATGCCCGTCCGGTTCACTGCCGGCTCTGGTACTTCAACCCGGAACGCGGTCGCCCCGGCGTCCCGGAAGACGTGGCGGCGCTGATCGACCGGATCGACCCGGGTGGACTCGACGTGCACCTGGTGAACGTAAACCCGGTCGACGGGCGGACCGTCACGGTCCAGGGCGGCGCCTACGGGGAACACCGTGTTGGCACGGTTGAGTGCGACGGCCGCACGGTTTCCGTGGACGACACCGATTTCACGGTGCGCCTGGCGCCGGGCTGCGGGGCGCGGCTGACGCTGGGACTCGAACGATACGTGAATCAGCCGTGCGCCCGGTTCCCGTGGAGCAGGTAAAGCCGGCATGTGGAGAATAGGGAATGACCACAGACCAGCAAGTTGAAGTGTTTCGGGTCCGCAACGTCTCCAAGGTCTACCGCATGGGGGAAGTGGATGTCTTTGCGCTGCGCGGGGTAGACCTGGACCTGTACAGCGGTGAACTGGCCGTGCTCCTGGGGGCTTCCGGCAGCGGAAAATCGACCCTGTTGAACATACTGGGTGGTCTCGACGTGCCCTCGGGCGGCACGGTGCACTATCATCAGCGGGAATTGACCGGGGCGGACGAGACCGGCCTGACCGGTTTCCGCAGGAAATCCGTCGGCTTCGTCTTCCAGTTCTACAACCTGATTCCGAGCCTGACCACACTCGAAAACGTCGAGTTGGTCACCGAGATTGCCCAAGACCCCATGCCGGCGGCAGAGGCCCTCCGGCTTGTCGGCCTCGAGGAGCGGATGCACCACTTCCCGGCTCAGATGTCCGGGGGAGAACAGCAGCGCGTGGCCATCGCCCGGGCCATCGCGAAACGCCCGGAAGTGCTACTGTGCGACGAGCCAACGGGCGCCCTCGACTACACGACGGGGAAGCTTGTGCTGGAAGTAATCGAGAGAGTAAATCGCATTCCCGGCTCAGATGTCCGGGGGAGAACAGCAGCGCGTGGCCATCGCCCGGGCCATCGCGAAACGCCCGGAAGTGCTACTGTGCGACGAGCCAACGGGCGCCCTCGACTACACGACGGGGAAGCTTGTGCTGGAAGTAATCGAGAGAGTAAATCGCACGCTGGGCACCACGACCGTGGTGATTACCCATAACGCGGCGATTGCCGATATGGCGGACCGGGTCATCCGGCTCCGCAGCGGCGAGATCGTCGAAATCTACGCGAATTCTGCAAAGAAACGTCCGGACGAATTGAGCTGGTAGAGCGTGTAAGCCTGGCACGGATATCTATACCTCCGCTTTCAGCTGGGACCTCGCCATGACCAAACTGAACAGAAAAGTTCTCCGGGAACTCGCCGGTATGCGCGGGCAGATCATCGCCATCACGCTGGTGGTGGCCTGCGGCATCATGGCCTTCGTCTCCATGCGCCTCACCTACATCTCCCTGATTCGGTCCCAGGAGACGTACTATGCGCAATACCGGTTCGCAGACGTCTTCGCCAACCTGAAACGGGCCCCGGCGTCGGTCGAGGACCGGATCGTCCGAATCCCGGGTGTTTCCAGGACATATACCCGCGTCGTATTGGACGTGAACCTGGACGTCCCGGGCCTCCCGGAACCCGCTACAGGCCGCCTTGTATCCATCCCCGAGAACGGGCGGCCACCGCTGAACGGCCTGTCGATTCAGGAAGGTCGATACCCCGAGGCCGGCAAACCCGAAGAGGTGGTCTTCAGCGAGATCTTCGCAGAGGCAAACGGACTTTCCCTGGACGCCCGGATCGGCGCGGTCATCAATGGCCGCAGGAAGGAACTGCGCGTCGTCGGGATCGGGCTGTCGCCCGAATACGTATACGAGGTGCGGGGAGCGGGATCCATCTTTCCGGACAACCGCCGGTTCGGTGTGATCTGGATGGGCCGGGAAGCCCTGGCCGCGGCCTTCGACATGGAGGGCGGTTTCAACGATATCTCCGTTGCCCTGACGCCGGAAGCGCGTGAATCTGAAGTGATCGACCGTATGGATCTCGTGCTGGAATCCTACGGGAGCGCCGGCGCCTACGGCAGGGACAGCCAGATCTCTCATCGTTTTCTGACCGACGAGATCACGGGCCTCAATGTCTCGAGTACCGTCAGTCCGGCCATATTCCTGGGCGTCGCCGCGCTCCTTCTGCACATCGTCTTCTCCCGCATGGTGCGCGCCCAGCGGAACCAGATCGCTATTCTGAGGGCCTTCGGATACGGCAATGTGTCGATCGGGTGGCACTATCTGAAATTCGCTTTACTCGCCGTGTCCGGCGGCACCGTGCTCGGGATCGTGACAGGCGTCTGGCTCGGCAGGCCCTTCGCCGCGCTATATCAGGCCTACTACCGTTTTCCCGAACTCACCTACGGGCCGGATGTCGAGACGATCACCTATGCCGCGATCATCAGCGTATCCGCGGCTGTACTGGGTACGCTGCACGCCCTCAAGTCCGCCGTGTCCATGGCGCCGGCCGAAGCCATGCGGCCCGATTCTCCCATCGACTTCAAGCCGCTGGGGCTGGAACGCCTGGGGCTGCTCCGGATGCTGACCCCGGTTTGGAGAATGATCTTCCGCAACATGGAAAGAAGGCCCTTCAGAACGATGCTTTCCATTTGGGGCATCGCCATGTCGGTGGCGATCCTGGTGATAGGCCGGTTTACTTTCGACTCCATCGAGTACATGATCGATTACCAGTTCCGAACCGTCCAGCGCGATGACGCCATGGTCGTTTTCGCGGGGCCCCTGCCGTCGAGGGCCCGTTTCGACGTGGGACATCTGCCCGGTGTGATCCGGTCCGAACCGTACCGGGCCGTGCCCGTGCGGCTCCGCTCGGGTCATCGAATGGAACAGACCGGAATCACCGGGCTCGTCCGGGGCGGTGAACTGAGACAATTGGTCGACCGCGACGGACGGATCAAGCCCCTGCCCTCCGGAGGCCTGGTTTTGACAAAGACGCTGGCCGACATGCTGGAGGTCGGGGAAGGCGACATGCTGGACGTCGAAGTGCTGGAAGGGTCGCGGCGAACGGAGCGGATTCCGGTGTCCATGCTCGTAGACGAATTGATTGGCGTTTCAGCCTATATGGATTCCCGCGCGCTGAACCGGTTTATGGGAGAAGGAAGCACGGTCTCGGGAGTCTTCCTTTCCGTGGATCCCCTGCGAGCCGGGGAGCTGTACGGGACGCTGAAACAGACGCCCGCGGTAGCGGGTGTCGCCGTCCGTGAGGCCGTGATCAAGGGATTCGAGGACACCATCGCCGAAAGTACGAATTCCTCCACCTTTACGCTCATCATCTTCGCGTGCATTATCGCATGCGGCATGGTGTACAACGGCGCCCGTATCGCGCTGTCGGAACGAAGCCGGGAGATGGCCAGCCTGCGCGTCCTCGGATTCACCGAAGGCGAGATATCGGTGGTGCTTCTGGGCGAACAGGCCATCATTACCCTCCTGGCCATACCGATTGGGTTTCTGATCGGATGGACATTGTGTTATCTTATCGTCGATGCCTTTGCGCAGGAACTTTTCAGGATGCCTTTGGTCATCAGCGGGAAGACCTATGCCTTCTCGTTTCTGGTCGTGGCCGGGGCGTCTGTGGCGTCTTCGTACCTGGTTCACAGGAAACTGCGCAATCTCGATATGACCGCCGTACTCAAAAACCAGGAATAATCGTGAGATCACCATGAAACTACGTCGCAAACACATCGTATCTCTGCTGATTGCCGCCGCCGCGCTGGTCCTCGTCGTCCGCGCGTTTATGCCGTCCCCGGTCCTGGTCGACACGGGAACGGCGGTCACAGGTCCCATGAGCGTGACCATCAGCGAGGAGGGAAGGACCCGGGTCAAGCAACGCTACCTGATCACGGCGCCGGCGTCCGGCCGGCTCGCAAGGCCCCAGTGGAATGAAGGCGACCGGGTCGGCAGAGGGGATGTGCTGGCGCGTATCACGCCTTCGCCCCTGGGTTCCCGCGAGTCCGCGGAGGCCCGGGCCCGGATCGAAACGGCCGAGGCCCTGGTCCGCGAGGCCGAGGTGAACGTCTCCCGAGCGCGGGTCGAGCAGGAAGAAGCCGTCCGCGGCCGTGAACGGGCGGAGAAACTCGCCGCGAGCGGCAGCATCTCCAGGGAGCGTCTCGAGCGTGCCGAACACGCGGCGACAGTCACCGAACGGTCCCTGGAATCCTCCCTCTATCGTCATCGTGCCGCCGTTTCCGAACTGGAAGTAGCCCAGACGGCCTTGCTGGCTCTCCGGGAGGAACGAGGCGACGCGAAGGCCATTCTCTCCGTCTCCTCGCCGGTCGATGGACGAGTGTTGCGGCTGTTCGAAGAAAGCGAACGGGTGGTCGTCGCGGGTACGCCTCTGCTGGAGGTGGGCGACCCCGGGGACATGGAAGTGATGATCGACGTGCTGTCTACCGATGCCGTCCGGGTCGAAGTCGGCCAGACGGTCTGGATTGAGGAGTGGGGTGGACCCGATCCGCTGTCCGGCAAGGTGAGCCGTGTCGAACCGGCGGCCTTTACGCGGGTGTCCGCCCTGGGCGTGGACGAACAGCGGGTCAACGTGATCGTGGACCTCGACGAAACTCCATCTGAACTGGGAGACGGATACCGGGTGACCGGACGCATCGTCGTCTGGGAGAAACCTGATGTGCTCAAGGTCCCGTCCAGCGCACTCTTTCGGATAGACGAAGCCTGGGGCGTATTCGTTGTCGAAGGCGGTGCGGCTGCCTCCCGTACCGTATCCGTAGGCCAGCGGAACGGCATCGAAGCCGAAATCCTCGAGGGCCTCGCGGAAGGGGACCAGGTTGTCCTTCATCCCGGCGCGCGGATATCCGATGGGCTCGGCGTCGAGCCCAGGGTGAACTGAAGGCGCGGGACTGAGTCCGCGGATCGTGGTCAGAGTCGGCGTCGAGCCCAGGGTGAACTGAGGGCGCGGAGAGGATTGCAGGCTTGGAGCAGCGTACCGGTTTTGTCTCAGCCAACGACGGCGTTCGCCTGTACTATGAAGACACCGGGTCCGGAAAGCCCATCCTTCTGATTCACGGCGGCGGGCTTAGCCTGGGCTGGTGGCGCAGGCAGGTCCCGGTCCTCGGCCGGCGCTTCCGGGTCGTCGCCGCCGATACCCGCGGCAACGGGCGGTCGGACAAGACACCCTGGGGCCATCGCATGGCCCGGTACGCCATGGACGTGCGAGAGATCATCGAATCACTCGACCTTCATGGAGTCACCCTCGTGGGCTGGTCCATCGGCGCCCGTACGGTCCTCTCCTACATCGAACTTTTTCGCGATTACCGGCTGAAAGGCGCCGTACTGGTGGACGAAGTGCCCAGCATCGAGGTGCACGATCCCCCGGACGACCCGCCTGATCACGAGGCCGACCCGCCCGAACCCGAGGCCGGACCGCCACCAGCAGACGAGACCGAGCGCAGGCGCCGGCAATTCAGGAGCATGTTCGTCTCGTACGACGTTACAGACGAGGAACTGGACAAGCTGCTGGAGGAAAGCCGGGACAACACACCCGCCCAGGGGGTTACGCTCGGTCCCGACTACCGCGCGCAGGACTGGCGTCCGCTGCTCCCTTCCATCGATCTGCCGGTTTTAATCACGACGGGCGGCAAAAGCGGCGC
>CAZZNP010000040.1:0-2130 GCA_964655785.1 uncultured Gemmatimonadota bacterium
AGCCGTCCGGGCGCGGTCATTTTCGGCCCTCAAGCGCGTGGCTCGGCATGGGCGGCTTGCGAACTCGGTCTGACAGGTCCGCTTGCGTACCGATCACTGTGGTGCCGGTGAAGGCATGATCAGGGTGGGATCCTGCTGCATGGCCGGCAGGGCCGGTTCCGGGGCGCGCTGGTCTTCGGGGATCAGCGTCCGGGCCATGGCGATCTCGTCGCAGTGGGTGAAACGGGCGCAGTTGGTACAGTCTTTCCACACCTTGTGCGGCAGGGTGTCCCGGTCGACCACTTCAAAACCGTGCCGGCTGAAGAAGCCGGTCTCGTAGGTCAGGGCAAAGACCCGGGCGACGCCCAACTCCTCCGCCTCCGCGATCAGCACGTCGACGATGCGCCCGCCGACGCCGCCGCCCTGGCAACCTCTGCGGATGGCCAGGGACCGGACCTCCGCAAGGTCGTGCCAGACGATCACGAGCGATCCGCACCCGATCACCTGTCCGCCCCGTTCGCCGACCACGAAATACCGGATGTGCTCGAAGAGGCGGTAGACCGAGACCGGCAGGAGAATGTCCTCTTCGATGTAAGGCTGGAGGATCTCCATGATCTCGGGTACGTCCCCGATCACGGCCGGGCGAATGACGGTTTCGCTACCGTTCGAACCTGGCTTCCCGGACGTTTCTGATCTGTTCATGGCCGTCCTCCTGCCCGACTTTCCTTGCCTGTCCGCAGTAACTAATCGTGCTTGCCCGTACAATCTACCTGTGCTTAACCATGCGCCACGATCTCGCGGGCCTGGGCCAAATGTTTATCCGCGCGCCACGATCTCGCGGGCCTGTTCCAGTTGCTGTTCGACGGATTTCCTCCCGGTCCCGCCGGGCAGCGCGCGCTTGTCAGCGCTGTCGTCGAACCTGAGTTGCCGGATCGATGCTTCGTCGAAATGCTCCGAACGCTGCCGGTACAATTCGAGCGGCAGGTCCCGCAGGCTGCAGCCCCTGTTCATGGCCTCGCCCACGAGCGCCGCCACGATACCGTGTCCTTCGCGGAAAGGCACGCCGCACCGGGTCAGATAGTCCGCCAGGTCCGTGGACAGCATCGCGTCGTCCATGCTATCGTTTACGCGGTCCTCTCTTACTTCCAGGGTCTCCCAGATCGCCGTGTATACGGACAGTGCGACGGTTACCGTGTCGATGGCGTCGAAGAGCGGTTCCTTGTCTTCCTGCATATCCTTATTGTACGCGTGGGGCAGGCCCTTGAGCACGGTGACCAGGGAAACCAGGTCGCCCACGACGCGGCCGGCCTTGCCCCGGAGCAGTTCGGCGGCGTCCGGGTTTTTCTTCTGCGGCATGATGCTGCTGCCCGTCGCCAGCCGGGGATGCTGCCTGACGTAGCCGAACTCCGTGGACGACCAGATGACCAGGTCTTCGCAGGCCCGGCTTATGTGGATCATCAGCATCGTGCAGGCCGCGAGGAATTCGGCGATGAAGTCCCGGTCGCTCACCGCGTCGATACTGTTGGGCGAAATTCCGTCGAAACCCAGTTCGTCGGCCAGGAACGCGCGATCGACAGGGAACGCGCTGCCCGCCATCGCCCCGGCGCCAAGGGGCAGTACGTTGATCCGCTTCCGGCAGTCGGCCAGGCGCTCACGGTCCCGCTGGAGTCCGAAAAAGAGGGAAAGCGCGTAATGGGCGAAACGGATCGGCTGGGCCTGCTGCAGGTGGGTATAGCCGGGGAAGACGACGTCGACGGTGCGTTCGGCCAGACCCAGCAAGGCTTCCTGGCAGCCCCGAATCCGGCTTGTAACGTCGTCCACCACATCTCGGAGATACAGGCGCTCGTCCGTGGCGATCTGATCGTTGCGGCTGCGGCCCGTGTGGAGCTTGCCGCCCACGGGTCCCGTCTTCTCGATCAGGCGTTTTTCCACTGCCATGTGGATGTCTTCCAGATCGCGCGTCAGGACGTAGGCTCCGCTCTCGATTTCGCCTTCGATCTCGGCCAGGGCCTCTTCGATCGTCCCGCCTTCCTCAGCGGTAAGCACGCCGATGCGCACCAGGCCCCGGGCATAGGCGATGCTGCCCCGGATGTCTACGCGAAACAGGCGGCTGTCCACGTCGATGGATGCGTGGAAATCGTCCATCAACTG
>CAZZNP010000040.1:2230-30728 GCA_964655785.1 uncultured Gemmatimonadota bacterium
CGCGAAACAGGCGGCTGTCCACGTCGATGGATGCGTGGAAATCGTCCATCAACTGTTTAAGTGTTGCGTCCCTGCTGTCGGTCATGGCGTTTCCGTTTCGTTCATCCATTTCGTTTAATTGACTTCTGTTCTTTTGAAATGCTATAACGGCCTGCCGGCACGGCCCGTTCACTACTGGCAACTCAGTGTGTCACGGCCCACTGATCACGCGCAACGGCCCGCCTACCGCGCTTCCAAAACCCCGCCGATGATCCCCAGCGCTTCGTCCACGTGTTGCTGCCCGATGACCAGGGGCGGCGCACAGCGGAGCACGTTCTCGCCGGCCGTACCCACGATCAGGCCGGCGTCCCGGCACGCGTCCACGATGCCGCCCACTTTATCTTCGAATTCCACGCCGATCAGCAACCCGGCGCCACGGACGTCCGCAATGTCCGTATGGGTCTCGGCGAGCGCCCTCAAGCCCTCGGTCAGTTTCCCGCCCATCTCAAGGGCCCGGTCGGCCAGGCCTTCGTCGATCATCTTGCTAACGACGGCGTGGGCCACGTGGCAGGCCACCGGGTTCGCCCCGAAGGTGGAACCGTGCATGCCCGGCTTGAGGACCTCCGCGATGTGGGGCTTCATCATCACGGCGCCGATGGGCAGGCCGCCCGCCAGGGGCTTGGCCAGGGTCATCACGTCCGGTTCGATCCCGTGATGCTGATAGGCGAATAGCTTGCCCGTGCGGCACAGTCCGCACTGGATTTCGTCGAAAATCAGGGCGACCTTGCGTTCGTCGCACAGCTTGCGCAGGTGCCGGAGGAACTCCACGTGAGCGGGATTCACGCCCCCTTCGCCCTGGACGGGTTCCACCATGACCGCCGCGGTCTTCTCCGCCGATATCGCCTCCTCGAGAGGTTCGATCTCGTTGAGCGGAAGGTAGACCATGCCGGGGAGCATGGGCTTGAACCCTTCGTGGTACTTGGGCTGGGCCGTGGCGCTGACGGCGCCGTAGGTGCGCCCGTGAAAGGCGTTCTCGAAGGTCACGATCTCGTGCTTGGCTTCCCCGCCCGTATCGGACGCCCACCGGCGGGTGAATTTCAGCGCCGCCTCGATGGACTCCGATCCGCTGTTGCAGAAGAAGATCCTGGCCGGGAAGGCATTGTCCACGAGCAGCTTCGCGAGCCTGACATGGGGTTCCGTGTGGTAAAGGTTGGAAATGTGCATCAGTTTCGCGGTCTGCTGCGCCACGGCGCCGATGATCTCAGGCACCCCGTGGCCAAGGGAATTCACCGCGATGCCCCCCAGGAAATCGAGATACCGCCTGCCCTCGAGGTCGTAGACGTAGGCGCCGCTGCCGCGGTCGAACACGACGGGCGGGCGCACGTAGGTCGGGGCGATATACTCTTTCTCCAGGGCAATGATCTCTTCGGTAGTCATGCTGTATCCTTTCATCCTGTGGTCACTACGGTACCATAAACACTCTCATCGGACGCCAGCTCCTTCCGCAGCGTCCCGGTTCCCTGCCAGGCGATGATGCGGGCGCGTCCGACACCGTGCGAGAGGCATTCGAGGGCGGAATGCACCTTTGGAATCATGCCGCCCGTGATCTCGCCCGCCGCGATCAGCGTGTCGGCGAGTTCAGGGTTCAGCCGCCGCACGGGCCGGCCGTCCGAGCGAAAGATGCCGGCCACGTCGGAGATGAAGACGACGTCGTCGCAGGCCACGGCACGGGCGATGTCGAGCGCGGCGTGGTCCGCGTTGACGTTGTAGGTTTCTCCGTTCGAGCCGCCGGAAATGGGTGAAACCACGGGCGTCACGCCGTTCGATGCGCAGAGATCGAACAGCGCGGTATTCACCTCGACGATCTCGCCCACGAAACCGATGTCCTCTCCGTTCTCCCGGTACTTCTCCGCCCGCAACAGGCCCATGTCCTTCCCGCTCACGCCAAGGGCGCTCACCCCGCAGTGCTGAAAACGCGAGACCAGTTCCTTGTTGACCTTGCCGGACAGGACCATTTCCACGATCTCGACCATATCGCCGTCGGTGACCCGGAGCCCGTTCACGAAGGTGAACTCTTTTCCAAGCAGATCCAGGTAACGGCCGATCTCCGAGCCGCCTCCGTGTACGATAATCGGGAAGACGGCAGGCATTTCGCGCAGATCGGCGGCCAGTTCCTCGATCACACCGTCCTGTTCGATCGTCGCGCCGCCCAGCTTTACCACGATGCTGCGGTTCATGGTTTCCCCATTTGATGCCACTGTTGCCTTGTCCGCTAGATCAGGCCAGCCATTGCGAAATCAGGCTCGCCGCTTCCGGATAAGGTCCACCGTTCCCGGATAAGGTCCTCGTTGCTAGATCAGGCCCGCCGTCTCGTCCCGGCCGAACATGACGTTCACGTTCTGGAGCGCCTGGCCCGCGGCCCCCTTGACCAGGTTGTCGATGGCGGACGTTACGATAGCCAGGTCCGATCCGTCCACCCGGTCGACGCGCAGGTCGCAGTAGTTCGTCCAGGTCACGAACCGCGTCTCGGGATAGCCGGACCGGGACAGCCGGACAAAGGGCTCGTCTCCGTAGCGCTTCTCGTACAGGGCCATCAGGTCCCCGTTGGTCGCGCCGTTTTTTACCCGCACGTACGTGGTCGCCAGGATGCCCCTGCTCATGGGCGTCAGATGGGGCGAAAAGACGACATATGGCTGCCCGTCTGAAAAGCGGTTCAGTTCCTGTTCGATTTCCCCCACGTGGCGATGAGTGTGGCCGATGTTGTAGGGCGTGATGCTGTCGTTCACCTCAACGTAGAGATTGCGCAGCTTCAGGCCCCGGCCCGCGCCGCTGACGCCGGACTTGGCGTCCACGATGATCTGGCCGGCGTCGATGGCGTCCGCTTCGAGCAGCGGGGCCAGCCCGAGGATCACGCCGGTGGGGTAGCATCCTGGGTTGCCCACGAGGTCGGCCTCGCCGATGCGATCGCGGTTCAGCTCGGGAATCCCGTATACGGCCGAATCGAGCAGCGCCGGCGCCGTGTGCGGGCGGCTGTACCAGGACGTATATACCTCCGGATCGTCGAAACGGAAGTCGGAGCTGACGTCCACGATCCGCACCCCCCTGTCCAGGAAGGCGCCGACCCCGTCCATGGCCACCCCGTCCGGCGTGCAGAAACAGATCACGTCCGCCGGTACTTCGGCGATTTCGTCCAGGGATCTCAGCGTGGTGTCCCGGTCCGGATCGACTCGGGGAAAGACCTCGCCCAGCTTCTGACCGCTGTATTGTTCCGACGTGGCGAATACTACCTCGACATCGGGATGGCGGGACGCCAGCCTGTACAGCTCCATGCCCGTGTATCCCGTCGCGCCGATAATGCCAAGCTTGATCATTTAGGTTCCCTCTTTTTCTCCATGATGCCCTTCACGCGCCGCATCGTCTTCCTGGCCTGGGCGGGCGACTTGGTGATCAGGAGAATCGTGTTTTCCCCCGCGACGCTGCCCACGATCTCGGGCCATTCGGCCTGATCGATCGCCTCGCACACCCCCGATGCGTGACCGGCGGAGGTCTGCAGGACGACCTGGTTCATCGCTTCGGCGGCGCTGACGACGAAATCCCGTATCTCACGTTCGACCAGTTCGTCCTGCGTCTCCAACGAGTAGTAACGGGGCATCACGTACTTGTACTGGCCGTCCGAAAGACGCGTCTTGATGACATGCAGTTCCTTGAAGTCCTTGGACAGGGTACCCTGGTTGATGTCGATCCCTTCCGAATGCAGCGCCGCGATTACTTCCTTGTGCGTGTGGAAGTGACCCTGTTCGATGAGCGATCGTAAGGTTCCCTGGCGCTGGTGCTTGGTGTTCATTTGACAAACTTGTTGGTGGTCAGAATAAATATAATAAAACAGGAATTAATATTCCATACAGGCACGGAGCCAATATAGGGTATAATCATAGTGCGTCAAGAAAAACCTCGGATGACGGCCTGCTGATCCAGAAAGTCGCAACCGCCCGACATCCGGTGGAGCGTATCAACGGCATTTTGGGCAGTGATGGAAACACCGACGAATACCTCGAAGAAATCAGGGGAAGATGATCACCGCTGTCGACACCAGCATCCTCCTGGATGTGACGTTCTCAGATGCCAGACATGGACTACAATCGATGCGGTCCTTGCGGGACGCTTTCGACCGGGGCGCCATTCTAGTGTGCGACCTGGTGTACGCGGAGCTTGTTCCGGCCTTCGGGGACCGGAATGCCCTGGATAGCGCCTTGCGGGAGATTGGTGCGAGGACTTCGCCTGTTGATAGCTCAATCGCTTTCGAAGCCGGGGTTCGCTGGATGCGATACCGGCGGGCGGGCGGGCCCAGGGACCGGACCATCACCGACTTCCTGATCGGCGCCCATGCCGTGATATCGGCCGACGCCTTTCTCACGCGGGATCGCTGCTTCTATGAAACCTACTTCCCGGAATTGCAAAAGTCTTAGCCTGTTCCCTACAGCCTAACCGCCGCACAGTATCAAAGCCAGGCCGCATCCGACAAAGGTAGCGAAGACGAGTCGGAAACACCCGATTTTCGGTTGATCGCTCATTAGCTCGTCCACCCCGGCCGCTTGAACGAACCCGACTTGCCGCCGTGCTTCTCCACCAGCAGGATGGAGGCGATCTCCATGGTCCGGTCCACGGCCTTGCACATGTCGTATATGGTCAGGGCGGCCACGGAGGCGGCCGTGAGGGCTTCCATTTCCACGCCGGTCTTGCCGGACGCGACGGCCGTGGCCTGGATGGCGATCCTGCCCTGGTCCTCGTTCAGGCTGATGTCGATCTCAACGTGGGTCAGCGGGATGGGATGACACATGGGGATAAGGTCGCCCGTCCGCTTTGCCGCCGAGATGCCCGCGATCTTCGCCGTGGTCAGCACGTCGCCCTTGCCCATCTCGTCGGCGGAGATCTTCCGGATCGTATCGGCCGCGGACCGGACTTCTCCGTAGGCCACCGCGCGCCGCTCCGTAACCGGTTTCTCCGTCACGTCCACCATGCGGACGCGTCCCTTTTCATCGAGGTGCGAGAGGTCCATAATCGCTCCGTTGCAAGGCGTTTCTCAAAAGGACCGACAGGGGCAGGGCCACCACCACCGCCACACCGGCCTGCGTCAGGTTTCCCGGAATCTCCGTCAGCGCGGCGACGCCGCCGAAAAGCACCGATCCGGCCAGGTAGTACCCGGCCACCATCCACAACCCGCCCAGGACGACCGCTATGAAGGCCGCGATCCGCCGGGGGCTTTTTCCTTCCCTGACGCCCCACGCCGCGATCATGCCGACCAGAATCCCTTCGACGCCCTTGATGACGAGCGTCCACGGCGCCCAGATGAAGTAGCCGCCGAGCGCGTCGGCCAGGGCGGAACCGACCCCGCCCGCGAGGCCGCCGATGCGCCATCCGAAGACGAGGGCGATAGTGAACAGCAGCGCGTCGCCGAGGTTGATGTATCCCTGCGTGGCCGGATTGGGGATGCGTATGATCAGGGTCGCCAGCGTCATGAGCGCGATCATCAGCGCGGCCAGCGTCAATCCGCGGACGGTCATATCGGGCATATCGGCCGCCTATCCCTGCCAATGGTACAGCATCAGGTACACCAGCACGCCGGTTACGGACACGTAGAGCCAGACCGGCAGGGTCCACCGGGCCAGCGGCGCGTGGCGCTCGAAACGTCCCTTCAGCGCGTGCCGCAGCGTCAGCACGACCATGGGTACGATGGCCGTGGCCAGGATCGTATGGCTTATCAATATGGTGAAATAGACGTACCGCGTCCAGCCCTCACCCGTGAAAGGCGTGCTTCCGTGGTTGAAGTGATAAATAAGATAGGTCGTAAGGAACAGGATCGACACCGCGACCGCGCCAAGCATGCAGGCCCTGTGCGCGGCGATCCTTCGTTTCCTGATATTGATGTAACCCGCGACCAGGAAAGCCGCACTGGTCGTGTTCAGACAGGCGTTCACCAGGGGGAGGTCGGTCAGCTCCAGCATGGGATTCATTGCCTCCCGGCCGCCGCCATGGTCGGCGGCCCTGATGCCTTCGGGATGGAACGCCCGGACGAATGAAGATACATTTTGGCGCTACACCTTGTCGTAGGCCATCACGGAGAACTGGACGAGCAGGAATACCAGGGACGCGAAGAAGAGGTTTCGCGCCGACGCCTCGGTCCGCGTTACCGTCAGGTGAATGGCGAAGGCGAGCAGTCCCAGTCCAGCCGCGAAGGCCGCGTAGAAATAGAGTATCCCGGAGATACCGAGTATGGTCGGGACGAGACTGAAGGCGGTCAGGGCGAGGCAGTTGATCAGGATCTGCACGCTCGTGAACCGGCCGTCCGGATCGACGGCGGGCAACAGCTGGAATCCGGCGCGGGCGTAGTCTTCGCGGAAAAGCCAGGCCAGCGCGAGGGCGTGGGGCATCTGCCAGAGGAACAGGATGGCGAAAAGGACCCAGGCTTCCAGTCCCAGTTCGTTTCTGGCTGCCGCCCATCCGGTCACCGGCGGCAACGCGCCCGGCACCGCGCCGAAAACGGTCGACAGCGTCGTGCGGTGTTTGAGCGGCGTGTAGAGAAAGAGGTAGGTGACGGTGATCGCCGCGGTGACCAGGCAGCTCAGGAGGTTGACCACCAGCGCCAGGTACAGCAGGCCAACCACTGTAATGGCCGTACCGAATCCCAGGGCCTGCGCGGGCCGAAGCTTCCCCGCTGGGAGGGGACGCTGCCGGGTCCGGCGCATCAGCGCGTCCCGGTCTCTTTCCATGAACTGGTTAAGGGCGAGCGTGCCCCCGGCCGCCAAAGCGGTACCTGCCAGCGTATGCAGCAGTTGCACCCAGTCCACCGGTCCGCCGGACCCCAGGTAGAACCCGACGCAGGTGGTCAGCACCAGCATGATGACCAGGCCGGGCTTGGTCAGGGCGATGAAGTCCTTCATGGACGCGGTCTCAAACAGAGACGTTCATGGTCAAAAGGACCAGGCCCAAAAGAACCGCCGCCGCGAAGAGCACGGCCCCCACGATGCCCGACGCTTTGGACTTGAATCCGATACTGCCGTCATCGAGGACCCGGGGTTCCAGGAGCCTGACCGCGTGGTGCACGATCAATGCGATCACAATCAGGAGCTTGACGGTCATCAGCGCTTCGTATCCCGGGGGAAGCAGTGGGTAAAGCTCCGGCTGGGACGACATCGCCCGGGCCGCTACGCCATCCATGATCCGGTTGTACAGACTGAATGATCCGCTCACGACCAGGATAATGATCGCCGTCCAGGATACCCGCCGGAATATGGCCCCGGTCTTGCGCATGATCTCCACGCGCTCCTCCGATGCCCTGCCCGACCGGAGCGCCGGTGTGAGCGCGACCAGGACGTAGAAGAAACCGCCGGCCCAGAGCACGACGCCCAGTACATGGAGCCACATCCAGAGTATCTTGGTATCCAGCATCATGTGCCGTCCTCCTCCCAAATGTCACGCGGATCGGTATGCCGCACGGAGCCGCTCGTCGAAGCTAAGTGTCACGCGAACCGGAATGCCGCACCGAACCGCTCATCGAAGCTAAATGTCACGCGGACCGGTATGCCGCACGGAGCCGCTCGTCGAAGCTAAATGTCACGCGGACCGGTATGCCGCACGGAGCCGCTCGTCGAAGCCATAGCCGCGCGAGAGCGGCCGCGGCCGTCGCGCACCTAGAAAATGCCTGAAACGGCCTGTTGCTGTCAATCTGTTTTTGGCGCCCCGGAGATGCGTGACAACCGGTTGAAAGCAGTTGACATAACACGTCCGCGCACTATAATTACTGCATGTTTTCCGGCATGGTCCGGAAGGCGCTTTTCGAGTTTCCGGATCCACGCTCCGACCTGCGACTATGTCCCAGCCAGAACGGAACGCACCGTACCTCCTGGGCCACGATGTCGGCGGTACCAAGCTGGCCGTGGTAATCGCCGACCGGCACGGGAACATCCTGCACAAGGTCCGGCGGCCGACGGAAGCCGAACGGGGTCCGGAAGCCGTGGTGGCGACGCTGGTGGACATGTCCCGCGAGGCCATGGCGCGCGCCGCCCTTACCTCGTCGGACGTGGCCGGGATCGGCGTCAGTTGCGGCGGTCCCCTGGACACGGAATCCGGCGTGGTCTACGCGCCGCCCAATCTGCCGGGCTGGGACGAGGTGCCGCTGAAGGCGTGGCTCGAACGCGCGCTTTCGCTACCGGCCTTCATCGAGAACGACGCCAACGCCAGCGCACTGGCGGAGTGGTCCTTCGGGGCCGGCCGGGGCTTTCAGCACATGGTGTACATGACCATGAGCACCGGAATCGGCGGCGGCATCATACTCGACGGCCGGCTCTACCGCGGTCCGAACGACACGGCCGGCGAAGTGGGACACATGACCATCGTCGAGAACGGTCCGCCGTGCGGTTGTGGAAGGCGCGGTTGCCTGGAGTCCCTTTGTTCGGGGCCATCGATCGCCAGGCGGGCCAGGGAGAAGGCGCAAGCGTCGCCCGGCTCGCTCATGGTCGGACTGGCCGGCGGCGACCCGGCCCGTATTACGGCGGAAACCGTCATGGACGCGGCCAGAAAGAACGATCCCGCGGCCCGGGAGATCGTCGACGAGACGGCTCGGTACATGGCCATTGGACTGGGAAACGTCGTTAACATGCTGAACCCGGAGATCATCGTGATCGGAACCATACTGGTCAAAGCCGGCGATCTGCTTCTGGAACCCATTCGCGATTACCTGCGGCGCGAAACCTGGACGCGGGTTTACGACACCGTACGCGTGGAGCCGGCCGGACTGGGAGACGACGTGGGTGACCTCGCAGCCATTGCCGTGATCAGGCAAGCGATGCAGGCCGAAGGGAGCGTGTAGTTTCTTGGACTGGAACGCGATGGGGCGGGAAGCCGTAAAACTATTGAGCGAGTACCTGCGGATCGACACGACGAATCCGCCCGGCAACGAGGATCGCGCGACCGCCTTCCTCGAGCGCGTCCTTACCGAAGAAGGCATCGACTACCAGATCCACGAATCCGCCCCGGGCCGCTCCAATCTCTACGCCAGGCTGAAAGGGGACGATTCCAAGCGGGCCGTAGTGTTGCTTAGTCACAGCGACGTGGTCCCCGCCGACCGCGCTTACTGGTCGGTCGATCCCTTCGGCGGCCTGGTCAGGGACGGATACATATGGGGCCGTGGCGCGCTGGACATGAAGAACCTGGGCATCGCGGAACTGGTGGTGTTTCTCGCAATGCACCGGAATCGATTTCCGCTGAAACGGGACGTGGTCTTTCTCGTCACCGCCGACGAGGAGGCCGGCGGAGCGGCCGGCGCCCGCTGGATCACGCGGAACCGCCCGGAACTCGTATCGGACGCGGAATTTCTGATTAACGAGAGCGGAAAGGGCCGCCTGGAAAACGGCAGGGCCGTCTATTCCATCGACATCACCGAGAAATCGCCTTGCTGGATCCGCCTGATCGCCCGGGGTGAACCCGGCCACGGTTCCCGCCCGAAGCCCCATTCCGCCGTGAACCGGCTCATCCGCGCCTTGAACGCCATCATGGCCTACACGCCGCCGATCAAGGTGACCGACGCGGCCGAGCGGTACTTCGAAGGCATCGCACACCTGCAGAAAGGCGGTTACCGCGAACGATTCGCAAACATCCGCGACGCCGTCCGGGACGGCCGGTTCCTGTCGGACCTGCTCCGTAACCAGCACTACGCGGCGATTCTCCGCAATACCATCTCCATAACCATGTTGCATGGCAGCGATAAAATCAATATCATACCCCAGGCGGCGACGGCCGAGCTGGACTGCAGGCTGCTTCCTGGAGAAGCGCCCGGCGACTTCGTCCAGGAGTTGAAACGGGTGGTCGGCGACGACGGGATCGAAATGGAGACCACGCTGAACTTCGGGAACACATCATCGCCATTCGGTTCGCACCTGGTGGAAGCGGTGCGCGAGGTCGTTTCCCGGCATCATGAGCGCGCGGAGGTCGTACCGAACATTCTCTCGGGTTTCACGGATAGCCACTACTTCCGCGATCTGGGAATTCATTGCTACGGCTTCATGCCCTTCCTGTTGGTCGATGACGAACTCCGCCGGATCCACGGCAACGACGAACGCATCTCCGTAGAGAACATGGAACGGGGTCCGAGGATTCTCTACGAGGTAATGGAAAAACTTTGTGGCTGATGACGATCCAGGGCTGATACTGAATTGAGGAGATGTACATGGAAGCGATTCGAATACACGAGTTCGGCGATCCAGGCGTAATGAACCTCGAATCCTGCGCGGACCTTACGGCGGACCGCGGGCAGATACTGGTGAATCTGCAGGCCGCCGGGGTGAATCCGGTGGACACCTATATCCGGGCGGGCACCTATGCAATGAAACCCGATCTGCCCTTCACTCCGGGCATGGACGGGGCGGGTACCGTGGCCGCCGTCGGCGACGACACCACCCATGTCTCGGTGGGAGACCGGGTGTACCTGGCCGGCACGCTTACCGGTTCGTACGCATCCCAGGCCCTGTGCTCCCCGAACCAGGTCCATCCGCTGCCGGATAACGTCTCTTACGCGCAAGGCGCGGGGATATACGTGCCGTACGCCACGGCCTGGCGCGGTCTCTTTCAGCGGGCGGGTGGACGGGCCGGCGAAACGGTACTCGTTCACGGCGCCAGCGGCGGAGTGGGCATTGCGGCCGTACAGCTCGCCCGGGCCGCCGGCATGACGGTCATCGGGACAGCCGGATCGGAGCGGGGCGCGGCCCTGGTCTCGGAACAGGGCGCTCATCACGTGGTCGATCATCATGAAGCCGACTATACGAAGAAGATCATGGATCTCACGGGCGGCCTGGGTGTCGACGTGATCATGGAAATGCTGGCGAACGTCAACCTCGACAAAGACCTGAACATGCTGGCCTACGGCGGAAGAGTCGTCGTCATCGGCAACAGGGGCCAGATCGAGATCAATCCCCGGGACGCCATGGCGCGCGACGCCAGCATCCTGGGCATGGTCCTGCTGCTGGCTTCGCCGGAAGACCTGGCCTCCATCCATGCCGGGTTATATGCCGGACTGGAAAACGGAACCCTCAATCCGGTCGTGGGCAAGGAGTTGCCACTGGCCGAAGCGCCGCGGTCCCATGTCGACGTGATGGAGCCGGGCGCCTATGGAAAAATTGTCCTGATACCCTGAGTCCGCGGTGCCGTACCCGCACGCCGCCTCTCGGCGCACAAAGGAATCCGCCATGGCTAATCCACTCGTCCAACTCGCACGACACGGCCAGAGCTTCTGGCTGGACAACATAAGCCGCGACCTGATCTCTTCCGGCCGGTTGCGCAGATTAATCGAAGAGGACGGGTTGAAGGGCATGACCTCGAATCCGGCCATTTTCGAGAAAGCCATCGCGGGGAGTACGGATTACGACGACGACATCGGACGGTTGTCGGAGAAGGGCCGCAACGCCGTGGAAATCTACGAGACGCTCGCGATTTCGGATATACGGCAGGCCGCCGATCAGCTGAAAGCCGTGTATGACGCCACCGATGGCGCCGATGGGTACGTGAGTCTGGAGGTGTCCCCCGAACTGGCGGACGACACGGCCGGTACGGTCGCGGAGGCCAGGCGGCTGTGGGAGGAAGTGGACCGCCGGAATGTCATGATCAAGATACCGGCGACCCAGGCGGGGATTCCAGCCATTCGGCTGTTGATCGGCGAGGGCTTGAACATCAACGTGACGCTGCTGTTTTCCACGGCGGTATACGAGACCGTGGCCGAAGCCTACATCAGCGGCCTGGAGGACCGCCTCGCCGCGGGTGGCGGGATCGGTGGAACGGCGAGCGTTGCCAGTTTCTTCATCAGCCGGATC
The DNA here is from genome assembly GCA_964655785.1 of uncultured Gemmatimonadota bacterium. GTDB lineage: Bacteria > JAAXHH01 > JAAXHH01 > JAAXHH01 > JAAXHH01 > JAAXHH01. The sequence goes on from CAZZNP010000040.1 coordinate 14,068, forward strand.
GATACGCTCGTCGACGCGATGCTGGCCGAACGGGAAGGGCAGGCCGTCGATCCGGCGGAACGGGCCATGTTCCGGGACCTGGCCGGCAGGACGGCCATCGCCAACGGCAAGGTGACCTACCAGCGATACCTGGCACTCTACGGGACACCGCGCTGGGACGCGCTGGCCGAACGAGGCGCCCGGACGCAACGGCTGCTGTGGGCCAGCACGAGTACCAAGAACCCCGCCTACCGGGACGTGATTTATGTCGAAGAACTGGTCGGGAAAGACACCATCAACACCCTGCCCGATGAAACGCTGAGCGCCTTCCGCGATCATGGACAGTTGTCCGATACTCTGGTAGCGAACGTCGCCGAGGCCGGATCGATCATGGCCAACATCGAAAAAGCCGGAATCTCGATGGACCGCGTCTCGGACCAGCTCGTCGAAGAAGGGGTGAAGAAATTCGTGGACCCCTTCGTGAAACTGATAGATGCCATAGAACAGAAGCGTCTGCAGCCGGCCTGACCGCCTGCGGAAGTCTAGTCACCGGAAGCCGGGCCAACCGATCGGACGGCGCGATCGTGGGAACCCGGGGAGGCGCGCATGCAGTTGGGCATGGTCGGACTCGGCCGGATGGGCGGCAACATGACGCGGCGGCTGCTGCGCGGCGGTCATGAAGTCGTCGCGTACGACCGCGACCGGGAAGCGGTAGGCCGGGTGGAGAAAGACGGCGCGACCGGCGCTTCGACGCTGCGTGAACTCTCGGCCGGCCTCCGCGCACCGCGCGCGGTCTGGGTCATGGTGCCGGCCGGCGACGTCACGGAGCGTACCATCGACGACCTGGCCGAGTCGCTGTTGCCGGGCGATACCGTCATCGATGGCGGGAACACCTATTTCAAGGATGATGTCGCCCGCGCCGAGAAACTGGCCGGCCGCGGTCTGCACTACGTGGACGTGGGTACCAGCGGGGGTGTCTGGGGCCTTGAAAGAGGCTATTGCATGACCATAGGGGGCCCTGCGGAAGTCGTCCGCCGCCTCGATCCGCTGTTTCGGACGCTGGCCCCCGGTCCCGGCCGGAGCAGCGCCTCAAGCTCGACGGACGCCTCAAGCTCGGCGGACGCCTCAAGCTCGACGGACGCCTCAAACTCGACGGACGCTCCCGGCTCGACGGACGACCCCGGCTCGCACGCCTCGAAAGGTTACGTCCACGTGGGACCGGCCGGCGCGGGGCACTTCGTCAAGATGATCCACAACGGAATCGAATACGGTATGATGCAGGCCTTCGCCGAGGGTCTTGAAATCCTGCGCGAGTCCGGGTCCGGCCGCGTAGACCCGCGCTATCGGTACGACCTTGACCTGCACGACATTGCTGAAGTCTGGCGGCACGGGAGCGTGGTCAGTTCCTGGCTGCTGGATCTCCTGGAAATTGCCTTGCGCGAGGATCGGGACCTGTCGGACTATTCCGGTTATGTGCAGGACTCCGGAGAGGGCAGGTGGACCGTGCAGACGGCCATAGAGGAGGACGTGCCGGCCCACGTGCTCACGGCCTCGCTATTCACCAGGTTCCAGTCGCGGCAGGACGATTCCTACGCGATGCGGGTGCTTTCCGCCCTGCGCCACCAGTTCGGAGGGCACGTGGAACAGAAACGGAACGGGGAAGAACCGTGATCCAGATCTCGCCATCCATCCTGTCCGCGGACTTCACCCGCCTCGCCGAGGAAGTCCGTGCCGTGGAGCGCGCCGGCGCGGACCGGATCCATATCGACGTCATGGATGGCCGGTTCGTTCCGAATATCTCCATGGGGCCCTTCATCGTGGAGGCTATCGACTCCCTCACGGACCTGCCGCTCGAAGCCCACCTGATGATCGAGGAGCCGGACCGGTACGTCGAGATGTTCATGGACGCCGGGGCGGACGTGATCATCGTGCACCAGGAAAACACGCCCCATCTCCACAGGGTGGTGCAGTCCGTCAGGGAACGGGGCGGACAGGCAGGGGTCGCCCTGAATCCGGCCACGCCGGCCCACGTCCTCGACGACATCGTCGATGAACTCGACCTCGTCCTGGTCATGTCCGTCAACCCGGGTTTCTCGGGACAACGGTTCATCAATTCCGTATTGCCGAAGATACGGCAGGTACGAGGGATCATATCGGACCGGGGAATCGCATGCGACCTGGAGGTGGACGGAGGGGTGAACGCCGACACCGCGCCCGACGCCGTGTCGGCCGGTGTGAACATCCTGGTGGCCGCCACGGCCGTATTCAAGCATCCGGACGGCGTCGCGGCCGGCATCCGGACGCTGAGGAACTGCGTCTGAACCCTGGTCCCCGGCATCCGGACGGCGTCGCGGCCGGCATCCGGACGCTGCGAGGCCGCGCCTGAACTCGCCTTACCCGTTCTCTCGGCCGGTGCTCCCTGCACACCGCATTCCCGTCAGACTACCGCCCTTTTCCAGGTTCCCTTGAAGAAACGCCGGAGTGTGAGCAGGCCCTGCAATATGGCCGCGGCAAGCCAGGCGATCCATATGCCCGTCACGTCCATCCCGAGTGGAAAGGCGAGGACGTAGGAGAAGACGAGCATGATGCCCCACTGCGAGAAGAGCGTGTAGTAGAGCGACGGGCGGGTTTCGCCGCCGCCTGCCAGCACGCCGCTGGCCACGATGGACAACGCGGAGAAGATCTGGGCGATGGCGAAGAACCGCAACATGGCTGAGCTTATGCCCAGAACGGTCTCGTCTGTCGTGAATACGGCCGCAATGGCATGGGCGAATATCCAGATCAAGGCCGATCCAGCCCCGATCAGGATCATGCAGAGCAGGATCGTCTGTCCACCGTATTGCTCGGCCGACCGGATCTGGCGTCCGCCGAGCCGCTGCCCGACCAGGGAGTTCGCCGCGACCGAGAAGGCCAGGGCGGGCATGATCGCGAAGAGGCGGATCTGAAACCCCATGGTCAGGGCCGCGATGGCGGCCGTGGGTCGGCTGACCCCCGCTACCACGCGGTAAAGGAGCACGCGCGCTCCGTTTCGGAAGAATCCGGACGCGCCGGAGGGCAGGCCGATGTCGAGCATGCGGGACATGATGTTCCAGTCCGGTTTCACGCGCCAGTTCCTCGAAAGCCGCACCTGTCCGCGGCCCCGGACAAGGATCGCCATCCCGATGACGCATCCCGCCAGCCGGGAGATAATCATGCCCACGGCCGCGCCGGCCACTCCCATTGCGGGCAGTCCCCATGCGCCGAAGATAAACGCGTAGGAGATCACGCATTTCACGATGATGACGATGACGGAGATCTTGAGCGGCGTGCGGGTGTCGCCGACGCCCCCGAAGATGGCGCTCATCACGTAGTTGAGGATCATGAAGATCATGCCGGCGAAGTAGAGTCTCAGGAAGAGAACGCCGTGGACTATCACCTCTTCCGGGGCGCCGAGGAGGACCAGCGCGGGCCGGGTGAGCGCTATGCTGACGGCCGCGAGACTCAGGGCCAGGCAGGTACCCATCAGAATCGCCTGCTGGCCGGTCCGGCTTACGTCGCCATGCCTGCCCGCCCCGTAGTACTGGGCCACCAGCGTCCGCGTTCCCCCGGTGATCGAAATGGCCATCACCATGACGATGAAGACGATCTGCCGGCTCATGCCGATGGCGGAGATGGCCGCGGGACCCAGGAATCCCACGAAATAGATGTCAACGAGACCTTCTGTGGCGTCGATCAGCGAAGCGACGACCACGGGCCAGGCGATGGCCCAGACGTGACGGAGGACCTGGGAAGGCGGGACCTCTTCATCGGCCGGTTTCGAGGAAACGGCGGTATGGTCGGGCATGGGGCTGAATGTATGCCGCCGGAAGGGAAGCGGCAAGGCAATTCAGCCCGTGTCCGAAACCATCTCAAGTCGTTGCCGGTGCGAAAGATAAGAAAAGAGATGACAGGTCAGACGGCACACAGTATATCTATTCTGTCACGGATTCCAGACCTGTAACCGGACATCCACGAAAGAAAGCGCTTTGATGCGCAGGAGGCATGAGGATGCGTGGAACGCGAGGATCGATCTTCACCCGTGGATCGTGGCTGGCGATCATCCTGACTATCACCTTGTCTATGGCGTGCGGCAAGAAAGATCCTGTAACTCCCGAGCCGCCGGAGCCGCCGCCGGAGCCGGTAGAACGGCCCGCGCTCAAGATCGGCCTGTTGATCGATCTGTCGGAAGGTGGATCGGAACACGGCGTACTCATGCGGCGGGGATTCGAAATGGCGATCACCCATATCAACGAGATGGGCGTACTCGGCGAGCCGGTCGAGGGCCTGGTGGCCGATACGGAGCTGGACAGCGAAACCGCGGTATCCGAGGCGAGGGACCTTGTCGAAGACGAGGAGGTCCACGCGATCGTTGGCGCCTGGGCGAGCTCATCCACACTTGCCATCGTGGAGGACGTGATCGCGGATGCCGGCATTCCCATGATCTCTCCGGCCTCTTCTTCTCCCATGCTCACGACCGCGATGGACAACGATTTCCTCTTTCGCACCACCCTGTCCGACCAAGACCAGGGCCCGGTCCTCGCGAAGATCACCCTGGAAAAGGGGTTCGGCAACGTAGGCATGATCTACCGCGACGACGTCTGGGGCCGGGGCATCGCGAACTCTTTCGAGAACGCATGGGAGGGTAAGCTCATCAAGGTCGCGGCGGATCCGGAAAAGACGACTTTTGTAGATGAACTGAAAGAGAGCAAAGGCGTCTTAGAAGACACGCAGGCCCTGGTCGTTCTCGCTTTTCAGCCTAACCAGGAAACCATCGTGCGCGAAGCGCTGGACCTGGGACTCTACAAAGAATTCGTCTTCGGCCCCACCGGCCGCAGCCTGGACCTGCTCCGATCGATCGGTACGGAGCACTTAGCCGGTATGATCGGCACCTCGCCCGGCTCCGCGCAGGATACGCCTTCGGCGCTGGCCTGGGAAAACGGGTACAAAAGCGCCTATGGCAACCCGCCTCCCTTTCCCTATGTGAAACAGACCTATGACGCGACCGTGGCCCTGGCCCTCGCGGCCCAGGCCGCGGGCAACCTCGATGGTGCGGCCATCCGGGACCAGCTTCGAACCATCGGCAGACCCCCCGGTGAACTCGTCATTGCCGAGGCGAGCAGCATCGCGAACGGATTGCGCATCCTGGCCGACGGCGGCTCGATCAACTACGAAGGCGCGGCCATGCCGCTGGACTGGGACGAGAACGGCGATCTCGCAACGGGTTTCGTAGCGGTCTGGCAGTTCACTCCCGCCGGAACCATCGAAGTCATCAGGGACGTTCCCTTCGTCCACTGACGCTTCGTCCACGACGCTTCGTCCACTGACGCTTCGTCCACTGACGCTTCGTCCACTGACGCTTCGTCCACCGACGCTTCGTCCACTGACGCCACCGGACGGCATAGTAAGCGAAAAGGGGACTGCGAATATACGCAACCCCCTTCTGCCATTTTCGGTTATGAAATATGACCCCAACGGGATTTGAACCCGTGTTGCCGCCGTGAAAGGGCGGTGTCCTTGGCCAGGCTAGACGATGGGGTCTCGAACCTCAAAAGCCGTCCTAAAATACGGGACGGGACCTCCAATGGCAAGCCTTTTTTACCCTTCGTAACCCATGTCCTTCCATATGCGTAGGGCATACGGGACATGTTCCGGATCCGGATCGCGACGGCCCAGAATGCTGGGCGGCGGTTGTCCGGGCGCGGCATGCTTGGGCCAGGGAGACCAGTGGTCGTCCTCCCAGGGCTTGCGGGCGGCCTCATCCCTGAAATCGGGCACTTCGAAGGGGCGGCCGTCCTCCAGCGCGCTCTTCCAGGCAAGAATGCCCACCGAGGACATGGCCACGCCGCGGTAGACGTCCAGAAAAGGCTGTTCGCCCGACCGGATGGCCCTGGCGAAATGGAAACTGGTCCAGAAGTCCCCTCCGCCATGGCCTGCCTTGCGCGCCAGATCGCCATGTTCAGGCCAGTCCGGCTTGTAGGTCCGTTCGGCTTCCTGCCCGGGCTCCACGTGCCACGGCTCATGCCAGACTCGCACCTCTCCCGGCCCGAAATAGCCCGGTCCCCGCGTGATCTCCATGGCCCCCCGTTCGCCGTGCACGCGGTACCAGTTGCTGTGGCCAGGCATACCTAGTCCGAAGATCCGGAAGACCGCGCCGTTGTCCATGCGGCAGAGGATGACCGAACCCGGATCTCCTCTCCTGAGCGTGAGGGTGCGCTCGGGCCGCGCAATGGCCAGGGCGTTTACACCGACCGGCCGCGTATCGGTAATGTATACCAGCGGGGCCAGGGCATGGGTACAGTAATAGGTGGAGGGAATCCACGCCCTCCAGTGGTCGAACCCGGGTGAAATCCGGAGGCTGTCGTCCCGGGCCATGGGGTGGTTGTATTCACCCTCCGCGTAAGTCACTTCACCGATCTCCCCTTCGCGGTACAACCGGTGCATCTCCTGGTTGAAAACCGTGTACGGGTAATTCTCGGCCAACATGTATATCCGGCCGGTTTCCTCCACGGCACGGCAGAGGGCGACCCCTTCGGCCAGCGTGCCATTGCAGGCCGTCTCGCTCATGACGTGCCGGCCCGCCCGCAAGGCCTTAACGGCAAAAGGCGCGTGTTCGTGGAAATAGTTGGCCAGGACGACGGCGTCCATGTCATGGTCGAGGAATGCGTCGTAGTCGGTGTACGCGGCGACGGAGAGGTCGCCGGCCAACTGGTGCAGCCGCTCTTCCCAGGTGTCGCACAGGGCGACGAGCTTCATGCCCAGGGCTTCGGACGCGCTCTGCGCAAAGCTCTTTCCGCGTCCAACGCCCACGACGCCGACGCGGATCGGCGGATCGTTCATAAGTTTCCCCTGATCAGTAAAATATCAAATTCTCGTTATGATAGGCCTGTGATTCCCGGGGCGGCGCTACCACCGTCCATGCCGCGTCCTTCATGACGCGTCCCTCAAGACAGGCCCAGAAGTCCCGGGACATCCGTCAGTCGCTGGATGGAGGGCAGGCGGTAGCGTCCGTACTTCTCATAGCGGTCAATGAGGAGGGCGTCGAGCCCGATGCGTTCAGCAGGCAGGATGTCCTCCTCCGGGTAGTCCCCGATGTAGAGTATCCGATCGATGGGCGTTTCCGCGCGATCCAGGGCCAGGCGGAAGATCTTCTCCTCGGGCTTCTCGCAACCGGCTTCGGCGGAAACGACGAGGAAGGAGAAGTATCGGTCCAGGCCATGCCGTTCCAGGACCAGGGCGAGGTGTTCCGACCAGTTCGACAGCACCCCGAGACGCAGGCCGCGGGCCTTCAGCGCTTCCAGCGTGGGGCGGACGTCGCCGTACACATCCAGGTACCGGCCGTCCTGGAACCGGTCGTAATACGCCTGCAGCCCGGTCTCCAGGTCGCCCTCGACACCCGCTCCGTTCAAGACGTGGGCGTAGAGGTCGAGAAAGTACCGGCGCGTCTGCTCCGGCGTGCTCATGCGCCCTTCGCGCGACCGGAACCGGGGTTCCTCCTCCATAGTCTTTGCAAGCGCGGTCTTTACCTGGGCTAGTGTGACCGTCGCTCCGAGCTCACCGGCCGCGACGACGAAGAATTCCTCGAAGAAGTCCGGGGAATCCCGGCCGACGAGGGTACCAGCCGCATCAAAGATAACGGTGTCGTAGAACATGGAGGGTCCGTACCGCCGGTCGCCCGTTCACTCCGCGGGCATGCCCCATTTTTCGGCGGCGAGTTTCTTTACTGCCGGATTTACCAGGCCGTCGTCGGGCCAGCGGCCGCTGAGTATGGTGACCAGTTGCTGGCCGGCCTTTCTTGCGCGCTCGACTCCCCCTCTGACGGACGCGGACGCGTAATGGGGAGTGAGGACCACGTTATCCATCTTGCGCAGCGGATTGTCCGGCGCCGGCGGTTCCTGCTCCTGCACGTCCAGCCCCGCGCCGGCGAGCCGCCCTTCCTGCAACGCCCTGATGAGCGCTGCTTCGTCCACGACCTTGCCCCGTCCCGTATTGATGAAGTACGCTTCGGGCTTCATGTTCCTGAAATCCCGCTCTCCGATGAGGCGGTGCGTCTTCGGTGTCAGCGGGACATGGCAGGAAACGAAATCGGATTCTCTGAAGAGCGTTTCCTGGTCCACCATGGTCACGCCCAAGGGATCGGCGTCCGCCTGACTGACAAAGGGATCGCAGGCGATGACGCGCAGATCGAAGCCGGCGGCGATCTTCGCCATGGCACGGCCGATGTTACCGAAAGAGACCAGACCGAGCGTCTGTTCGTAGATTGGCTGTATGGTGCCGCGGCTGACGGGGGTGCCATCGATCATGGACCGGTTGATGGGCATCAGCCGCCGGGCGCACGCCAGCAGCAGCATCATGGCGTGCTGGGCGACTTCCCGTTCGAAAACGCCCTGGATGTTGTAGACGATGATGCCCCGTTCCGTGGCCGCCTCCACGTCGATGAAGTCCACGCCGATCCCGCCCGCGCCCACGACGCGTATGCGCTCGGGCAGCCGCTCCACTGCTTCCCTGGGAAAAACCAGTCCGCCCTGGGTGAATCCGTCCACGTCCTGCGCCTCCACCAGCATTTCCTCTAGCGTCTGGAAAGGCCGGATCCTGAGTTCGGCGCCGATATTGTCGAGTTCGTCTTGGATGTACTGACTGGGACCCGGATTGTCCGGATTACCGGGCGCGAGAATGGTGAATCGAGCCATGCGGACTCCTTCGGATAGGGGGTATCGGGGCACTTGCGACCTGTCAAAAGTAACTCGGGATCATGGGAATGGCAACATGAGAATTCGAAAGCTGTTTTACGCGGATTCACGCCAGGCTTTACGGGGTGCATCGGACCTTTCCGATGGGAGGGTCCGCACGGCCGGATCATCCAAATATCCCTTGCCCTGAACTAAATATCGTTAATTATAAAGGAGATTGAAAAAGCCCTCTTCGACCTGTAGAACGCGATCGATATCAACGAGAAGGGCACATGACGGTCCGGGGATAACGACGCTACGGTTTTTCGTGGAACCGTTATGAGATTCAAACACTTACAAAACGGCCCTACATAACCCTAAATAGCCCAAAGTGAAGTTTTAGGGCGGCGCGTGAGTGCGGACTGGAGACCGCTCTGCTTTCCCTCGTATTTTAACGTCATCATGTGCAACTGTAGAGGGGGTCGTAGATGGCCAAACTCCTTAAATGTGTCGCTCTATCTGGCTCCTTTCTCACCTACAATCCAGGTAGACTACTTTGCCGGTTCGGATTTGGCCGGGGAGGAAGCTCCTAATACCCAGCAGGAAGCCTACGCCTCGGGTCCCATTTCGATATAGCCGTACAGGTCCAACCGAGTATCGTGTTCCACCCCGTGGTCGTCGCACCAGACGGATTGGACGAAGACTATCTGACGGGATAGCTGGAAGGCGCTGTCGATGCTGCCCGTCATGCCCTCCGTGAGAGCGAGAAATATATGCCCGTGGCAGTACGAGACTACTGTACTGGGCATCCGTTGCGTGTAAACATGGAAGACAACGGCAATCTGATTGATGAGATCAGAAATGCGTTGAGCGAACGATACATGGGATGGCATCCGTATGCAGTCATCGACTTCCACATCGCCGTCATTCATCCCAACGATGAGGAATGTCACCATCTGTAAACGGATTATGGGCGTCGCCGCGGATGGGCTGGGGAAACGAATACGTCCGCGCTTGTTTGGGGCGACAACATGAATGGAAATTTCGGAATCGGCGGTTCCATGTGGCATTAGATCGGGCACAACCGTGCTCTGGGTCACGTCCGTGGTTGCCCTACTGTCGAACCATTTGAAGACGAATATCCGCTCGCTACGGCCAACGTATATGTGGCCTGCTACCGGATTGTTGATGGTACTGCCGAGATCGAATCTTCGGACGAGTACTCAGATTTCATGTCATACTGCGGAGGTCCCACATGGGTGTCGGCCTACTCGTACCGCAAGATGGCTGAGTACGGAATCGGATTGAGACCAACACTGTTGTCAACAAGAAAGGTAGTCCCATTAAATGAGATTGGTAAAGAATCGCCGTCTTTGCTCAATGGCAGAGCAGCTGATTTGTAAAGGAAAAGAGGAGCCCTAACATGCTGAATGACCTGGTTGAATGTATTACAACGCTGCAAAATCGCATACGAACCAAACGTACGTCATTAGAAGGAAATGAATGGCGGACACGTCCGCAACTGATAGAACCCTTACTGCGCGCTCTCGGGTGGGACGTTTCCGATCCAGACCGCGTCACCCCGGAGTGGAAAGTCTCGGGAAAAAGGGCCGACTATGCACTGTTGCAGACCGACGGCAACCCCGTGGCGCTTCTGGAGGCTAAGGGTCTGGGTACGGCGCTTGACGATAAAGAGCGGACGCAGGTGCTTACCTACGCGCTCCTGGGAGGTATCGACTATGCCGGTCTTACCGACGGTGACCGCTGGGAGATGTACCGGGTAAGTGAGAAGGGTGATCTGGATGAAAAAAGGGTATTGGCAGTGTCCATTACTGAAACACCCGTACACGTAGCCACCATGCGTCTATTACTACTCTGGCATTCGAACCTTGAAACGGGTGATCCAGAGCAGGCAGTAACACCCATAATCCAACCGAAACCCCCCGTAGTACCTCCGCCCGTTATAGTCAAGCCGCCTATCGGAGACCAATGGGTGCCTCTTTCCAAATATGATCCACCACCCAAGACGAAGCCACCTTCATCTGTGTGGTTTTGGGACGGAGAAAACAAGCGAATCAATTACTGGAAAGAAGTGCTTATCGAGACTGCTGAAAAGCTGTATAGGGACGGTCTTTTAAGCGTCGGTGACGCACCGATACGTTGGTCCAATAAAACAGCATTCAGGATCAACACGAAGCCACTCGACCATGACGGGAAGAAACTCAGGGGCTTCACAGAGATCGCTGGTGGGCGATTGTTCGTGAACACTTGGCTGAATGCCAGTCAACATCGATACAACACTGTTCGTCTACTTGAGAAGTATCGAAAGGATCCCGAGACGGTTTGGTTGGATGTTGGGTCGTAATGAGACCGTGCCGGCCGCCGGTGGTAGATTCGAGAGTGAGTAGCGATCTGGCAAATTGGCAGCCCTCGACCTGGAAGATCCACTATTGGCCCAAGTACACGAAAAATCAATGGCGACCGCTGCGCCTGATTCGCTCCCGACGATATCTCCTATCCCCCATGCGAAAGACGCGAACGTAAAACAGAAGCTGAGCAAAAAGAGACAATGTATTGGGGGGTTACTGAGCACTGCTAGGTTTGGTCTTTTAGCATATTCCAATATTGGTAAATTTCAGGATAAGAGACGGATACTTACTATCGCTGGGTTTGGTGTGGCAGGGGTAGGAGCAAAGATTCTGTTGTATTAAACTGACACTACCGATGCGCATATGGGATAGAAGGGAGCAAGTCATGGACGAGTCGAGAGACCTGAAGCAGTATCCAACCTTCAGGGATGGTGACGAACCGTTCCAGCTTCGTGAAGCTCCAGTGGGATTCACGTTGTACGACTACTGGCGGTGGATGGGATCCGACTTGGTATACAACATTCAGCGCGGTGTCGTGGCTGAATACATCGTCTCTAAAGCGCTTGAAGCGGAGACCCTGAAATACCCTCGTGCTGCATGGGAATCATTCGACGTACAGATACAACAGCCCGAATATGGAACGATCGAGGTTAAGAGCTCCGCTTATATCCAAAGTTGGCATAAGAAAAACACCAACCCATCCTCTATTTCGTTCGACATTACTCCAAAGAAGCATAGTCGGGATTTCTATGTTGACGCCTATGTCTTCTGTTTACTCGGCAAGCCGCCGCCGGCGCCGTTCCCTAACCCCCTCGATCTGGACCAATGGAAGTTTTACGTTCTCATGTCGGTCGTCCTAGACGAAGAGGTCCGAGATCAAAAGAGTATAGGCCTTCACGAACTTCGGGATCTGGTGAACCGTAAGGGGTCTATGACAAACTACGACGGATTGCGCAATGCAGTTGAGGAGTCGTTTGAGCGTTATCCGCCTGAGGGCGAAGAGGTGCGGGCTTCCGAGGGAACGTGACGGTGCAGATACGTTCCTGACTACGTTTTCCGGTGAGCGTCGAGTCGGAGTTATACCAAGTCCTTCGAGGATCCACCTATAAAACGCCTTGCAATCGCCTTGGAAGGAATACTGTGTACCGAAATCCGCCCTGCGAACGTTTGAGCGGGGTGTCGAGGGGTGCCTGGTTCACATCGATCGAAGGTCAACCAGATCCTCGAACAGCAGCAGCGCCGTTGACCGGTAAGGTGCGATTTCTATCCAACACAGGGACCGAGGGCCTGGCATAGTTCACGCGCATGGATCCCTCGTCCTCTATTCCTCGAGCTTTAAGCGGAATCGACCAATGTTTACCGCGCTTGTTAAGATTCGGTGCGGGGAAACTCTGCAAAAAGCAAGGATTTACGCGTTGTCCGGATTCAGTCCTTGTAGCTCCTTTGGCGGCCTGCGGCCGCAGCCCCATCTTGACCCGTTCAATCGGGATTGTGCCGGCGAACCTTCCAGTCCTACATATTGCGTGTGCCTCGCCCCTCGAAGCGTTAACTCACCAACCTAAGAGGTGTGGGATGTCATTACTTAATAGATTCTTTTTAGATCCTGTTAAGGCGTTGGCGTTAGATACTTTTTAACCGAACAACATTGACCCCTAAAACCGTCCCCCGATCGTCGGTACAGGGTTTTTTATGGTGTCCTTTCAGACAAGAAGTTTGCGGGAAATCCATTCACATATCATCGTTTCTTCGTGACCAACCGTCACGTCGTAGAAGAAGCAACCGACAGTGAGCTTACGGTGTTTCTCACTGGTCGTGGGGGACCATTCTTTTGGCGTATAAGTGATTGGCATTATCACCCCGACGGGAAAACCGATGTGGCCGTCACTCTGTTCGATGTGCCACAGAATGAATGTCATCAAGAGTGGTATCTCAGCGATAAAATCGCATGCACACGAGAGGACTTGAGAAGAGAACAGTTTATGGAGGGTGATGAAGTCTACGTTTTAGGATTCCCTATGGAACTTCCCGGCAGTGAACGAAACTACGTAATAGCGCGTCATGGGATCGTCGCCCGTATAAGAGATTGGTACGATTACTGGACAGACACATATCTAATTGATGCGTTTATATACCCTGGTAATAGCGGAGGCCCGGTCATTGCAAAGCCCACCATACACACGTATGGCGAGGCCCGGTCCCATCCCAAGTTGATAGGGATGGTGTCGGGCTATGTGCCATATAGTGATGTCGCGCGAAGTGAGCAGACAGGAAATCCGGTATCGGTCTCAATGGAAAATTCTGGTATTGCGAAGGTTGTCCCAATAGATAAGATCAACGAAACGATAGCAGAAGTGTGCAAAATATACAGTTTGACTTAAGACTGACGCTTCAGATACGAACGTCCAGATCAAGAGAAAAGGAGTCTGTATGTCCAGTAACAACCTAAATTCGAGGTTCATGTGGGGCGTGTTGTCGGCGTTCGTACTGACGATTATCGGGATAGGAATTCTCGTGGGGGTTATGTCATCGAAACGAGGAGACAACCAGCGGCCAAATTCTGCAGTCGATACTATCAATGTACCGGACGGGCGGGCTCGGGATAGATCAGACGACACTCCTGAATCCCGGAAAAACACCCCGCTTGACAAAGTGGTCGAAATGTCAGTAACCATTGAACAACCATCGTGGACCGATCGGGAGCAGGTCAGGCGTCGGTTCACATATCTGTATCCGCAACTTTCCAAGACGTGCGGTGGAACTGTCATGCAACATGGCAGCGTCGCGGCGGCCTTGTGGGGCGAAGTGAAAAACGCGGGGGTCAATGAGTCCTTTTTAGACTTTATGGAGCGTTATCACTTCATGGTTGCCAGGGTGGACTTGAACGGTAATTTACAACGCACCAGATCGGAATCGTGCCGCGAACTGCTTGCCATGTACACCACGATCAGGACCAGCGGCAAGAGTTCCAAGGATGCAGCGGACGACGTCGTGTACGTCATCAGCTACATGGGCTGGGACAAGTGGCAGCAATTCAATAGGCTGACACGATAGCCAGCCCGCCGATCCCAGCCTATCAAACTCTCTCAGCTGCCTCACTCGTTTTACGGCAGGCCCTTAATGCCCGGATAACGCGCCTCACGAGCCTTTCTACCGCCCAAGGCCTGAAATCGCCTCAGATCGATCCGCAGCCCGACCACGGTTCGGGCACTTTGGATGAGGTCCGAACGTTTCTGCGCCAGCGGCACCGACCGCCGACATCCGGCGGTTTGATCCGCGCTAGATCCGCAAAGGTATCGAAGTCAAAAGAGTTGACGGCAATAGCAACTTCGCATTATTAAGCTAAGCGGAAGTTAATCTTCCGATGACCGAATCGACCAAGTGAGATGTCGAAGGAGGAAGATATGGTCGAAAACGTCTTCTGCCCGATTTGGGGCACGCCGGCCAAACACTACATTGGCTCTATCCGCGGTTGCGTGCACTTGAATTCACGCCGCGCAGGCGGCGAGTATTTTGCAGACGTAAGATCAGTGAAAATGATTGCCAAGCTCGATGATCGAGCAAAGGCGCGCCTTACGACCTGGTTGATCGAACAGCGAAGATTAGGCAGCGAGATCCCGGGAATCAGGTGGATTCACTTGGAGAATCCGAAGAATCCCGAATCTGTATTAACACTGAGGCCGGATTTAACCGTCCACGCCCGCGCTGATGAGTTGCTCAAGTACATTCAGAATATGACTTCATACATAGGCGAAGTGTATGGGTTCACAGCCAGCAACCCGCCGCCAGAAATGTTTGCCTACACGGAAAGCGTTGAGGAGAATGAGTTGCAATACCTGCTTAACTACTTATTCTCACAAGACTGGCTAAAGCTCACCGCTCACGAAATTCATACTCAGAACATGAATGTGATCATAACGGTCAAGGGATACAGTCGTCTTGCTAAATTGGAAAACGTGAGAAAAGCCACTTCTCAAGCGTTTGTAGCCATGTGGTTCCATGAAGACCTGGTTCCCGCTTGGAACGAGGGTATCGAACCAGCGATAAAGGACGCTGGATATACCGCCGTCAGGGTAGATAAGCAGGAACATATCGAAAAAATTGACGATCGGATCATCGCGGAAATCAAAAAATCACGTTTTGTCGTGGCGGATTTTACGCATGGGAGAGGCGGAGCCCGCGGTGGCGTATACTACGAAGCGGGGTTTGCACATGGACTCAAAATTCCTGTGATATTCACCTGCAGAAAAAACGCCATTAAGCGCATTCATTTCGACACTCGCCAGTACAACCACATTGTATGGAAAACCCCTATAGAACTCAAAGAAAGCCTCACTAATCGCATTTCGGCGGTGATTGGCGATGGGCCGCTTAAATCAGTACTTGGAGGAGAGGAGAAAACGTGATGACAGAAATCATCTTTGAGGTGATCGAATCCGATGACGGCGGTTTCGAGGCACGCGCACTCGGATATAGCATCTTCACGCAGGGCGAGGATTGGGACGATTTGAAGGAGATGTCCAGAGAGGCCGTGCAATGCCATTTCGACAAACAGAGTACGCCCAAGGTGATTAGATTGCACCAGGTCCGCGATGAAGTCATCGCCGTATGAAACTTCCCAGAGACTTATCTGGTGAACAGGTCGTCCAACTGCTGAGTCGCCACTATAACTACCGGCTACGGAGAACGCGGGGCAGTCACATGACCGCGACCTTGACGACGACAACGAACGAGCACAGCGTTACGATTCCGCACCATCGTCCGGTGCGGATCGGTACTCTGGCCCGAATCGTATCCGACGTGGCAACGTTCCTGCGCGTGCCGAAAGACGAGGTCCGCAGGAAACTGTTTGAACTGTGAACATTGTCATTACTTGTGCACGACCTAAGTGGGTATATAAGACCCGGCTGGTAATCCTTTGTGCAGCCACCACGGGGCTATCGTGTGCTTCAACCGTCACAATAACCCGAAAACCAACATGGTAACGCATGCGGTGGATATCGGGACCACGAGGAGCAGTTACCGGTTTCTTGGGACTGTGGAAGTTGGAGGTGGATCCAAAGCGGACACCTTAAAGAGGGCGAGATCACGTACGGCCGATCAGTGCGACAACACATTCGTCGAAATCTAATGGGCGGATACCAATTCTGTTTTTTACTGGTCTGGCCACGTTTTGCACGTTGAGGTACACAAGTGAGATAAAGCCTCATTCCGAAAATCTGGAGGGCGATTGAAGATGGACTTCTTCAATCAGCGAGAGCCAAATGAATCATAGTTTCGCCATGCTCGACTTCCCGGGTTAGGCCACCACCAGAGAACGCGGTGCCGTGGCGCGTCTACGCTAAGGCCGGTAAGATTTAGTAGCGACTTTTGCCCTCGCTCATAACTTGAGATACAGTCGTATCAGATCCGAGAGGCAGCTATGGCGATCATTGTTTACACGAGGACAGGATCCGCGCATACCGCCGCCCTTGCATTCCGAAACGGAAATTCAACCCTTTACCTGGTACCGCTGGACTTACAAGACCCTGGCTTCACACCGGAGGAACCATGCATTCACTCGCCCTGTTGCTGACCGGCTTCTGTCTCATCGCATTGACCGCCGCATGCACGCCGGCCGAAGAACCCCTGC
>CAZZNP010000041.1:0-6091 GCA_964655785.1 uncultured Gemmatimonadota bacterium
GCGGTGACGAACATCAGGATGGTGGTCACCGCGGTCAGCTTGACCACGCTGCCGAAGGTCGTCTTGGTGAGATCGAGCTGCTTGAAGGTTTCCGCCACCTTCCCGTGCTCGAAGATGGGTATGGGCGCGAACCACACCGCGACCCCCTTGTAGCCGGACAGCAGGAAGGAAGCTTCCTTGACGAAGGGGAAGGAGGTACCGTAGGGCGAGCCGGTGATGCCGATCATCCGGGCCCCGATGTAGGAAAACACCGGCGACCAGAGGAATCCGAAGATGGCGCTGATCCACCACGGAAAGTCGGGGATCAGAAAGTAGAGTATGACCACGAAGCCCGTCGTGCTGAGGAACCAGAAGATGAATACGAGCCAGATCGGCAGGTCGCCCCGGCCCTCCGGCGTCTGGCGCACACCCGTGTCATTGTCCTGGTCTCGGTTCTGGTCTCGATCTTCCTGCCTCTCCCGGTTGGATTTAAGTATGGCCCGGATCGTCGCGGTGAATCCCACGATGCCGATGACGAGGGAGGCGCCGATGGTGAAGCTGAGCCAGAAATCGATGTTGTTGGAAATCTGGGTCGGAATGAGCGACATCCCCGGTTCCCAGGTGGTCAGGATGCCGTTATGGTAGAGCAGCGGGTTGGCGACAAGCGCGATCACGGCCGACGACACGAAGGTGCCGATCACGACCCAGAAGGGCAGGACGAACCCGGCGACGAGGGTACCGAGATCGGTCCCGATGCCCACCATGGTGGCCGGCAGCACTTCCTTCAGACTGGTGGTGAAATCAATGAAGGGTATGGGCAGGATGGTGATGGGCGTGACCAGGAACGTGCTCGACAGAATGGGGATCATTACGTACAGAAGTCCCCAGGATACGCCGATCACGGACCCGATGCTGAAGGCCCGCCATCGCCAGCCTTCCCGGTTCTGCGACGTCTCGGCCAGCGCCGTGGCACCCCCCGCGTGGACCCGCGCCAGCGGGAAGGTCAACCGTTCCACGTCGTTGGTGACGCGGAATAGAATGTACCCCATCGAATAGGAATTTACGGCGAAAAGGACCGTCACCGCGGTGAGGACGAGGACGGGCACGAACCAGTCCATGTGAAAGAAGGTCCGGCTCGCCATCGCGGTGGAATCCAAAGTCGGCACGACCCAGGTGGGGATCAGCGTGGCGATGCCCGTGGCTTCCGGCGACTGCTTGTAATACTGCTCCCAGATCAAGTGGGCGAAGGGACCGCCGGTGATGCCCGTGTTCATGGCGTTCCCCGCGGCGGCCAGCCCGGCCGCGGCCCAGTACAGGATCATGATCTCCTGCCGGGTCATCTTGACGAGGGAGCGCTTGGCGATCTCGAGGAACAGGATGACGGTGACCCAGTCCGCCGCGCCGGTCTGCCCGCCGGTCACCAGGCTGAGATAGATCGATCCCGGCAGCATGACGAAGCCGACGAACAGGCAGGCCCATATCGTCTTCAGGTTGAATCCGGGCAGGTAGGGTTCGTCCGCTTCGCCGAACAAAGCGGTATCCGGATTCTTGTACTGGTCCGGACTGTCTTCCCTTAGTTCCTCTTCACGGACGGACACCGGTCACCTCTTTGAAGCGGTGCATCAATTGAATCCCGTAACACTTTGTACACCAAATAGATAGAATGTATATACTACGTTATAGAAATGTATACACTTCGATATTTAGCTACCAGGGACTTTCGGGTTGGTACATGTTTGGATATCAAGTCAGAAAAGATAGGCCGCTTCATACCCCTGTCAAGGTGTATTTCACCGCGTATTTCTCCGCGTAAACCTCATGGCGCAAGTCCCGGGAGAACTCCGGCCCGGTCGCCGATTGAATCGCCCAGCGCTTCCCGAAGACCCGTGTAACGCTCTACGACCTGGTTGTTCTTCACCGCAATGGCCAGGGCCTTGGGCGTCCCGATGATGACCGCCAGCACCCGGGCGCGGGTCAGCGCCGTATACAGCAGGTTTCGCTGCAGCATGATGTAATGGGTGCTGTAGAGCGGGAGGATGATGGCGGGATACTCCGACCCCTGGCTTTTGTGGACGCTGATGGCGTAGGCCAGGATCAGTTCGTCCAGTTCACCGTAATCGTATCGGACGGTATCCTGGAAGGAGATGTCCAGGGTCTGGGCGTCCGGGTCGATCTGTGTAATGCGGCCGATATCGCCGTTGAACGTCATTTTCCCGTAGTTGTTCCGTGTCTGCAGGACCTTGTCGCCCTCGCGCAGTTCACGGTCGCCCCGTTTCAAAGAGGAGCCCGTGGGGTTCAACACCTGCTGGAGCTTCAGGTTGAGCTGATCCACCCCGATATCGCCGCGGTACATGGGAGCGATCACTTGTATATCGTTGAAGGGATCGAGACCGTATTTGCGCGGCAGACGCTCGGTGCACAGTTCGGCGATCTGATCCGCGCCCGCCGATGGGTCGGGTTCGTTGATGAAGAAGAAATCCGCCTCGTTCCTGTTCTTCGTGTCCGGCATCTCGCCCCGGTTGACCCGGTGGGCGTTCATCACGATGCTGCTCTCCCGGGCCTGGCGGAAAATCTCGGTAAGGCGGACCACCGGCAGATGGCCGGTATCGATCAGGTCCCGGAGGACGTTGCCCGCGCCCACGGAGGGCAACTGGTCGACGTCGCCCACCATGACGAAACGGGCGGAGCTTTTAACAGCCCGCAGCAGGGCGTTCATCAGGGCTGTATCCACCATGGAGGACTCGTCGAGGATGACCAGATCGGCTTCCAACCGGTTATCCTGGTCGCGCCCAAACTCCATGACGCCCGGATTGAACTCGAGCATCCGGTGGATCGTCTTCGCCTCGGCGCCGGTCACTTCCGACAGCCGTTTCGCTGCACGTCCGGTCGGCGCGGCCAGCAGCACCTTCCCTCCCACGCGGTCGAACAGGTAGACAATGCCCTGCACGCAGGTGGTCTTGCCGGTTCCCGGGCCGCCGGTAACCGCCATGACGCTCCGGGACGCCGACGTGTGTATCGCCTCGCGCTGCTCCGCGTTGAAGACGATACTCCGTTCCGCTTCAATGTGACGGATGTGTTCGTCGATACGTTCGGCGGGTGGCGGAGTGCGGGGGAAATCGACCAGGCGCGCGATGTGCCGCGCGATGCCCTGCTCCGCGTAGTAGAGAGGCTGAAGATACACCCGGTCTTCGTCGCGAAGAACGACTTCGGCCTGGACCAGGGATTCCACGCCGGCGGGTATGGCCCCGGCGTCGACGTCGAGTAACCCGACGCAGTCCTCGACGAGCGTATCGAAAGGCACGTAGACGTGACCGTCCTCGGCCCGGGTCTCCAGGGCGTATCGGATGCCGGCCCTGACCCGCGCGGGGTCTCCTGGATCGACCCCCAGGTTCATGGCGATCTTGTCGGCGGTCTTGAAACCGATGCCCCAGATATCCGCGGACAGGCGGTAGGGATTCTCCGTGACCTGCCTGATGGCGTCGTTGCCGTAGGTTTTGTAGATTTTGACCGCATAGGCCATGCTGACGTTATGGCCGATCAGGAACTGCATGACCTCCTGGATGTGTTTCTGTTCCTCCCAGCCGGACCTGATGACGCCAATGGTCTTCCGTGCGATGCCCCTGACCTCGGAGAGCCGGTTAGGCGTCTTCTCGATGACCTTAAGCGTGTCTTCGCCGAAGTGATCGACGATCATCGCGGCCTTGGCCGGCCCCAGCCCTTTGATAAGCCCGGAACCCAGGTACTTGCGTATGCCGTCCAAAGAGGTAGGCTGGATCGTTTTGGATTCGACGATCTTGAACTGCTTGCCGTACTGCTTGTGGGTTACCCAGTACCCGCTGACCTCGACGCGCTCGCCGGACGCAATTTTCGCCAGTTCGCCCGTTATGGTCAGCAGACCGTCCCGCGTGGATGCGCCGGCCAGGTTCTCCGCGGTGCTGCAGGCGTCCGGTTCGGCGCGCAACCGCGCGACCGTGTAGCCGGTCTCCTCGCTCTGGTAGGTGATGCGCTCGATAGTTCCGGTGAGAGTGTCCATGCCTGACCGGGATGGAGACACCTAACGTTCGTCGGCGGCGTAAACGACGGAGTCCTCCGCCTTCGCGTAGGTAAACAGTTCGTCATTGGAGAAGAAACGGGGCACTTCGTTCCTCGCCGTCTCCAGGGAGTCGGAAGCGTGCACCAGGTTGCACTGCACGCTCATGCCGAAATCGCCCCGGATCGTACCCGGAGCGGCCTGCCGCGCGTTCGTCACGCCGCACAGGCTTCGCACGACGTCCACGGCGTCGACGCCTTCCAGGCACATCGCCACCACCGGCGTTTCCTGCATGAAAGATTTGATTCGGGGGAAAAAGGGCTTGTCGGACAGGTGCCCGTAATGTTCGTTCAGGATCCCGTCGGTCAGCTGCATCATCTTCAGACCGGCGACCTTGAGCCCCTTGCTTTCGAAACGGCCGGTAACGAGGCCGATCATCCCGCGCTGTACGGCATCCGGCTTGATGAGCACAAGCGTTCGTTCCACGGACTGATTCTCCTTGTAAAAGTGGGTCGACTCGGTGGATCTCAACCTCGTGCAATGTAGATTCAGGCCCTCGCGGTGTCAACGAAAATGACCCTGGTTCAAAGTCTGTCGATTCTGCAAAAATGCGGTGGACTTTTCGAAGGCCGGCACGTATAATGTCGGTGGGTTAAACGATCACACATCCGGGGCCGGCCTATGTGGGAAGACGACGAAGTTCGCGAGGAATGCGGTGTCTTCGGTATCTATGGCGACCCCGCCGCTGCCAGGCTGACCTTCCTGGGCCTGTACGCCCTGCAGCACCGGGGCCAGGAAAGTTCCGGCATGGCCGTTTCCGACGGTAAACAGATCGAAGCCCACCGCGCCATGGGGCTGGTCAGCGAAGCCTACGACCACGGCGACAGGGTAAACGAACTCGACGGCCACATCGCCATCGGCCACAACCGGTATTCGACCACCGGCACCTCCAACGTCGACAACGCGCAGCCCTTCATGGTCAACTTCAAGCGCGGACAGTTGGCCACCGCCCACAACGGGAATTTTACCAATACCGGCGCGCTCCACCTGTCGATGGAAGAGTCCGGCTCCATTTTCCGCACCTCGTCCGACAGCGAGATCGTGCTCCACCTCATCGCGCGATCGAACGAATCCGACCTGCCAGGCATGATCGCGGACGCCCTTCGCCACGTCGAAGGGGCCTATTCCATCGTATTCCTGTCCGGGACGCAGCTCATAGGCGTCCGGGACCCCCGGGGCTTCCGGCCCCTTTGCCTGGGACGCATCGGCGATGCGCACGTACTCGCTTCGGAGACCTGCGCCTTCGATATCATGAAAGCGGAATACGTCAGGGAGGTGAAACCGGGTGAAATGGTCGTCATCGACGAGGACGGCATCCGGTCCTTCTTCCCCTTCGAAAACGCGGAACCGGCCGCCTGTATCTTCGAATACATCTATTTCGCCCGGCCGGACAGCAAGGTTTTCGGGGAGAACAGCGACAAGTTTCGCCGTCGCTTCGGCCGCCGGCTGGCGGAGGAGCATCCCGTGGCCGCCGATATCGTCATCGCCGTGCCCGATTCGGCCACGACCGCCGCGCTGGGCTACTCGGAGCACTCGGGAATCCGATTCGAAATCGGGCTGATCAGGAACCACTACGTGGGGCGGTCCTTCATCGATCCGGACCAGTCCATGCGCGAATTCACGGTGCGTCTGAAGTACAATCCTGTCCAGGGCGTGCTCAGGAACCGGAAGGTGGTCCTCGTGGACGATTCCATCGTGCGGGGCACGACCCTCAATCAGCTGGTACGGTTGATCCGCGGGGCGGGCGCATCGGAAGTGCACGTGCGGATCAGCAGTCCCCCCATCCGCCACCCCTGCTATTATGGGATCGACATGCAAAGCAAGGGCGAACTCATCGCTTCGCAGACCCAGGTGGAAGAGATCCGCAAGTACCTGGGCGCCGACAGCCTGGGCTACCTGTCCATCGAAGGCATGGTGAAGATCGCGAAGGAGTATGGAAAATCAGGGGCGGGGTACTGCACGGCCTGCTTCAGCGGGGACTACCCGGTCGTCCCCGAAGATTCGCTCAACAAGCTTATGTTG
>CAZZNP010000041.1:6101-30425 GCA_964655785.1 uncultured Gemmatimonadota bacterium
TTGGAATCATAACGCTTCCGATGCCTGTTCTTCCTTCTTCTCACGGTCCGGGAAATAGCTCAGGATCGTGACCAGCGTCTCCCTCAACCGGGTTCGTGGCACGACCTGGTCCACGAAACCCTTGGCCAGGAAAAACTCCGCGGTCTGGAATCCCTCCGGCAGGCTCGACCCGATGGTCTGTTCGATCACCCTGCCGCCGGCGAAACCCATCATGGCGCCCGGCTCTGCCAGGGTGAAATCTCCCAGCGAAGCGTAACTCGCCATAACGCCGGCCATCGTCGGATTCGTTATCACGACGACAAAGGGGATCTTCTCCTCCGACAGACGATTCAGCCAGAGGGATGTCTTTGCCATCTGCATGAGGGAAAGAATGCCTTCCTGCATGCGGGCGCCCCCCGAGGTGGCGACCACGAGCAGCGGTATCTCCAGATCGAGCGATCGCCTGATGGAACGCGTCACTTTCTCGCCGACCACCGAACCCATGCTCCCGGCCAGGAAGGAACCGTCGTGGATGGACAGGGACACGAGTCTGCCCTCTATGCGGCCGGTACCGGATACGACGGCCTCCTGCATGCCCGTTCTCTTCTGGTACCGCTTCATGTAGTCCGGATAGTTCTCCTTCTCTTTGAACTCGAGCGGATCGGCGGTGCGCAGGTCCGTGTCGGTCTCGGCGAAGGTGTCCGTATCCATGATCAGGGAGATATACCCCTGGTGGCCGATTTTGAAATGAAACCCGCACTGGGTGCACACGTTGAAGTCCCGTTCAAGTTCCGCCTTGTACAGCATGGCGTCGCACTTGTCGCACTTCACCCACAGACCCTTCGGGATTTCCTTGCGCTTCTGCGGGTTCAGTCCCCGCTGTCTTCTTTCGAACCAGGCCATATTCTACTCGCTTGCGCTGTACTACGTTGAGCCGGCCTACCGGCGGCGGGCAGTCTCCCGGACCGGGTGAGCCGGGCTACCGGCGGCGGGCAGCCTTCCGGACCGGGTGAGCCGGCCTACCGGCGGCGGGCAGCCTTCCGGACCGGGTGGTCATTGTGGTCGTTGTGGACTTCCCGTACCAGGGCGCCCAGAAGATCCGAGCAACGGGCGGCCGACGATTCAACCGTCTTCAGCACGTCGCCGGCGTCTGCGGTTTCGCCCGCCCGACCTGTCCAGACATTGGAAATACACGAAACGGCCGCGGTACGCATTCCGAGCCGCAGGCCGGCCAGCACTTCGGGAACGGTTGACATGGTCACCGCATCCGCCCCGAGTTTTTTCAACATGGAAATTTCGGCGCGAGTCTCGAAAGACGGACCGGGCATCCATGCCAAAATTCCCTGTTGAACAGACAGGTTTCTTTGTATACTAATCTTTAAAAGCGACGCCCTCAGCGCTTCGTCGTAACCGGCATCGCGGCTCGTGCCCGTAACCAGGTTTCCCATCAGATGACGGCCTATGGGATGGATGTGTTGCCGCACGGCCATGAGGTCTCCGGTCTCGTACCGGGGATTCAGTCCCCCGGCGGCATTGGTCACGAGCAGAACATCGACGCCGAACCGGCGCATCGCCTCGAGGGGATACGCGACCTGACGCACGTCGTATCCTTCGTACAGGTGGATCCGGCCCTGCATCACGATAACGGCCGCATCGCCAAGGGCGCCGAAGACGAAGTTTCCCTCGTGGCCTTTAACGGTCGAAAGGGGAAAATGGGGGATAGAACCGTAGGGCACAACGGATTTTTGCTCGACAGCCTGGACACACGCGCCGAATCCGGTGCCCAGGATCACGCCGAAACGGGCTGCCGAGAACCCCTTCGAACCCAGGAAGTCCGTGGTCTCGTCCAACGGATCATGATGGGCCATGGCGGGGCGCTTTCAAACGGATTTCTCGTCTCCTTCGCAGGCTGCAGGTATCAAGGAGTTCATCATGAGCATCATGACGGTTGCCCGGGAATACGGCAGCGGCGGCAAGGACATTGCCAGGATCATCGCCGAACGCCTCGGCTATGATTGCGTGGACAAGGAACTCATCGCCGAAACCGCCCATGCCGCAGGCGTTTCGGAAGACGTCGTCGAGCAGTTGGACGAAGTGGGCGAATCGACCATCCGGCGGTTTCTAAGCGAACTGTTCACCCCTTCGACCGTATACTCCCTGTCTCCGGAGTATCCGCCGCTCATCTGGCCCTATGTGCCGGGCGACGACGAGGGTACGAAGGATCCCACCTCCCTGAAGAACACCTTTCTGGACCGGGGAGAATACCTCCAGATCCTTCAGGATACCATCCGTTCGCTTGCCGGAAGAAAGAACGTCATCATTGTCGGACGCGGCAGCCAGTGCATCCTTTCAGACAGTACGACCGTCTTCCACACCCTGTTCATCGCGCCATTCGACTACCGGGTCGAGGTGATCATGGACGAGATGAACCTCTCGCGGGACCGTGCCGCGGAACTCATCAAGGAAAAGGACCGGCAGCGGGCCCTATACCTTCAGCACAACTACCACCGCGACTGGACGGACCCGACGCTGTACCACATGGTATTCAACACGTCTCGCACGTCCTGGGAGAACATGGCCGACATCGTGATCGATACCCGCCGCAGACTCTTCGGGGACGATGGATGAAAGCCCGTTCACCCGGTTGAACCGCATCGAAAGATAACCCCGACCAACAGCATTGTCAACTGACGGCTTGGCACCGCGCGTGCCGTGAACCCGTGAGGAATAGCGATGAGTTACGAGGTTTCGGACTTTAAAACGGAGGTAGTGGAACGAAGCCGCACGATCCCCGTTCTGGTCGACTTCTGGGCGGAATGGTGTGGGCCCTGCAAGATGCTGGGACCCGTGATCGAATCCCTCGCAGAACGCCACCGGGACCGGTGGGAACTCGTGAAGGTAAACACGGAAGAACACACCGATATCGCCCGGCAGTACGGTATTCAGGGCATTCCGAACGTCAAGATGTTCGTTGACGGCGAGGTGAGGGACGAGTTCACCGGCGCGCTGCCGGAGCCCATGATCGAACAGTGGCTGAAAAAAGCCCTGCCGAGTTCCCACGCGAAGCAGCTTGATGAAGCGCTGCGGTGCCTGGAAGCAGGCGATACGACGAAGGCGCGAGTTTTGCTCGAGGACGTGCTGGCAGCCGAGGCGGACAACGAGCAGGCGGCGGTCTGCCTGGCGCGCACGTATTTAAACGAAGACCCCGGCCGGAGCCTGGACCTGTTGAGACCGATCGAACCGGGCACGGAGTTCCATGACTCGGCGGAAGTCCTGAGGACCGTCGGTAGCCTGTTCCTGCACCTCGACGCGCCTGACGGTCTCGAGGAAGATCCGGTCAAGCCGGCATATGTCCAGGCGATAGAAAACCTGCGATCAGGGTCGTTCGAACGCGCCCTGCAGGGTTTCATAGAGGTGCTGGAGAAAAACAGGGCCTACGACGACGACGGCGCCCGCAGGAGTTGCGTGGCCATTTTCGGCATGCTAGGCGAGGACCACCCGGTTACCCGCCGGAACCGCCGGGCCTTCAGCAACGCCTTGTATGCCTGATCGTTTACGCGCGGGCAGGAAGGAAGAAGACGAGGACGCCAGCCAAACGGCACATCGTGGCGAATCCGTCACACGTCCAGGGGATTGGCCTTCTCGGGGTCGATTTCCAGCTTGCGCATGGCCCGCTCGGGCACGTCGGGGGAGAGGTCCCCTTTCCGTGCGAGGGCATTGAGCGTGCCCAGGGTGATGAAGCGGGCGTCCATCTCGAAGAAATTCCGCAGCGCCGGCCGGCTGTCGCTCCGTCCGAACCCGTCCGTCCCCAGCGAGACCACGGGGCCCGGCACCCAGCGCGCTATGGAGTCCGGCAACGTCCTGACGTAATCGGAGGCCATGACGTACACCCCCCCGGTCTCCGCCAGACACTCCGAAACATACGGCACCCTGGACGCTTCCGACGGGTGCAGCAGGTTCCAGCGTTCGGTGTCCATGGCGTCGCGCCGCAACTGCTTGTAACTCGTTACGCTCCAGACGTCCGCTTCGACCCCGAAGTCTTCGGCCAGCATCTCCTGGGCCTTCAGCGATTCGTTGATGATGGAGCCGCTCCCGAAAAGGTGGGCCTTCGCCGTCCCCCCGTTGAGCGACCGTAACCGGTACATGCCCTTCAGGATGCCTTCTTCCACGCCTTCCGGCATGGACGGCATGGCATAGTTCTCGTTCTGCACGGTGATGTAGTAGAACAGGTCCTCCTGGTCCACGTACATCCGCCGTATGCCGTCCTTGATGATGGTAGCCAGCTCGTAGGCGTAGGCCGGATCATAGGTCCGCAGATTGGGTACCGGGTCGGCCAGCAGGTGGCTCTGGCCGTCCTGGTGCTGGAGTCCCTCGCCGTTCAGCGTCGTCCGGCCCGCCGTACCGCCCAGCAGGAAGCCCCGCGTGCGCATTTCAGCGGCGGCCCAGATCAGGTCTCCGACGCGCTGCAGGCCGAACATGGAATAGAAGATGAAGAAGGGGATCGTGTTTACGCCGTGGGTCGAGTAGGCCGTCCCGGCGGCCACGAAGGAGGACAGGGAGCCCGCCTCCGTGATACCTTCTTCGAGTATCTGTCCGTCCTGGGCTTCCTTGTAGTAGAGCAGCGTGTCGATGTCCACCGGTTCGTAGAGCTGGCCGGCGTGGGAATATATGCCGCACTGGCGGAAGAGTGCTTCCATGCCGAAAGTTCGAGCCTCGTCGGGCACGATGGGGACGATCAGTTTGCCGATCTCGGGTTCGCGCAGCAGGCGCGAGAGCATCCGGGTGAAAACCATGGTCGTCGACACTTCGCGGCCTTCCGTCCCCGCCTTGAATTCGTCGAACACCTCGTCCGGCGGCGCGGCGGGCAGGCCGGGATTCACGACGTTACGGCGGGGAATGTACCCGCCGAGCGCCTCCCGCCGTTCCCGGATGTACTCCATTTCGGCGCTGTCCGCCGACGGCCGGAAATAAGGCGCCTCGCGGACCTCGTCGTCGGAAAGGGGGATGCCCAGTTCGGTGCGCAGATGACGCAGGCCTTCCTCGTCGATCATCTTCTGCTGGTGGGCGGTGTTCTTGCCTTCGCCCCATTCGCCCAGGCCGTAGCCCTTGATCGTCTTGGCGAGGATGACGGTCGGCGCGCCCGGGTGTTCCACCGCGGCCTTGTACGCCGCGTAGACCTTCTCCTGGTCGTGGCCGCCGCGCATGATGGTCCGCACATGTTCGTCGGTGAGTAGCTTGGACATCTCCATGAGCCTGGGATGTACGCCGAAAAAGTGATCCCGCTGGTACTTGCCGTCGGAAACGGTGTACTTCTGGTACTGGCCGTCCACGATCTCGCCCATGCGTTTTACGAGCAGTCCCTCGTCGTCCTGGGCCAGCAGGGGATCCCAACCGCTCCCCCAGATCACCTTGATCACGTTCCATCCGGCCCCGTGGAAGGCGGCCTCCAACTCCTGGATGATCTTTCCGTTGCCCCGGACCGGACCGTCCAGCCGCTGCAGGTTGCAGTTTACCACGAAAACCAGATTGTCCAGCTTCTCGCGGGCTGCCAGAGTTATGGCGCCAAGTGCCTCGGGCTCATCGGTTTCCCCGTCTCCAAGAAACGCCCAGACTTTGCGGCCGTTAGCCTGTTTGAGCCCCCGGTCTTCCAGGTACCGGTTGAACCGGGCCTGGTAGATGGACATGATGGCGCTCAGGCCCATGGAAGCCGTGGGGAAGACCCAGAAATCCGGCATCAGCCAGGGATGGGGGTAGGACGAAAGTCCTCCGCCCGGGCGCAATTCGCGGCGGAAGTTGTCCAGGTGCTGTTCGTTGAACCGCCCCTCGATAAAGGCCCTGGCGTAGATACCGGGCGAGGAGTGGGGCTGGAAGAAGATCTGGTCCCCGTCGTAACCGTCCCCCGGACCGCGGAAGAAGTGGTTGAAGCCGACTTCGTAGAGGTTGCAGACCGAGGCGTAGGTGGCGATGTGGCCGCCAAGGGACTTGTCCGCCGTGTTGGCGCGCACCACCATGGCCATGGCGTTCCACCGGATGATGTTCCGTATCCGGTGCTCGAGCTCGTGGCTTCCGGGATAGGGCGGCTGCTGGTCTGGCGGGATGGTGTTGATGTAGGGCGTGTTCTCGGCGAAAGGGAGCCGGACGCCCTTGCCGCGGGCGTGGGCCTGGAGTTGGGCGATCAGCTGGCGCACTCTGCCCGGACCGGAATGCTGGAGTACGTAATCCAGCGATTCGAGCCATTCCAATGACTCTACGCGATCCAGGTCTATTTGGTACTCCGAGCGTGGGGAATCCTGTGTCATACCTAGTCCGTAGGCCGGTGATCGATTGTCTCGCGCGCCGTTAACTGCTCATTGAGCCGTTCTTCAATGTAGCGTCCGTGCCCATCGCCTGCAACAAAAATCAAGGTCGCGCCACTTAAGGCGATCGGTCAGTTTTGTATTGCTTGCGAGCCGAAAATGAGTCATTTTGGGGACACTGTCTTTCTCAATCGGAATGGGGCGGGATCGCACAACTCAGGCTCGCATGGCCGGACCGCGAACGCAATGGTGCCGGCACCCATGATTGTATTACAGGCCGAGTCGGCTCCACAGGCCAAACGTCTCGATACCGAAGCTTATGATCGCCTTTCATCGTTCTTCATTCCACTGGAGGTCGTGGCCCTGGAAGCCCGATCCGGTTTACAAATACACCGGTGGATTCGTTGGAGAACCGGGACAGGCCTACCAGGTGCGATTCCACCTGGAGGCGGCCTGTACCGTGGAAGACCTGGACACGGGAAAGAAGACCGACCTCTACCTGGGCGCGCCCTGCCGCACGGAATACACGATCGCCCGCCGTAACCTCTTCCAGATTCCCAGCGACGAATGGCGCATGGCCTTCAGCCGGAGCCTGAGTATACCCATTTCCAGGAGACCGAGCACCGAGCCCGCCGAGACTCGGGGAGCCCCGCTTGAGAAGCAGTTCCAGGCTCACGTAATCGACATCAGGCACTATGGAACGGAAGAAACGCTGGCGAACGCCCGGGATGTGGTCCAGGCCACGCTGGACCGGGATCTCATGAATGGCAGGATCGCCTACCGGGAATCGGGCCAGACGGGCCAGCAGGGCCAGCAGGGCCAGCCAGCCCGGAACCTGAAGGTTACCCTTGAGTTTCCCGTGGACCTGATCAATATTAACGAAGAAGACGCCGAGTTTCAGGTCTGCACCGGTCCCGTGATCCTTCCGGACCTGGAAACCTGGGACGGCGGCGAGGTGCATCGCGTGTTTCTGGCCGACGCGGCGATCACGAGTTTCGATCACGCGGAATTCATCCTCCGCAGGGAGATCGAGGCGGCCGAACGAGAGAAGCACTGGTACGAGGCGCCCCGGGGCCGTGACCGGCTGGAGTTGAATGACCCGGAAAATCCGCCGCCGGATTACCCGCCGCGCAGGCCCAGGCCTTTGGTCTATAACGAAACCTGGGATAAAGAAACCAAGAACGTCATTTTGAAGACAAAGAACGACGGCTGAGGCCTGCGGTCAGTCAGCGGCCTGCGAACAGGGCTGAAGCCCGCGGTCAGTCAGCGGCCTGCGAGCAAAGGCTGAGGCCCGCGGTCAGCCAGCGGCCTGCGAACAGGCCAACCGTCATCGACCGGCGAACAGAACAACAGCTATCGGTTTAATTCCGGCCAGTAGCCACCTCTAGGAGCGCTCCCATGGCCCAGACGACCTTGCAGGACACCCGTTTCAAGCAGATGCCGACCCCCGAAGACCTGATCCGCATGGCCCGCGATCTGCAGTACCACCCGGTACACAACGAACATCCGTCCGTCCTCACGAGCGCGCAGATCGACACGTTCAACGAACAGGGCTATCTGAAACCTTTCAGGATCTACTCTGACGCGGAGATCAGCGCCATACGCGACGAATTCGACGGGATGATCGAGCAGGTCATGGCGCGGGGAGACCACAACTACTCCATCATTTCAGCCCACCTGAAATCGGGGATGGTACACGATATCATCAACGAACCGCGGATCGTCGCGTATATCAGCGACCTGCTGGGCGACGACGTGGTGGGATGGGGCGCTCATTTCTTCTGCAAGCTGCCCGGGGACGGCAAGATCGTCAACTGGCACCAGGACGCCAGCTTCTGGCCTCTTTCGCCGTCGAAGACGGTCACCGCCTGGCTGGCCATCGACGATGCGGACACGGGAAACGCCTGCATGCGTTTCGTGGCCGGTTCGCACCACTACGGGCACCTGACCTATCATCTGAGCGAGGAAGCCGAGAACAACGTGCTCAACCAGACGGTGAAAGAAATCGGGATGTACGGCACCGAGGTGGATATCGAACTCGAAGCGGGAGAGATCTCGCTGCACAGCGACCTGCTGCTGCACGGCTCGGGCCTGAATACGTCGGACCGCCGCCGCTGCGGCCTGACGCTCAGGTTCTGTGCCGCGTCCGTCCGCGCCGAGCTCAACTGGAACAAGGAAGGCGTGATCGTCAAGGGATCCGACCCCACCGGCCACTGGGCCGATCTGCCGCGCCCCGTGGTGGATACCGTCTAACCTGCGGGACCGGGTTCAAAGGTTCAAACCAGCGTGAATCTCACGAAGCGGGTTCCCAAAGCTCGATCGCATTCCCTTCGGGGTCGTGGATACGGGCGAAGCGACCGATGCCCTCCATCTCGCTTTCGTGGCTGACCTCGATATCTGCAGACTTCAGCTGTGTGATCATCGCGTCTAAATCGGCCACGCGGAAATTCAGCATGAAAGTCTTGTCCGCCGCGAAGTAGTCCGTGTCAGCGTGAAATGGCGAGAAAACCGTGACCCCGGACTCGGTCATCCACGGCGCCATCTCCATGTTCGTTGGCGCAGGATTGATGCCGAGGTGGTCCTCATACCATTTTGCAAGTCCTTCCGGATCATTTGCCCGAAAGAAGAACCCGCCGAACCCCTGAGCTTTATGCACGCTGTATCCCCTATTTGTGTGGAATCTGTGGAATCATGCTTCGTTGGACTTTGCGAGCACAAGGTATGGTGGAATCAGGAGAGCGTCCTGACCCCCGATCAGTACTATCTGAAAAATTGCAGGCAAGTGCGCCAGCAGGTCGGGCCTACTCCACATAGACGGCGATCCGGTGCATGGCGTTATTCAGGTATCCCCGGGGATTCCACGCGATGGCGTGCGGCTGGCTGACGCCCCGTGAATCCGTTGCCCGCGCCCATACCTCGTAATACCCGCTCCCAGGAAACGTGATCGAAGCGCGCCAGTTCTGCCAGGCGTAGGCGTTGACCGGTCCATCCAGCGCCGTGCGCTTCCACGTCGCCCCGAAGTCGATCGAGAGATCAACCGCGTCGACACGCCCCTCACCGGTCCACGCGTGACCACGCACCTCGACTGAGCCATCCCCGGTCCACTCCTGTCCCCGCACATTCACTGACCGGTCATTCGTCCTGGCCCCCGTTGCCGGATGGGTGATCAGCGACTTCACCGGCATGCTTTCGATGATACGGAAGTCTTTTTCGTCCACAGCCTCGCCGGGTTCTACACTCCGATTCGGCAACCGATAGGAAGTGCCGGTCATCTTGGGCCCGTCGTGTACCTGGTCCCGTATCTCTACGCGGGTCAACCACTTCTGAGAACACGACCCGGGCCATCCCGGTATGATCAGCCGCAACGGTCCGCCGTTCATCGGGTGGATCGGCCGGCCGTTCTGGGCAAAAGCGATGAGGCTGTGACCGTCCATGGCCTTTGCGATCGGTACGCCGCGGGATAAGGGAAGTCCGCTTCCCGGACCGGACACATGGGTATCAGCCCCATAGTGGGCGGTATATACGGCGCCGGGCTGAACCCCGGCGGCCGCCAGGACGTCCGACAGCCTGACCCCCGTCCACTCCGAGCAGGCCACCGCGCCGTAGGTCCACTGTTCGCCATCCGCCTTGGGGTCGAAGAACGCGCGTCCATTGCCCGCGCATTCCAGGGTCAGTGCCCGGGTGACGACTTCTAAGCGGCGTGCGAGATCTTCGAGGCTGTGTGTCACCGGGTTGTCGACCAGGCCGTCAATCGCCAATTCCCAGCGCGATGCGTCCAGGTCCTCGGGCATGAGCCCGTTGTTGCGGACGAAATGCCTTTCGGTGGGTGTGATGGCGTCGTCGAGGAGGTGCGGCGGGGTTTCCGCGCACATGGGCAGGTCATTGAGGACTGTAAGGCCATCCTTGCCCGGTATGGCGTTCTCGGCCGCGAGTGCCACGGGAATGAAATGAGCAGGCATGTTGCGATGGAAGGGGATCGCGGCCCCGACCAGCGCGCCCATGGCCGCCAGGCCGGCATGCTTGAGGAATCCGCGCCGGTCGGGGTACGTGCGGCGTCCGAAAACCAGGCGGTCGGCTTCGTCAGGGTCGTGTTGATACAGTTCGTTCAGTCTTTTCACTGTGGGCTACTTATACATGTTCATCCTGGAGGACCGGGGCGGATTCAGCCCCCTTCATTATTCCGGTCCATTGGCGTTCAACCTCGCCCGCTTCCTTAGCCCGCGAGGGGTCAACCGGTACTTCTGGTTCCTCGCGGTGGGCGACTCCGGACGAGTCATCTCGATCAACCCCATCAATAGCGCCGGCTTAAGGTAGTTCTTTCGGAACGTGGGACGATGGGTCAATCCGGTTTCCTTCATTAATTCGGCGGCTGTCCTGGATCCCTGCCGCAAGGCGAAGAGCAGCTTCACTACCTGGTCGCTTACTTGGTCGTTTTCCTGGTCGCTTACTTGGTCGTTTTCCTGGTCGCTCACCTGCGGCAACCTGACCGCCTCGAGCAGGATCTCCAGCATGAAATCAATGAAAGGGGCACTTTCGCCCCGGGCCGAACTCCGCACTATGGCTTGATAGTAATCCTTCTGGCGGACGTGGATCAGGCTCTCCACTGGAAGATAGGCGAAAAAGGCCTTCCAACGTGTGAGGATCAGGGTCTGCCAGAGCCTCCCCATCCGCCCGTTGCCATCCTCAAAAGGATGGATGAATTCGAACTCGTAATGGAAGACCGAGCTTGATATGAGGGGATGTTCTTTCGCATCGTTCAACCATACCAGCAGGTCTGACATGTGTCCGGGAACGCGCTCAGGTGGCGGTCCGACATGTTGCACTCCATCGGGCCCGGCGACGGCTACCCCGCCGCGCCTGTATTGGCCCGGAGCGTCTAACAGTCCGCCCAGGAGAACGCCGTGCGCCTCCAGCAAGTCGGTCTCGCTGGCCGGGTCCCATTGCTCGTATCGATCATAGGCTTTGATGGCGTTGCGCGCTTCTAAGATCTCCCGCGGCGGACCGATGACGAGTTTGCCGTCCAAAAGTGTGGCTACCTGCTCCTCGCTGAGCGTGTTCCCTTCAATGGCCAACGATCCCCTAATGGTACGAATGCGGTTGACCCGGCGTAGGCGTAAATCCTGCGAAACCCCCAGCGAATCGGCCTTCCCGATGGCTTCCCCGATCTGCTCTATTTGTGAAACGATTTCGGGCGTGATCGTGTAAGGCGGCGTGTGGGGCATGTATGCTGACCTTTAATAGACAAGCCGTACTGCTAAGGTTTGTGAAGTGCAGGTGGGTTGGGATGCGCAGCCAGACATGTAATCCTATTTCATTTGGGCTTCCTGAATGCGCTGTAACAACGTTCTACTGAGTTCCTGAGCTTTCTGGACCTGATCGCGAGTCATCCGTTTTCTAAGTAAGTCTCTATTAGAAGCGGCCATTGCGACCCCCTGAGCCGCGGAGAGATTGTACCAGGCATAGGCTTGTACGTAGTCTTCTAACACGCCCTTGCCTTGGTGATACATGTAGCCAAGATTGAATTGGGCGGAGGCGTCTCCCTGATCGGCAGCTACCAGATACCATTTGGCCGCCTCCGTGTCGTCCTTAGGTATTTCCTCGCCAGAGGCAAACCTTTCCGCGACCCGGCGGGCGTCGAATCCATCACCATATTCCGCGGCGATCCGATACCATCTGATCGCTTCCACATCGTCCTCGGGTATGCCGTCGCCGGAGGCAAACTTATCACCTATGACTCTTTTCGTCAATGCATCACCCTCTCCCGCTACGATACGGTACAATCTGATCGCTTCCGCGTCGTCCTCGGGTATGCCGTCACCGGAGGCAAACCTCTCCGCGATCCTACTCGTCCAAGGATCACCTTGTTCCGCAGCGATCCGGTACAATCTGATCGCTTCCGCATCGTCCTCGGGTATGTCAGTACCATTGGCAAAAATATCCGCTACACTAATGGTCACGGAGACATTACCCTTTTCTGCGGCCATGCGGTACCATTTCACTGCTACCGCGTCGTTCTCCGAAACCCCCTCGCCACGGGAATACATGCCGGCCAGGCTGAACTGGGCATGCTCATGGTCTTGCTCTGCAGCCATACGGTACAAATACGCTGCTTCAACGTCATCCTCCGGTATGTCACTGTTACCAAAGGAGTCATTGGCAAACTTCCGAGCGACTCTATAAGCTATATTACCATCTCCTTGTTCTGCGGCTATGCGGTACCATTTCACTGCTTCTACGTCGTCCTCGGGTATATCTGTTCCCGAACCGAACTTACCAGCAACTCGATATACAACGTTGGCATCTCCCTGTTCGACACCACGATTTGCAGCTTTGCGATACAAATTAACCGCTACCACGTCGTCCTCAGATACTCCCTCTCCACGGGAATACATGCCGGCGAGTGCAACCCAACCGTAGGGGTATTCCTGCTGAGCGGCGGCACGGAACAACCGCACTGCCTCAGCATCGTCTTCGGTAACCCCCTCGCCGAGGGCATACATGTGTGCGAGGGCGATTTGACCCTGTGGCGAGCCCTGTTCGGCGGCGGTTCGATACCACCGCACTGCCTCAATATCATCTTGCTGAACCCATATGCCAAAATCGTACTTTCTACCTAGCGCGACCTGTGCCTCGGCGTGGCCCTGTACAGCTGCGGCAGTGTACCATCGCAAAGCCTCGATTTGGTCTTCTTTTGAAGGTACCATAAGTTGTGGTCTAGAATACCATGTCCCGAGTCTGAATTGTGCTTCGGAGTTTCCCTGTTCTGCAGAATCGATTAGCCCTGCAACAGTGCGGTCTTGTGGATTCGCCCCAGAATAACCCACACCTGCGTTCAACGCTAATACGAATACCATGAACATGCATCTGAGTAACATAATCCAATTCCTCACGGTTTCGGTCCTTGCCGTACTGGCATTCACTTGACAAATAATATGTTACTTTTCAACTCGTTGGGAAATCGAGGAAATCGCGAGGTGCTCTTCCTACTTACTTTTGGAGATCATCGAGTAGGCCATTCTCGCCAACATCGTCGAACTCTTCCTCCTCCTCGAATGGTTCATTAGGAGTTCCGTGCCCGTCAAGATCCATGTAGATATCCAGATGTTCCTCAAATACCACACGTCCACTTCCCAAGTCCCGTCCCATCGCATTTCCAATCATGCCAAGTAGTGCTTCGCCGCGCCTGATAAACGACCGAGAAAAGTGATCGTTATTCAGATCGTCAGGATCGAACCAATGGGTCAAAAGTACGTCGTCGAGCTTAGGGTTCATCTTCTTTCTCAACTCTGGGACGTATATCGATGGTGCTCGTCCACCAATCATTCGATTGGTTTTAGCGTCGATTGGCGTCTTGTTTATAATCGAGTCGTAAAGTTTCGGCGTTATCGCTCGTTTGTGACTACTGCACCATTTCTTCGGAAAAACATGATGTATATCGATCTTTTCGTCGTGGTAAGCCATTAATACAAGAGGGTTTCCTGTTTTCCAATCAGCCGCGCCGTTCTTCATCTGCAGTGCGTACAAACCCTTGTAGGCCGCACTATTCCGGGTACGTAGGGTCAAGAGCCGCTCCGGTGCGAAACTGGCTTGGTCTATGAGTGTCGGTTTCGTGCCGTATCGGACATAATCCGAGACTTGTATCAAATCAAGCGCAAACTGCGTTTCGATGGCCGAACCGTAGACCTCACCGAAAATACCGCTCCAGAACCAATGCTCCACCCGTTCTCTGGCTATGACACTATCCAGTTCCGAACCCAGCTCTTCATGAAGGACGGCTAAGGGAACTAACTGCGTGTTATATGGTACGTTACGTTGTTCGAATATGAACTGCATATGTAGAAACTTAGCCGCGGTAATGAACGCTGCTTCCACCTTATCGGCCCAATGTAAGTAATCATCAAGTCCCAGTTCGAGGATGTCGCGCTTTTTACAGCCAATTGCCGGTATCTGTGAGCCCGCCCTTTCGTTAGAAACAGCGCTTTTCCGCTCTTTCAGCGTCTTAAGCAGGGCAATAGCTTGGAGGAACTGATCTCCCTGGACACCTCGCAATACTGGGAAGCGCGTGTACATATTCCTTCGGCGCGCGTCCCAGTCATCCCTTAAAGAAAAACCATCGGACTCGGCAGCAAACGAGGCGGTGACCAGTTCAAAGACGTTCAGGTTCACACCACCTGTATTTACCTTCTCGAATACTGTACAAACCGCTTCTCTAGGTGTCTCTTTCGCCAGTTCGATAACTGGGAGGTCGTACTGCGAAAAATTCTCGGCTATTGATTCATTAAACTCTTCGAAGAACTGTTGAGCGTCGCCAGCAGGATGGTGATTTGGACTTTTCGACCAGTATGCCACATAACCCCCGAACCACTTTAACATATCGAACAACCGCTCGGTCGGTATCATATGGTTTTCGTATTGAAGATCCTCAGTGGTAAGATCCAAGACCGTACGACGCCCGAAATCTTCGGTAATCTTTCGGTTTTCGGGCATGCTGATTATTGCTTCTTCCCGGTCAATCAGCGGATCAATAGACTTTTGCATATCCACATAGTAATATCTCTTTATCCTTTGACCTCTGATATCATGAGTATCTACCGGGCCCGGATGACGCAGAGACTGATAAAGAGAAGTCAATCGCTGCTGACCATCTAAAAGGAACGCATCGGGCGAAATCGATCCGTTGCTCTTGACACACTCGACCGGTCGTGCTTTAAATCTTACTTCCCCACCAGACAGGAGCGTCATGATCGCCCCGACAGGAAAACCTCGAGATATACTGGCCAGCAATCCCCGGATTCTGTCATCGTCCCAAACCCAACCCCTCTGAAAGTCAGGTAGTTGGATTTTAAGGTCTTCAATGTCGTCAAGCAGTTTCTTCAGTTTTACCGGATGAGTCTTGAACACTGGAACACCCCTATCTAATCAACTTTTCGATCATCAGCCGCGGCAAATTGCCTCAGGAACGGCGAAACAAAGAACCTGGACTGTGGGGTAATGTGCATAAAGATCCTTCGAGTCGCCAATGCGCGACCACATTACGACATAGTAACAGGTTACTAATGTCGTTCCGGTCGTGTCCACTCAAATCGCCCCTCTCTCACGCCTCGTACAGGTCCACCGCGGTCTGCCCCTTGGCGAACCGCAGCGCGGTCGCCGCGGCGGACTGGCTTCCCGTGGCGCGGCGCACGTCGGTAGCCCAGCGCGCAAGGCCAACGAGCAACTGGTTGCGGGACGGGTGGTCTTCGCACAGCGTCCACTCGTCGAAGATCGTACGCAACGTGGAGAGGATGTTCCGGCCGTTGTCGTCCTTGAGGATCACCAGGCCGAGTTCCCGGAGCAACGCGTCACCCGAGTAGCCGGACCGCAGGTAGTCCCGGGTCTGTCTCCCGATCTCCCGGATCTGGATCTGCTCGATGGAGGAAAGGACGCCTTCGATCGCTTCGGCTTCGTCCGCGCTTCCCGGCTGCAGGCTTCCGCGAGACTCGGACAGCGGCCGATGAGTGATGTTCAGCCACCTGTCTCCGTAGAACTGCCAGGCGACGTGGTAGAGACTCTGTGCCGCGACCCGGTAGCCGCCGTACCGTACGGCCTTTCGGACCGCGTTGGCCATCATCATCTCGCGGACCAGGCCTCCCCATCCGGGGTTCATGTTCACCGGCGTGCGCGCCATGCGGTCCGCGGCGAGCACCACCATGGTCGTCACGATCCGATCAATCGACACGCCGTCTTTCAGCGCCTGCGTGACCGCGCCGAAGGTGGGACCGATTTCGCCGCTGACCAGTCCTTCCGCAAAAGCGTCTTCGTCGAATTCCACCTCGGAATCGTCTGACGGTCCGTCGCCGAGGGAATCCAGCGTCTCGGTGTCGGCGATGAACCGGTCGATGGCCGACTGCCGGATCTCGTCGGGAAGCCCACGCTCCTGTCCCAGGATCTTGGCCGACAGGTTACAGACCAGTTCCTCGGCCTCGTCCCAGCCGAACTCCTCGAGCACTTCAGCTATGTAGCCGATGTTCAGCAGGTTATTCGAATTGCCGAGGAAATGAGGCGCCACGGCGCATTCGTAGAGGAGCGGGAGGATCTTGTCGTCGTGGCCGCCCAGGTTGCGGGCGGTGATCAGGCACTTCTCGATGCCTTCCCACTTCTTGTCTTTTGAGAATACCCGAATCCATCCCTTGAGTTTCTCCCAGGTGATCGGATCGGGAAGCCGCTGAATGCGCGGGCGATCCCCGGCGCGTCCCGATAGCCCGTGGGCGGCGAAGGTCAGCGGAATGATCCGGTCGTCACTTTCGTACTGGCGGGCCACCCTGATCCCGTTGATGAAGTCGGAGACCTCTCCCCCACCGTCGTTGGCCCCCCGTTCCGTGGCGACGTGCCGGCCGCCGTGGCGGATGATGAGGTTCAGCGTCTCCCGCTCGGAAACGCCGCGGGCCAGCATGATGGCCACGGCCTTGGATATGGTCCACTGATCCGTGGAATAGAGCCCCTCCTTCAGGAGCAGGAAATGGGCGTCGGACCGCTTCGAGCCGCCTTCGCTCACGCTGACGAAGACGTCGCCGTTTCGCACTTCGACCGGGAAGGTCTCCAGGTCGTCGCACCCTCCGGTAAAACAACCGCCGCCGCCGAGGTCGTAGCTCCATCCGTGCCAGTCGCAGGTCAGCACGCCGTTGCGAACGCGCCCCCGCGTGAGTGGGTACCCCATGTGCGGACACTGATTGTCCGTGGCGAAAATCGACCCGTTGTGCCTGAAGAGGGCGATACTTCTTCCCTCCACTTTCACGGCCTTGGGCTTGCCGTCTTCCACCTCGGCGGTAGCCGCTACTCTTACAAATCCGTTCTGTTCGGTCGCCATATCGGTTACCTCTCAAGTAATGGCTATTCGTCGAATACCTCGACGGTCGTCCGCCCTTCCGAAAACCGCATGGCCGTATTGATGGATGCCATACTGTTCTTGTTCAACCGCACGTCCGTGGCGTAACGCGTCAGCCCCACCAGGAGTTGATACCGGGACGGATGGTCCGCACCGGCTGCTGCGCCGCCGCCCGAGACACCTTCCCATTCGTTGAACGCGACGCGCAGCGTGGGAAGAAGCTCCATGTTGGTATCGTCCCAAAGGATCGCCCGCCCCACTTCCTTCAGCAAGTCCGACCCGTCGAAACCGCTGTTGAGGTATCGCACCACCTGGTCGCCCACGCCGTGTATGTCGAGCGATTTGATGGAATGGACGATTTGATCTGCCGCGGCTGCCGCGTCCGGTGCGTCCGAAACGTGGTCCGGCAACGGCTCGTCCAGCGGCCGTGCGGGGATATTGATCCACCGGTTGTCGAAGATCTGCCAGGCCGCGTGGAACAGTCCTTTGGCCGCCGCCGAGGGTCCGCCGTACGCGTGAACGTGACGCAGGGAAGCCGCCAGGTTGAATTCGTTCGAAAGGGATCCCCAGCCGGCGTCCACGTTCACGGGCGTCCGCGCCATGCGGTCCGCCGCGAGCAGCACGAAGGTCGTAATGATGCGCTCGATGGCCACGCCATCCCTCAGGGCTTTCGCCACGGCGCCGAAGGACTGCTCGACGTCGACGCTCAGCAGGGCGTCCACGAGGGCGTTCTCGTCGTACTCCGCGCAGGTGTTGCCCGCGTAGTCGTGAGATTCGAGGCTGGGGACGATTTCCCCCAGCAGACGGACGGCGTCGCGATGGAACCGCTCCGGCTCGTCCCGGCCCCGCCCGACCATCTTTGCGCCCAGGTTGCAGACCAGTTCGGACGACTCGCCCCACCCGAATGTGTCCACTACCCGGGCGAGGTCGCCCAGGCTGGCCACGTTTCGGGAAAAACCGAGGAAGTACGGGGCCACGGCGCATTCGAACAGCAGTTTGAAGATATGGTCTTCGTGGCCGTTTTCGCAGGCCGTGTGCAGACACCGTTCGATCCGGAAATCCTGCATGTTGCGGGAGAACATGCGCACCCAGCCGTCGATCTGATCCCAGCTGACAGGAGGAGGCAGCGAAATAACCTCGAGCCGTTCCGATGCCCTTCCCGACGCCGACCGGCCGGCCAGCGACAGCGCCATAAGCCGATCCTCGCCATCGTATCGTCTGCCGACCTCGAGCCCGGAGACCAGGAGCGAAACGATTTCGCCTCCGCCGTCCGCGCCCTGCTCCGACGCGATGTGCCGTCCAAGGTGCCGCAGGACCAACTGTACGATATCGTGTTCCGATACGCCCCCGGAGAGCAACAGGGCCGAGGCCTTGGAGATCGTCCAGGAATCTCCACTGAGCAGGCCCTCCCAGAGCAGTTGCAAGTGCTGGTCCCGCCGCTTATAGGTCGTGTCCCCCGCCTGAACCCATAGTTCGTCTCCCCGAATATCGACGGGAAAGGTTTCCAGGTCGTCGCATTCGTAGTTAAAGCATCCACCGCCGTCGAGATCGAAGCTGCGGCCGTGCCAGTCGCAGGTCAGGATACCGTCCTTCACCACGCCGCGGGTCAGTGGAAACCCCATGTGGGGACACTGGTTGTCTGTGGCATGGATCCGGCCGTCCACGTTGAAGAGAGCGACGCTCCGGCCCTCGCCGATTCTAACGGCGCGGGATTCTCCGGGCGGCACATCCGCGAGGGATCCTACCCGGATCCAGCCGTTACCTGAACTCATGGGAACCTTTCCTTTATTTTAGTGCGCTTCTATTTTAGTGCGCTTCCAGCCAGTTCGCGCCAATGCCGATCTCCACCTCGATGGGAACGGTCATGGGCAGCGCGCTCCGCATGCACTCCTCGATTAGCGCCGGCAGCGTGTCTTCTTCGGACCTGTGCAGGTCGAATACGAGCTCATCATGCACCTGCAGCAGCATGCGCGTTTTGCATTCCCGATCCTTCAATTCCTTGTGGATCCGGGTCATGGCCAGCTTGATCAGATCGGCCGCCGTGCCCTGGATACGGGAATTGATAGCGACGCGCTCCTCCGCGCGTTTCGTGGTGTTGTTGCGGGAATTGATGTCCCGCAGATAACGCCGCCGGCCCGTCATGGTCTCGACGAAACCATGTTCCTCCGCGAACTTGACCGTATCCTTCATGTACTTGAGCGTACCCGGATACTTCTCGAAGTACTGGTCGATCAACTCCTGGCCCTGTCCCCGCGGGATGTTGAGCCGTTCGGCCAGCCCGAAGGCGGAAATGCCGTAGATAATGCCGAAATTTACGGTCTTGGCAAACCGGCGCATTTCGTCGGTTACGCCGTCGTCGCCCACGTCGTAGATCTTCATGGCCGTCGCCGAGTGGATGTCCTCGTTCTGGATGAAGGTCTCCATCATACCCTCGTCGTGGCTGAGTTCGGCCGCGATGCGCAGTTCGATCTGGGAATAGTCCGCGGCCATCAGGAGGTAATCGTCGTCCCGGGGCACGAAGGCCTTCCGGATCTGCCGGCCCATCTCCGTGCGGACCGGAATGGTCTGCAGGTTAGGTCCGTGGGACTGGATCCGGCCGGTAGCGATCACGGCCTGCTCGTAGGAAGTATGTACGCGTCCCGTGTGCTGGAACACGGCATGGGGCAACTGGCTCACGTACACGGAATTGAGCTTGGTGCACATCCGGTAGTGGAGGATCTGCTCCACGATCTCGTGCCTGGGTGCGAGTCGCCGGAGTATGGCTTCAGCCGTAGAGTACTGTCCCGTCTTGGCCGTGCGCTTGGCATTGGGGTCGATCTTGAGCTTGTCGAAAAGGATGTGCCCGAGCTGTTTGGCCGAATTGAAATCGACGGGCTCCCCGGCCAGCTCGGTGATCCTGTCGGCGGACCGCCTGATTTCCTCTTCCAGCAAAGCGGACAGGTGCTCCAGCTGCCCCACGTCCATCCGCACGCCTTCATGTTCCATTTCCACGAGGGCGGTCACCAGGGGACATTCGATGTCGTTGAACACCCTGTCCTGGTTCATCTCGCCGATCCGCGGCCGCAGCAATTCCGCGAGCTGCAGCGTGATGTCCGCGTCTTCCGCCGCATACTCCACGACTTTCTCCAGCGGCGCATCTCTGAGTGTGCCCTGCTCTTCCCCTTTCTCACCGATGAGGGTGGTGATGGAGATCGGGGTATAGCCCAGGAGGGCCTGGGACAGGTAGTCCATGGTCCTCCGCAGATCCGGCACGGTGCAGTAGGCCGCCAGCATGGTGTCGAAGATGCGGCAGGACACGGTAATCCCGTGCCAGCGGAGCACGGACAGGTCGAACTTGATGTTGTGCCCGATCAGTTCCTTGCCGGCGTCATCGAAGAGGGACTGGAATTCGGCCGCGACCCGCAGAACGTCCTCCCGGCCGTCCGGCATGGGCACGTAGTAGCCCGTATGGGGTTCGATCGCGAAGGCGAATCCCAGGATTTCGCAGGTCTTCGGGTCCAGGCTGGTCGTTTCCATGTCGAAGCAGAAAGAAGGCGTCGCGGTCAACTTTTCAATAAGGGCGGCGCGCGATTCAGCCGTGTCTACGCATTGGTAGTCGTGCTCCACGTCCACGATCGTCTTCAGCTGGTC
Source organism: uncultured Gemmatimonadota bacterium (assembly GCA_964655785.1). GTDB lineage: Bacteria > JAAXHH01 > JAAXHH01 > JAAXHH01 > JAAXHH01 > JAAXHH01. The sequence continues at coordinate 26,871 of CAZZNP010000041.1, forward strand.
GTCCGAGAACAGATTCTCCTGGCTGCCGGCCACGGTCAACCGGGGCGCGGCCGAGAAATCGTCGCCGAAGAGCCGCTTGCCCAGGGTATTGAATTCCAGTTCGACGAACAGCTTCCTGAGGTCTTCCTCGCGCCGATCCTTTACGGTCAGCTCATCGGGCGTAACCTCGAGGGGTACGTTCCGTTCGATGGTGACCAGGCTCTTCGAAAGCATGGCCATGTCCCGGTTTTCCTCTATCCGCTCCTTCTGCTTGCCCTTCAACTGGTCGGTGTTTTCCAGCAGGTTTTCCACGGAGCCGAACCGGGAGATGAGCTTCTGCGCGGTCTTCTCGCCGACGCCCGGAACTCCGGGCACGTTGTCGCTGGCGTCGCCCATCAGCCCAAGCATGTCGATCACCTGGCCGATGCTTTCTATACCCCACTTCTCCAGCACCTCGTCCACGCCCATGGTCTCGAAGTTGTCCCCCGTGTTCCCGGGCTTGCAGATGAAGGACTGCTCAGAGACGAGTTGGGCGTAATCCTTGTCCGGCGTGACCATGAAGGTGGTGAAACCCGCTTCATCGGCCTGCTTCGCCAGGGTGCCGATCACGTCGTCGGCTTCCCAGCCGGGCACGCGGATCACCGGGATGTTGAACCCTTCGATCAGGCGGAACAGGTAAGGCAGCGCGATGCTCAGGTCTTCGGGCATGGCGTCTCGCTGCGCCTTGTACTCGGGGTACTGCTTGTTCCGGTGGGTGGGTTCCGGCGTGTCGAAGACCGCGGCGATGTGGGTAGGCCTGTTCTTGTTCAGGATACCCAGGATGGTATTGGCGATAGCGAAGACCATAGACACGTTCATTCCCGTCGAAGTCATCCGCGGATTACGGATAAGCCCGAAGTGGCCGCGATAGGCCAGCGCCATGCCGTCCAGTAAAAACAGGGTCTTCTGCGACTCAGTCATAAGTGTTAAACTCCGGCTTCTGCGAGTCAGTCATAAGTGTTAAACTCCGGCTTCAATGGAACCGGCCGGGCACGGGCCTTGTATATCCAGTGCATTTCCTTCCAACCCGCGGTTCCGGCATATTCGGTGAATCACAACTATAACGAGATAGACTTATTTTACCAGTGAATGGCCTACTCCTTCAAAAGCCTTGCCGCGTTCAGGCCGGTGATTCGCTGCCTGGCGGCCGCATCCAACCCCTGTTCTTCGATGATACGCAGACCCAGGTTCACATCGGCGATCTGCTGGGGGTAGTCGGAACCGAACAGCACGCGGTCGACGCCCACGAAATCGATCGCGAGTCCTAAAGCGCCGCGACTCGGCATGCCCGCGGTTTCGTAGTACATCTTCTTCAGGTATTCCGACGGCGGCCGGTCGAGTTTTTCCTGCGCCTCGGGATAGGAACGGTAGGCCTGGTCGACCCGGCCCGCGAGAAACGGTATCGTGCCGCCCAGGTTGCCGAGTACGATCGTCAGATCCGGGAAGGCCGCCATTGTTCCACTGAACACCAGGTGCAGAGCCGCCACCGACGTGTCGAACGGGAACCCGGCGATGGGCGTAAGCCTGTACGCTTCGAAAACGTCATGGGCGTGCGGGGTGGTGGGGTGTACGAAGAGGGGCAGTTTCAGCGCGGAAGCAGCCGCGTATAGTTCGTGGAACCTGCTTTCTCCCAACGATTTACCATTGATGTTCGAAAACAGTATTCCGCCCCGCAGGTTCAGCGTCTCCGCGGCGCGTATCAGCTCCTCCGCCGAAGCGGCCGGGTCCTGCAGTGGAAGGACCGCCAGGGCCGCCAGCCGGCCGGGATAGCGGGATACGGTCTCGGCAAGGGAATCGTTCACGACCTGTGCGAGCCGGCGGCCGGCGTTCGGTTCTTCGACGTGCAGCCCCGGTATGGAAAAGCTGAGGAGTTGCCGGTCCACGCCGTGCCGGTCCATATGCCCGACCACGTGATCGGCATCGAAATGCCCCGGCGCGATCATGCTGTGATCCCCGTCCAGCTTGAGCAGACGATTACCGTCGGCATCCCTGAACAGCTCAGCCTGGTATCCTCCCTGCTCGATCTCGTCAAGATACGCGGAGGTGTAGAAATGGGTGTGGAAATCGTAGATCAACGTGCGCACCGAATCGGGAAGGAACTGCAGGATTTTCGGCCGAGTAGAAGACTCCAGGGCGTGCATATGGACCGGCCGATTATTCTGTCGCGACGGAGGGTCCGGCACCGCCCATTCATTTTTCGAATGATGGATTTCAATATACGCGTCACGGAACATCCGGGCAACAGCATTCGCCCCGGTCCGTTTCCAATTGATTTCCCTGTACATGCCCGGATTCGGATCATATCTTCTCGTTCTGAATAAATCGCCTGCAAATCCGGTTATTTTGCGAGGAGACTCCGATGCTGATCGATCCTTCCGAGTTCATTGGGACGCAGGGCATTACCCACCTTTGTACGGGCGGCGAGTCTCCCATGCTGAAGACACATGAGGACGCCGTCCGCCGTTTCTTCGAAGACAAGCTGCTGGGCGAAGAAGGCCGTAGGCGCCTCGAAGTCGTATCCGGCGGATGCAAGGAGAAAGTCGGGTGCCTCTTCGGCGTTCAGCCGGACGATATCGGTTTCCTGACCTCCACTTCCGAAGGCATCAACCTGCTGGTCTACGGCCTCGACTGGAAACCCGGCGACAACGTGGTAGTGGCCGACGTGGAATTCCCTTCGGACGTGCTGCCATGGACCCTGCTCAAGGACCGGGGCGTGGAGCTGCGTATCGTTGAGAACAATAACTGGCGCACCGACTTGGAAGATCTTGACAAAGCAATAGATGAGAACACGAGAGTAGTCAACGTAAGCCATGTAAGCTATTTCACAGGCCAGCGTCTTCCACTTCCTGAACTATCGGAAATCGTGCACCGGAAGAACGCTCTGCTCTGCCTGGACGTCACCCATTCGGCGGGAGCCGTACCGGTCGAAGCCCATTACGCGGACTTCGTCGTATCGAGCTGCTATAAGTGGCTCATGGCCGTACATGGCGTGGGCATCTTCTATTGGAACCGCGAACGGGTGCCCGAACTCGACCCGCCCTTCGTCGGATGGCATACGCCGGCCTATCTGCCCGACTGGAAGGAACCCTCAGCCTACATACCCCGGGAGGACGCCAGCCGGTTCACGCCCGGCAACGAGACCTGGATCGGGGTTTACATCCTGGACAACGCCCTCGACTGCCTGCTCGGGATCGGCATCGACCGGATCGAGGAGCACGTGCTTAATCTGAGCACCCGGGTATGGGACGGCCTGTCGGACATGGGCTGGGAGGTGATTACGCCCCGGGCGCCGGCGGAACGGGCCGGCAACGTCTGCTTTACCGCGGAGGATGTGAATGCGGTTACCCATGCCCTGGAAGACCGGAACGTACTGATCTTCGGAGCCTACGGCGGCGTGGGCAGGGCCCGGGTTTCCACCCATTTCTACAACACGGACCAGGACGTGGACCGGTTTCTCGAAGTCATGCGGGATATCCCCGTGACTCGGCCGGCGACCCAACCGGGCAGAGATTTCAGCAAGGCGGCCGGGGTGGCCGG
>CAZZNP010000042.1:0-16542 GCA_964655785.1 uncultured Gemmatimonadota bacterium
GCTGCCTACCCATTAGATATCGGTGCGATATCCGCGCGATATTATAACACCTGACCACTTCGAATGAACACCTGACCACTTCGAATGAACACCTGACCTCTTCGAATGAACACCTGACCTCTTCGAATGGACTGATATGAAAACACCGTTCGCAAAATGTCCATGTGACTCTCCTGATGCGTCGCTGGTACGCATGGCGGTAACCGTTCTCTTGCCGGCGACCCTGACCGTGCTGTGCGTGGTCTTTGCGTTCACACCGGTTGAATCGGCCGCGCAGGAAGCGGAGCCACGCGGAACGGCCGACGCGCCGCTGGACATGGACGACGGGGATACACGCGGTTCGGCGGGCACGCCGCAGGACAGGGACGACGGGGATACACGCGGTTCGGCGGGCACGCCACAGGACAGGGACGACGGGGATACACGCGGTTCGGCGGGCACGCCCATCCTGATGGATGAGGTTGTGGTCACCGCCAGAAAGCGCGAACAACCCGCCTTCGAGGTCCCGCTTTCGCTTTCCACGATCCAGGAATCGAAATCGGCCGTGCTCCGTTCATCGGGCATGGACCTGCGGTTCCTTTCCAACCGGGTGCCCAGCTTGCATATGGAGTCCTCCTACGGCCGGATATTTCCCCGATTCTACATTCGCGGCCTGGGCAATACGGACTTCGACCTGAACGCCTCGCAGCCTGTTTCCGTGGTCTACGACGGTATCGTACTCGAAAACGCGTTGCTGAAGGGCTATCCCGCGTTCGACCTGGACCGGATCGAAGTGCTTCGCGGTCCACAGGGTTCGCTGTTCGGACGGAACACGCCGGCTGGAATCGTCAAGTTGGAATCGGCCCGGCCAACCGATGAGCCGGAGGGATTCGGCCGCCTGGGTTACGGACGATTCAACAGCGCGAATTTCGAAGGCGCGGTATCGGGACCGATCGGTTCGCCGGAACTCACCGCCCGTCTCTCGGTACTGGTCCAGCGGCGGGGCGACTGGGTGGACAACGAACACGATGGTCCGAATCAAGCGCTTGCGGGCTACCTGGAACTGGCCGGACGACTACAATTGCGCTGGAGACCCACTTCGGACCTCGAAACGCTGGTCAATATCCACGGCCGGGACCTGGACGGCTCCGCTCGCCTGTTCCGCGCCAATGTCATCGTACCGGACCGGGGCGGTCTGGTGGAGGGATTCTCCCGTGACCGCATCGCGATCGATGGATGCAACTCGCGGGAACTGAGCGCCCATGGCATGTCGGTGGAGGTGCGTTACCGGGCGGGCGCCCACGAACTGGTTTCCCTGACGGGCATGGAACGGCTCGACAGTTTTTCCCGAGGCGACATAGACGGCGGATTCGGCGCGGTGTTCAGCCCTCCCAGCGGTCCGGGGGAGATTCCCTTTCCTTCCGAAACGGCGGGGGGCGTCTCCTTTCTGCGCCAGGTCAGCCAGGAAATCCGGCTGGTCAGCCAGGAACACCGGCGGCTCGATTACCTCTTCGGCCTGTACTATCTGAATGAATCGGTGGAGATCGAAGATTTCAACTACGATACCCTGGCCGGCGGGACGCCCGACGGATACACCCGGCAACACCAGGAGGCCGAGGCCTGGGCCGCGTTTCTGGCGACCACCCTGCACCTGGGCGATGACGTGGAGATAGGCGGAGGATTGCGGTTTTCCCGCGACGCGAAGGACTTCACGGCGAGGCGAGGCGAAGCGCCTGCTGTTACCGGGGCCGGCGGAATCGGCCCTATTCACAGCAATCCCACCGACAGCGCGTGGAGCGGCGACCTGAGCATGCGCTACACCGCGTCGTCGGGCGTACAGACGTACATGCGCGCTGCCAGGGGATTCCGCGCACCGAGCATACAGGGACGCCTGCTGTTCGGCGACCTGGTCTCCGTGGCCGGACCGGAGACTATACATTCCATCGAAGGCGGGACGAAAATGCGCCTGTGGAACGGCCGCCTCCGCTTCGACCTGGCCGCGTTCTACTACCGTTTGGACAACCAGCAGCTCACCGCGGTGGGCGGTGAGTCCAATTTCAACAGACTGCTGAACGCGGACCGGACCCTGGGGAGGGGTATCGAAGCGGAAGTGACCCTCGCGCCGCGAGGACGGCTCCGCGTTACGACCGGTCTGAGTTACAATCATACCCGGATAGACGATGACGATCTCGCGGTGCAGGCCTGCGGGGCTCCCTGCACTGTGCTGGATCCCCCGGGACGCGAGGCCGGCACGGTACGTATAGACGGCAATAGCCTGCCGCAGGCGCCCAGGTGGATTGCGGATGCCACCATTCGCTACCCCGCGGTCCTGCCGGGCGGCTCCTTACTGGTGGCCACGGCCGACCTGGCCTACCGAAGCGCGGTGCGGTTCTTTCTCTACGAGTCCCGGGAGTTTCAGGATGATCGGATGCTTGAATGCGGAGTCCGACTGTCCTACCTGGCGCAGGATTCCGGACTGGAGATCTCGCTGGTCGGACGGAATATCCTCGACGACGTATCCCTTACCGGCGGTATCGATTTCAACAACCTGACCGGATTCGTGAACGAACCGCCCTACTGGGGCGTTGAACTGGCGCGTCAATTCTGAAGCGAGACGGCGGCCTCGAAAGACGCTTTATTCCCTTGACATCTGGGCGAAATTCGGACACGTATTAATGTTGCAAGCGGAAAAGGTTCACACAGGATAGTAGTTGATACGAGTATAGCATCGAAATTGGCGGAGACACCAGCGGCACGCACGGAAACGGACTAACAACCAGGGAGAGAAGATGTTAAGATTCGCGGAAGAGATCATGCTGCTGACGCTCGACGACGACGGGAAGTTCCTGGGGGTGCCCGACCGCCTCCTGCGGTATGGTCTTGCCGGTGGCGTGTTGATGGATCTGGCCCTCGAAAATCGCATAGATACCGACGTCGACAAGCTGATCCTCGTGGACTCTAAACCTCTGGGCGACAAGCTCCTCGACCCTTTGCTGGCGGATATCGCTGCGTCATCCGAGACGCATGGGGCACGGTACTGGATCGAGCATGCCGTCGACCGAGCCGACGATATCCGAGAGACGGCCATCGACCAGCTCGTGGAACGGGGTATCCTGAGCAGGAAGGAGGGTCATTTCCTGTGGGTGTTCCGGTCGAGACGCTACCCGACCATCGACGGAACGGCCGAGCGAGAAGTCAAGCTTCGGATCATGGAAGTGCTGTTCAGCGACATGATCCCCGGACCGCGCGACGTCGTGATCATCAACCTCGCCCACGCGTGCAACCTCTTCAAGGAGATCCTGTCCTCCAGGGAACTCGCGCAGGCCGCCGAACGTATCGACCAGGTGCGCAAGCTGGACCTCATCGGCCAGGCCATGTCGAGAGCGATCACCGATATTGAACTTTCCCTGACCCTCGCGGTGGAACGCGGTTACTATATGTGACCGGAGGATCGATCCGCCAGGTCCAGGCTGGTACCTTAGCCAATGGGCGGCCGGCTTGTGAGTCGTCGAGGTCCGCCCGGTCTGCCCGGGTCCGGACCCGGTCGCGTCGGTGGTTGCGAATGCCAGTCCGGCGGGCCGTCCCGTCCTGCCGTTCTACTTACCGTGGCACCGCTTGTACTTCAGTCCGCTTCCGCACGGACAGGGGTCGTTCCGCCCCACCGTCCGGAACTCCCGCTGCCTGCTGAGTTCGGCTTCGCGCCCTCGGATATAGGACATTACGTTGGCGGGGGCCCGCCTGTGGCGCAATTCATTGGCCATGAACCGCATGGGACCGTCGATGTGGTGGAAGAAGGCCTTGTACCCCTCGCACAGGTAGTTCAGACCCGGTTCGCCGTCCGGCGTGGCGATAATGCGGTTCTTCGGACATCCCCCGTTGCAGATGAACCGCACGTCGCATGACAGGCAGTACTGGGGAAGCGTGTCCAGCTTGGCTTGCCCGAAGGCCCGTTGCTGCTCGGACAGGACCATCTCCATCATGGGTATCTCAGTGATGTTCCCCAGCTTGTAATCCGGCTCGACGTAGTGGTCGCAGGCGTAAAGATCCCCGTTGTGTTCCAGGGCAAGGGCGTCGCCGCAGGTCTCCATGAAAATACAGAGGCCCGGGCTCTGGCCGGACCAGGCAGCGAGCGATACGTCGAAGATCTGCACGTACATTTTTCCCACGTCCCGCCGCACCCATTCGTCAAAAATCCCGATCAGGAACCGGCCGTACTGCTTCCCCGTCACAGACCGGTTCGTCACTTCCTCGCCTTCCTGGTACCCGGTCTCGTTGTCCCGTTCCACGATGGGAATGAACTGGATGAACCGGGTCTTCACGACATCCCGCATGAATCGGTAAACTTCGACGGGATGGTCCGCGTTCGCCGCGTGCACCGTGGTCAGGACATTGAACTCGACCTCGTGAGCCTGCATCATCTCCGCCGACGCCATCACCGTGCCGAAGGTCGGCTTGCCGCCCTTGTCGACCCGGTAAGCGTCGTGCAGCGCCCGGGGACCGTCCAGGCTCAGTCCTATCAGGAAATCGTTCTCGTGGAAGAAACGGCACCAGTCCGCGTCGAGGAGCGTGCCGTTCGTCTGCAGCGAGTTGAAGAGCCGCGTACCCGGTTTCTGGTGTTTCTTCTGAAGCTCGACGGCTTTCTCGAAGAACTCCAGTCCCATGAGCGTAGGCTCGCCGCCCTGCCAGGCGAAGGTGACTTCCGGTACCTGCTGAGCCTCGATGTACTGCCGAATGTATTCTTCGAGCAGGTCATCGGACATGCGGAAACCGCTGCCCGGATACAGGTCCTCCTTGGCGAGGAAGTAGCAGTACTTGCAGTCGAGGTTGCAGATGGCCCCGCGGGGTTTCATCATCACGTGAAAAGCCGGGACCGGGACCGGATCTCCTCCGGCGGACGGCATGGCCGACGCGGGCACAGCGGCGGAAGTCTCGGTGGTGGTTTCGTCAACGGGATTCACGATCTGGTCAGCGCCTTTTTCAGGTTGTTCGAGCGAGGTTGACGGTGGGCAAGGGGATTCAGCGGCGTCCGCTACGGATCCAGGGATCCAGCACGTCCCTCGGATGGCCGGGAAAACCGCGCACTCCGCGCGAACGGTCGAACTGGTGCACACGGGGGGCCGTCCATTCCGAATAGGGAAAGGACCGCAGGCCGCCGTCGTCCAGCGCGTCGGAAGCGCCGGGGTGTCCACACGCCGCCACGGCGCGCCGGCGCATTTCGTCCGCCACATTCCGGTCGGACGCTCCCCGGTTCACCACTTCGTCCGGGTCTTCGGACGTGTTGAAAAGTTGTTCACGCCCGCCGTTCGCCAGGTAAATATACTTCCATTCGCCGCTTCGGACCATGATTTTGAACCGGTCCGTCCCGGGTTCGCCATAGTAGCCGAAGAGATTTTCCCTGCGCTCGGCTGCGCCATCCACCACACCGAGCACGTCCACACCGTCGCGCGCCTGGACCTGTCCGGCTGCGTGGGTGGCGATGGAGAAGAGATCGGTCAGGCAGACCAGGTCGTCCCGCCGGACGTCGCGCGGCAGGCGGTCGGGCCAGCTGACCAGGAAGGGCACACGCGCCGATACGTCGAAGAAACTCTCCTTCTGCCATGCCGTATGGTCGCCGAGGTGGTCGCCGTGATCGGAGAAAAAGCAGATGAGCGTGTTTTCGGCGTCCTCCCGTTCCTCCACGGCGTCCAGAATCCGTCCCAGGCAATCGTCGATATAGGTGATCTCGCCGTAGTAACGGGCCTTGAGCACCCGGGCCAGGGCATCGTTGATCTCGTCCGCCCAGATCACCCGGTTCATGAAGGGGATCTGTTCGTCCAGGTGGTCCACCGCCGGCTCGCTGCGCACCGGTCCGGGCATGCGGTCGGGGTCGTAGATCCGGTTGAAAGGCACGGGCGGCGCGAAGGGCGGATGGGGACCGATGAAGGACACGAACCCGAAATATGGCCGATCGTCGGGCTGTCGCAGCGCCTCGATCGAACGGTCCGCCACCCAGGACTCCACGGTAAGATGGGCGGGCAATGGACTGGCCTGGGGCATGTAGTACATCTCGGTCCGCTCCCCCATCAATGCCTCGATATAGTCGAAGTCCGGATGTTCGCGGGCGATCCAGCCCGCGTAGGCGTCCCCTCGCCGCTGCTCAGGGCTTGCGTAGAGCTCTTCGGTGTGTAACTGGAACTCGTAGCCGATATCCTCGTTCCACGGGAACGTGTGGAACTTGCCTACGCCGAAGGTGCGGTAACCCGCCGCCGAGAGGGTGCGCGCAAGATAGTCGCCGCAGCGGCCCTCGAGCGTATCGGCCTGACCCGGCGCGGGCGCGGACCGGCCATTGCTGAACACGCGAGTGGTGGGCGGGTCGCATCCCGTGCGGATAGTCGTCCGCGCCGCCACGCATACCGGGCAGGTGGAGTAACCCTGCGTAAAGGAAATGCCCCTGCGTACCAGCCGGTCCATGTTGGGCGTATGTATGATGCCGTTTCCCAGCGCGGCGATGGTGTCGAAACGCTGCTGGTCCGTCATGATGAAGAGGATGTTGGGCCGCGTCATCGAGACTTCTTTACCGTGATTGCCGCCAGATGCGGCCTACCGCGTCCAGTTTGGCGACACATGGGATTTTTACCGTGCCTGCCGCCAGATGCGGCCTACCGCGTCCAGTTTGGCGTCGCTGAGATATCCGTACCGGTTGATCCAGACCCCGTCTGCCGGACTTTCCGCCACCACCCGGAAGCGCCGGACGAAGTCATGGTGGGGTCCGTATCCGTGCATCAGCGGCGTGACCAGCGCGCGCCCATTCACTTCGGCACAGACTTGCTGGATCCGCCGCCGCTGCGCCTCGTCGGGAATGGGGTGGGGTTCATCGGGTCCGGGATACCCGTATTGATCGATGCGGGTGGCGGTGATCTCGTCGCCCAGGTCGAACAGGTGGGCAAGCGACCGCACAAGCAGCCCTTCGTCCAGGCCGGGGTTATACTCCAGCAACCTCCGCCCCCAGAATTCCACCATGACCGACCAGTGCATGGTATACAGCTTGGGGGATACCGCGTCGCAGATACCCGACGCCCCGCGGAAATCGAAACCGGTCCACAGCGTGAGCGGGAACATGAAGGCGTTGGCCGAGAGTTTCTTCTCGGGGCCGCCATGGGCCGTGACAACGGTCCTCCAGTGGCGAAGCAGGTCGTTGGACAGGGCGGATTTAAGGCGCAGCCATTCGGCGATGCCCGGAAAGGACCGGAAAAGAGCGGCCAGCGTCGCCGCGCCCCGGCCGGGGCCGCTCAGGTCGAGCAGGTCCCGGTTCTCAAGGCGCCCGTGCAGGCAGTCGAAGGCCGCCCTGACTGCTTCGTGGATGGCCTCGTAGTCGAAACCGTTTCCCGCGGCCCAGCGGGCTACCTTCGGATTGAAATCCTGGAAGGCCTCGTCCAGCTTGTAACAGGGGTACTCCGGCCAGTCCGGCCGAAAGCCGGTTACCTGGGGGTACTGCTCCAGGAGGTCGCGTACATAGGCCTCGTTGTAGGCCCGGATCGCTTCGCTGGCCAGGCATCCTGTGTCGGCCATGCGGTCCGGAAGGCGCCCGTCCGGCCGTCTCGGCCGGTCATCGTCCGTCAGTCCCGGCGGGGTCGCCCCGCTCAGTTGCAGGTAGACCTCGAGACCGCGGTCCAGCGCGGCGTCGATGAAACGGCCGACCAGTTCGCCATGGGCGTCCGTCAGCTCATTGGGCTTGCGCGGCTTGTACGGGGTATCGCCATAGTACGAGGTCCGGGGGTGATAGCTAGGCGCGCTTCGGACCCAGAGCGATCGGCGTCCCCACAGGGGCCTATCGAAGAGGCGGGGACTGCTGCCGGCATCGCTGGGCGGCTGGAAGGAACCAGTCCCTTCCTCTGACGGCGCCGTCACCGTGGGATTCACAGCCACGGCCGTAGCGCCCGCCCTTTCGACGAGGTTGTCCAGGACGCCCTCTACCCCTTCGTTGAGGATGAAGTCGGCAAGGACGGTTATGCCCAGCAGTCTTTTCTCGTTCATTTCGCTCCGGTGGGCTTTCTCCGATGGGTCCGCTCCGACGGGTCCGCTCCGACGGGCTTAAATGGACGGACCGCCGGACGACATGTCCGCAAGCTGCCCTTCGACGAATTGTTCCGCGCGGGCGTTCTCCGCTTCCGGATCGCAGATCGACCGTAGATCCTTTTCCAGGTCCGCGGCCACTTCCGGGATCGCCGCGTAAACGTTCCGCAACTCATCGGGATCCTGGTCAAGGTCGAACAACTGATGGGGTGCGTCCACGTGATGGATGTATTTCCATTTCCCTTTTCGTATCATGAAGGCGCTGTGACGGATTCCGTGGCCATGATACTCCGAGAATACCACGCGCTGGTCGTCATGATCGGGAATGCTTTGAAGAGGAAGGCCCACCCAGTCCGATGGCCGGTCCGCACCGGTCGATTTGAAAAGGCAGGCCTGCACGTCATGGAGGTCCACCGGCGTCGATACCCGCACGCCTGTCGGGAAGTCGGGACCTGCCGCGATGCATGGGATCCGGCTCGCGTCTTCATAGAGCGAGCACTTCCACCACATGCCGAACTTGCCAAGCATTTCGCCGTGATCGGAAGTGTAAATGACGTTCGTCTCATCGTACTGTCCCGATGCCTTCAGCGCTTCGACCAGCCGCGCCAGTTGCCGGTCCACGAAGGTCACGCAGGCCAGGTATCCCCGGCGCTGTCCCCGTACCTGTTCCTCATTGAACGCGCCGGTCTGGAAATGCTCCCTGACTTCCCGGGCCCTGGGATGATCCGCGGTCTCCTGATCTGCGCCGTATTCCGGCAGATCTCCGCCCTGCGGATAGAGGTCCCAGAGTTCCTGCGACGTGTAGTGGGGGAAGTGGGGATGGATGATGTTCACCGACAGCGTCCACGGCGTATCCAGCGACGGCGCGACGTTTGAAATCCAGTCGATGGCCGCGTCGACGCGCTCCAGGTCGACCCGGAGATGCGATTCCTTCACGCCGAACTGGGCAGCCCTTTCCGCGGCGGCCCGCCTGATCCGGAATGGACGACGGCCGATCTCCGGATCGCCCGGACCCATGTTTTCCCCTGCGCACCGCGTCTCACTGAAACCCAGCTCGCTGCCTGGCGCGAAAACGTGGGTCTTTCCCACATGCACGGAGTAAACGTCCTGTTCCGCCAGGGCACGGCCCCAGGTGGGAATAGCGGGATCGACGCCGATCCGGCAGTTGCTGTATGCCTGGATGTCGTGGACCCGGCGCCCCGACATGAAGGCGGATCTGCTGGGCGTGCACAGGGGCGAGGGGCAATAGGCGTTCGCGTACGTGACACCGTTCCCGGCCAGACTGTCCATGGCAGGGGTCTGTACGAAGGGATGGCCGTAGACCGAGGAGTAGAACGGATTGTGCTCGTCTGAGATGAGCAGGAGGACGTTGGCCAAGGTAGACCTCACTTCCCTTCGAGAAGAGCCTTGAGCGGTACGTCCTCTTCTTCCGGCAGGTAGTAGCTCAGCGCGTCGCCCACCTCGCCGATCAGCTGTCTCTGCAGGGGCGTGCACCGGTCCACGAGCGGTTTCGGCATCTGGATATAGTCCATGGGTTTCACCCAGCGGTAGGCGTATCCCATGAAGATGGTCCGGCGATCGTGACCGCACCAGTTCTTCCCGATGCTGTGGAAGGTGCGCTGCTCGAACAGGAAGGCGCTGCCTGCGGGCAGGTTCATCTGGATGGCGCCGTAGGGCCAGCCCGTAGACGGATTCCTCGGCGGCTCCCCCGTGATCCGGTTGCTGCCGGGTACGAGCGAGGTGGCGCCGGAGGAAGGATCCGTCTGGTCGCTGAGCACGTAGGCGATCTTCAGCAGGATGCGCGGATGGGGCTCCTGCATTTCGACGAAGGACCGTCCGCCGTCCCGATGCATGCCGTGGCCGCGCTTGCCTTCCTCGGAGGGTTCCGGTCCCGATGGCAGCACGATGAGATGGGAGGTGATCATCTGGATGTTCCAGCTGAGCGCCCCCCAGGCCAGCGGGATGGTCGCCGGCCAGTCGAGCAGCTGCAGAAAGGCGTCGTGGTGCACGATACAGTTCCGCAGGTTCAGTTGGCCGTCCTCCGGTAACCTGCCGTCGGTCCGGGCCCGGTCGTACACTTCGTCGATGGCCTCGTTTAATTCCCCTACGACGGCCGGAGGCAGCGCGTCCTCGATAACCAGGTAACCGAACTGGTCCAGGTGTTCCCGCTGCGTCTCGGTCATTTCGGAGTACTGGTGTCCGTTTTCCATGGATTCGCCTGTCCGTTGGTCGATGAGATGAATGTCGGTAGCGGGTGGCCGCCCCGCACTACGTCGGATGATCGTCCGGACGCCCTCGGCATGCGGTCCTGACAATCATCGATGAACTCAGTAATCGATGCGTCGATCGCTCATTACGGCTTCCTGCCCGATGTAGAGGTCGTAGTAGGTACTTGCGTTCCGGTAATTGGGCAGGTTTCCCCATCGGTCTTCCTTGAACCCCTTCAACCAGGGCTTGCGCAACTGGTAGGCCTTGACATGCCACAGGAAGACGGCGCCAGCCTCGGAGGCGAGAATCCCCTCGGCCTCGTCGTACATGGCCATGCGGGCGACGGGGTTCAGCTCCCCGGCTGCCGCGTCGATCAGCCGGTCGAAGGTCGGGTTCTGCCAGTCGTGTCGCGTATAGCCCCGGGGCTGGGAACGCCAGATGATGCCCAGCATGCTGTGGGGATCGGGAAAATCGTAGTTGAACCCGACGATGCTCATGGGCATTTCCCAGTTGTACATGGCGGACCGGTACGCGGCCCCTTCCGAGTTTCGTATGTCGATCTGGATATTCAGGTGCTCCCTGAGCATCTCCTGGATCGCCTGGGCCGCCTGGCTGATGGCCGAGGCGGGCGTCGCGTCGGCGAGCCACATATCCATGCGCGGAAAACCCCGGCCGCCTGGATAGCCGGCCTCGGCAAGCAGTTGCCGGGCGAGGTCCACGTCGAACCGCTGGTGGTCCTGGTACTTGTCGCCGACGTAGCCGGGGAAATGGAGCGGCAGCATGGTATAGGCCGGGATCATCATGCCCTGAAGGATCGTCTCGTTCAGCGCCACCTTGTCGATGGCGTGGGCGAAGGCCTGCCGGACCTTGACGTGGTCGAAGGGGGGCTGGCGCGTCCGGAAGAACAGGTAGATCGTCGAGAACTGGTCGTAGGCCCACGCCGGTTCGGTCCACTCCGGGTCGTCGCGCAGGCCGCCGTAGACCATGGGGCTGATGTCGATTACGTCGATCTCGTCGTTCTCGTAGGGAAGCAGCCCCATGTCGTTCGCCGCGCTGGCCGAGCCGACCATGGCGTTGAAGATCCGGACGATCTGGCGGAGATGGCCGGGATTGGGACCCGAGTAGTGAGGATTCAGGCCGAACGTCATGTACTGGCCCGTCTTCCAGGTCTCGAGCTGGAAGGGCCCGTTGGTCAGACAGGTGCCGGCCAGGGCCCACTGATCCCCGTATTTCTCTACCTGCCAGGGCGGGACGGGCGCGGAAGTCAGATAGGCGGTGATATGGGGCAGGAAGGCGCAGGACTGCTCCGTCTCGATCACCAGGGTGTAATCGTCCAGGGCCCGGACGCCCACGGCGTCCACGTCATCGGTCTCCCGCTGGTTGTATGCCCTTGCGCCTTTGATGTCGTAGTAGAGAAAGGCATACACGTTGCCGGCTTCGGGATGGAGGAACCGCTTGAAGGTGAATTCGAAATCGTGGGCCGTGACGGGCCGGCCGTCGCTCCACAGCGCGTCCCGGCGCAGGTGAAAGGTCCACGTCTTCCCATCTTCGGTGGTCTCCCACGAGTCCGCGGCACCCGGCACAAGCTCGCCGTTCACATCGAACATGGCCAGCCGTTCGAAATGGAATTCGCTTCCGCCCGCCACGTAGATCGAGACGCCCTGGTCCATGCTTTTAGGTTCCGCGGCCATGTACCGGAATACCTGGTACTCCAGGGGCGCGGCATCATCGGGGAGTCGGTCCATCAGTGCCGCGTGTGCCGCCTGCTTCATCTCCTCGGTCTGGCCGAAGAACAGCTCAGGGGCGCTGACTTCGGCCTCTTCGGGATCGGGCTGCGCGCCGCAATGCAGGCATGACAGCGCCAATGCGGCCGCAACGAAAATCGCCGAGGAACGGCGAAGGTTTCGGATCATTTGCTGGTTCCTTATGCGTCGGCCTGCCTTCGCGGAGGGTCGATACCGAGCCGGGTGAACTGCTCCGGCATGGCCTCGCAGGATGCCAGGTGCCGGGCTATCCGTTCGGTGAAGTTCGCCTCCAGTGCCGGATCGGCGATCGGATTCTGCTGCGACGGGTCTGCCACTACATCGAATAACTGGTTCCGGCCCGCGTAGGACGCCTCGTCGGGATGGTGGCGCGGGACCTTGCCTTCCGTGGGAATCCTGTACAGGGGCAGGTTGTAGGTATGTCCGAAGTAGCGGCCCGTTTCCACCCGGTCGTACACCTCCCGGGGATACCATCGGTTGAGCCCGCCGGTGGGCATGGCCGTGTAGGCATAAAGCGGTCCGGAGTCCTCGTTCACCGGGTTGCGCATATACACGTACCGGCCGTCGGTAATGTTCATCGCCATGCCGAAATACCCGAAGATCCCGTCCGACCGCATCCCTTCGCCGTTCAGCATCCCTCGCAACGACGCTCCCTGGACGTGGGGCGGCCGCGGCGTATCGAAGTAGTCGAGAAAGGTCGGCATCAGGTCGATGGTCTGCGTGAGCGCGTCGGTCCGCGTCCCGGCCCGTTCATTGCCGGGAAGACTGGCGATGAGGGGGATGCGGACGATCTCGTTGTACAGCGGCATGATGTTCTTCATCCAGAAGTCGTGCTCGGCCAGCATGGTGCCGTGATCCGTGGTAAACACGACCAGGGTGTCGTCCCACAACCCGAGCTCGTCGAGGGTATCGAAGATCTTGCCGACCCAGTGGTCCGTCATCGTAAGCAGGCCCGCGTAGCACTTCCGGACGTGGTCGATGGCCTCGGGGGATTCGTGCACTTCGTCGTAGCTCGGCCAGTCGAAGAAGGGACCGTCGTAATCGTTGCCGTACATGGCCCGGTACTTCTCGGTACAGTAGAAGGGCTCATGGGGGTCGAAGATCTCCACCTGCAGGAACCAGTCGTCGGCCGCCCGGTTTGATTTGAGCCATTCGATGGCCGCCTGCGCGGTCCTGGGTCCGGAGAAATCCTCCTCGCGCTGCTGCAGCCTGCGGTTGCCGAAATTCTGCTGGGTCAACTGGCCCAGATGGTCGGGCAGCGCCATGCGGTCCACGTGGGAGGCCCACCAGTCGTTCTCCTGGCCCCGAAAGAAGTCCCACGTATTGTAGGCCGTGTGATAGTTCTCACCGCCAAGCTCGAAATAGTGGTAATGGTCGGTCAGCAGGTGGGTGAAGACTTCGTTCTTTCGCAACTCGCCGGGCAGGGTGTCGTCATAGGGCTCTATGGGCCCCCAGCCCCGGTAGATGAAATTGTACCTGCCGGTCATGAACTCCCGGCGCGCCGGCATGCACGGCAGCGAACCCACCCAGTGGTTGTCGAAAACGACGCCCCGTTCGGCCAGCCTGTCGAGGGCGGGCGTGTGGACCCAGTCATTGCCGTAGGACGCCAGATAGTCCCGGCGAACGGTATCCAGTACGATGAAAACACATTTCATGACGGTTTGTCTTTCTTGCCGTTATCCCGCTTGCCGTAGCTGTGGCCGCCCAGGATGGCCTTGACCTCGTCGGCCGATCGGGCGTTCTGAAACGCGTTTATCCTTACTTCCTCCTCGGCAGCGAGGGCCGTGACATTATCCACCACCGCGTCCAGCTTGCTCGCCGGGAACTTGCAGGCGCCGTTCTCGTCCATGTGGATGATCTCGCCGGGGGCCACGTCCATTCCGCCCACGGACACCGGCACGTTTACGGCATGAACCGCCATGTCTCCATGTCCCGCAGTCACGCCGCTCAACAAGTACTGGAATTCCATGGGCCGGATCTCGTCGACATCCCGGGAGGGGCCGTTGGATACCATTCCTACGCATCCCACTGCCTTGCTGGCCGAAGCCATGTTGCCGCCGGCCAGTCCCACCTTGCCGGCAATCTCCGGGGGGAATTTCTGTTGAATGACGAGGATGGTCGGGCGGGGCGACGCGTCCAGCGCGTCTATGATATCAATAAAAGAAAGGTTTTTAAAGCCAGGCTCGGGCAGTCCGAAGACGCAGGTCACGGCATAACCCACCGTGCGTCCGAGTTCGGGATAGATGCACTTGATCGTCTGGTCGGTGTACCAGTTCTCGGACCAGGGATTGTAGAGGCCCAGGCAAAGGGGATGGGTCGGGTAGGTCGCCACGACGTTCGTAATCGAGGGCGTATCGAACTGTTTCAGCGCTTCCAGCGCCTCTTGCGCGGACCGCTCGGCCATGCCTTGCTCCTTCCGGGATGCGTACGGCAGCGGATCTGGAATTGAACGGGCTAGACGGTGGATTGAACCCGGTGAATATGATCCTGATCCATTCAGGTGTCAAGCCGGTAATCGGACCAGTCCGCTTCGGGTACACAACGTTCCTGTAGCGTCCGAAATCCGCGCGTCAACCGCACGCGTTAACCGGAGGTTCCCTGCTGCAGCGACCTCTGCCACAGGGCCGTGGAGTAGAACTCGTAAGACGCGGCCTTGTCGGGCACGTCGACGAGATGGACCGTGAAGCGGCACGGCACCCCGTTGTCCGGCAGGTAATCCCTGAAGAAGCTGCTGTAAGCGCGGGCGTATGCTTCCTTCAGACGATCCTGCTCCGCGGCGTATCCGATGGGATCCACGAGAGGATTCGGCGATTTCGGCTGGCATCCGAAGGCGTGTACTTCGATAAAGTCCACTTCCTTGAGCGACTTGCAAAGGCCGGCGTCGATCAGCCACTTCTCCCAGCTTTGAAAAACGAGCGGGATCTCCTGGTCCGGTTCCATCGATATCAGTTCATCCCGCTCCAAAACGCCCTGTGCCGAATAGCCGCCCGTGAGACCGGCGAAATAGATCTTCAGGTCGCCGTCCGGCTGCTCCTCGGTCACCAGGGCCGAAAGTACCGGGCTGTCCCCGTGGTAATAGTAGGTCAGCTTGCCGCGCTTCTTGATATTGAATGCCATTGAATCTCCTCGATATCGGGCGTTGTGATCTGTTGCGATATTGCGTGATGGGTTCAGGGGCCGTTCCGCGCTACAGTCCGCGCTTCAGTCCGCGATCGAGCCGCGTTCGGTCCGCGCTACAGTCCGCGACCGAGCCGCGTTCGGTCCGCGCTTCAGTCCGCGACCGAGCCGCGCCTGTCAATATGACGGTTTGGAAGGCAACCGTGAAAGGTAAATCTAACGCGCCTGTCAAGATAGGAACGGGACCGGATTACGACGCCGCGCCGATTGAATTTCGTCGTGAATACCGAGACGAAAACAGGACCGATAATGGTCTTTGGCCTACTCCATCCCACATTGTATATTCCATTCCCTTGCGGCCGATGGATTTTCCGGTAATAGCGAGAGCCCGATGCAATGCGCTCTTCGATCCGGAATCACCACGGGTGCCGGGACTGCATATCTCCACAAATGACGGTTAGCGTCGATCCAAAGTCGAGCCGGTCATGAACCAGTCAACACCCTTCAGAAAAGACCTCGTTCTGGTCGGCGGCGGTCACGCTCACGTGCAGGTGATCCGCATGCTGACCATGAAGAAGGCCCTTCAAGGCATCCGCGTCACGCTCATCTCGGACGAATCCACCGTCTGCTATTCGGGCATGCTGCCCGGCTGCCTGGCGGGACTATACCGCCCGGACGAAATGGAAATGGAATTGCGGCCGCTGTGCGCGTGGGCGGGGATCCGGTTCATCCGGGCCCGGGTCGCCGGGATCGATCCAGAAGTCCGGCAGGTCTACTTCGGGGACGGCAGGCCGCCTCTCGCCTACGATGCCCTTTCGATCAACGTCGGTTCGATTCCCAGGGGGATGGATACGCCCGGTGTCCGGGAACACGCCTTTCCCACGCGGCCCCTCGGCAAGTTGCTGCGCAGTGTTCACCAGTTTGAGGCGAACCACCGCGCAGATGGACATCCCCTTCGCATCGTCATTGCGGGCGGTGGAGCCGCCGGGGTTGAACTGGCCTTTGCCATGCATTCGAGGTGGGGGGATCGCTTCGCTCCCGTCCGGATAACCCTCGTGGAATCGAGCTCCACATTGCTCGCCGGACACAATACCCGGGTCGACAGGATAATCAGTCGATACATGGTAGAGAAAGAAATCGCCTGCCTGACCGGCAAAAGGGTAACCGGCGTGGATGAAACCGGAGTCCACTTCGACGATCATCCATCCCTGCCCTGCGATTTCCTGCTTTGGGCGACGGGAGGCGCGCCGCCTGATCTACTGACAGCAACGAACCTGGATACCAGCGAAGGCGGGTTCATCCGGGTGCGGCCCACGCTCCAGGTCATGGATTACGACAACGTCTTCGCGGCGGGCGACTGTATCGAATTCGAGTCCCGGCCGCTGCCCAAGTCGGGGGTATACGCGGTCCGGGAGGGACCTTA
>CAZZNP010000042.1:16642-30152 GCA_964655785.1 uncultured Gemmatimonadota bacterium
CAGCCGACAATGACGCGGACGAAACCATGCGCTGCGCCGGGTGCGGGGCCAAGGTCGGTTCAACCGTGCTGACCGGCGTGCTCGACGAGCTGGAAGTCTTCAGCCGGGAGGACGTGCGGATAGGGCTCCATGACGCCGACGACGCGGCGATTCTGGAAATACCACCGGGCCGGTCGCTGGTGCAGACTGTGGACGGATTCCGCGCTTTCACCGGCGACCTGCATCTCTTCGGCCGGATCGCCCTGGTCCACGCCGCGTCCGACCTGTACGCCATGGGGGCCGATCCCCATTCCGCGCTGGTCACCGTCACGCTGCCCTACGCGGAGAAATCTCTTGTGGCGAATGACTTGAGACAGCTCATGGGCGGTATCGCCGAGGAGGCGCGACGGCTGCGGATCACGCTCCTGGGCGGCCATACGAGCGAAGGATCGGAGACGGCCGTCAGCGTAACCATGAACGGCCAGACCGACAGCGAATCCGTATTCCGGAAAGGCGGGCTGCGGCCGGGCGACGGGCTCGTCCTGGCCAAACCTGTTGGCACGGGCGTCATCCTCGCGGCCGACATGCACCTCAAGGCGAGGGGCAGGTGGGTCGATGAGGTACTCGAAGGCATGCTGCAATCCAATGGCGAGGCTGCGGACGTTTTCAAGCAGGCCGGAATCCCGGCCGTCACCGACGTGACCGGCTTCGGGCTGGCGGGACACCTGGCCGAGATGCTCGAGGCGAGCGGTACGGGCGCGGAAATCGAAATCGAACGGATTCCCCGGTATTCCGGCACCGGAGAATGTCTTGCCGCCAGCGTGGAGAGCACCCTGGCGCCGTCCAACCGGGACCATCTGCACAAGCGGTGGCAGGTGGAGGTTGAGCCCGGCGCGGCGGGCGCTGCGGACGAGGCGGGCGCGGCGGGCGCCATCCTCTACGATCCCCAGACGTCCGGCGGCCTGCTGGCCGGCGTGCCACCTGCCTGCATCGATGAGGTTGTCCAGCGACTCCGCGACGCCGGCTACCCTCAAGCGGCCTGCATCGGCAAGGTGACCGACCGGAGACGGCATTTGAAAATCAGATAGGCTGTTAAAGCCGTTGCGTGAAGCTTGAGCCTGCCGGCCGTTCCGGCCTGGAGCCGTCAAGGAAACGCGATAACGATCTTTCCGATGTGCCGCTAGGATTCGAGGTAGTCGTAGGCAGAGGGTACCTGGTCGAAGGGAAACACGCGGTCGATACAGGGTCTCAGGTTCGACGCCTCGCACGCCCTGGCCAGGTCGTGCAGATCGTCTGTGGAAGAGGTGTAGATACCCCGTACCTGGATCTGCCGGCCGATGATATCAAAGGGGTTCAGGCGGGTTTCGAAGCCATCCAGAATGCCCACGAGCGAAATCCGGGCGTGCAGCGCGCAGGCTTTCAGGCTCATCGCGAAAGTCTGGCCACCGGCCACGTCCACGACCAGGTCGACCCCGGAGCCGCCGGTATAGGAACGGACCTGCTCCGGCCAGTCTTCGTCCCGGTAATCGAAAGTCTCCAGCACGCCGAATTCAGCTTTCATGCGAGCGGCCTTCACTTCGGACGAGGTGGTCAGAAGCACCCGCGCACCCATGATGCCAGCCAGCTGAGCGGCAAATACGGAAACCCCGCCCGTGCCGTGAAGCAGGACCCACTCTCCGGCCTGCGCATGACCCTGCGATACGACCGAAGCCCAGGCGGTCAGACCGGCAATGGGCAGCGTAGCGCCTTCATCATAGGAGAAATGAGCTGGCATGGGGACCAGGGCGTCCGCGGGATACAGCACCTCTTCACACAGGACCCCGTCCACGCCGCCCGCACCGACGAGGGTTTTCATACGCTCGGGGGTGAGTTTACCCGATGGCCATCGTAGGAAAGGCGCGTTCATGACCCGGTCGCCCGGCCGGACATCCTCGACATCCGGACCAGTTTTCATCACATCGCCCGACATGTCCGAACCGGCGACGAAGCTGCCATTGAACGGCCTGCCGTACTTGCCCCTTGCCACCATGAGATCCCGGTAGTTGAGCGATACAGATCGGACCCTGACGAGCGCCTCTCCGGGTCCGGGCTCCCGCTGTTCGGGCAGATCCGCCGGACGAAGCTGGTTTTTGTCGATTACGTAGGCGCGCATCAGGGTGTTTCCCTCGGAAAGTAATACGGTAACGCGACAGGTTACGATCCATGATATCCATGACCAATTTTCCACGCTGCGACGCATTTGGCAATTGATAAATACACGGGAAATTCGTATGCTTTAGGGGTTTTCGGTATCCACGACCGGGTACCGAATGATCCCTGGGTGGCCGGGACCGAATGATCCCTGGGTGGCCGGGACCGAATGATCCCTGGGTGGCCGGGAGTGTATAGACAGACCGGATAGCTTTACTGCTCTTCAGCGAGAATCGGCGAGCATAAGGGTTGAGAGGACCGAGCGTTTATGGAAGACATCCGTATATACTTCATTGGTGACTCCTACGTGAACGGGACCGGTGATCCCGCCTATCTCGGATGGCCGGGACGGGCGTGCGCCCAATCCCGGTCTGACGAGACCGCCATTACCTGCTACAACCTGGGAATTCGCGGCGATACGAGCGCCGACGTGCTCCAGCGATGGGAACGGGAAGTCACATCCAGGCGTCTTATTCCTCACGACGGCCGGGTGGTGTTCGGCTTCGGCGCGAACGACTGCTGGATACTGGAAGGAAAGCCACGCGTGGACCGGGCCGAAACCGTGTGCAACACCGAAGAGATCCTGTCACGTGCGCAATCGCTGTATCCCACGTTGATGATCGGACCGCCGCCGGGTATAGACGAAGCGGAACACGGCCGCAGGACGGAAATCTCGTCGCTCGTTGGCGAGATCGCAGGAAAAGTCGGCGTACCCTATCTCGAGGTGATCCATGATCTGCACGCGGGCGGGGCCTGGCAAAGTGAAGCCGCGCTCGGTGACCGTATCCATCCTGGCGCAGGCGGTTACGCCGCACTGGCGGAATTGGTGCTCGCGTGGCCGGAGTGGTGGTTTCATGCATCCAAAAGGAGGTAAAACGTGTCGTTGACGCAGACTCAGGTCGACCGGTTCAACGACCAGGGATTTCTCCCCTACGAGAATCTTCTGACGCCGCTGGAGGTCAAATCGCTCCATCAGCGTCTGGAAGACATCGGTAATGAGGTAGTCGATTTTCCAACGGAGTACGTACAGATTGAACCAGGGGTTTTAAAGGGCGAAAAACAGGCGGATCCCGTGCGTTTCAACAACGTGCGTAAAATATGGAACCTGACGAAGCACGACCCTGTATTCATGGAGTTGGCCCGGCATCCGAAGATCCTGGGCGTGGTTCGAAGTCTGATTGGTCCCGATCTCAAGGTCTACGTGGACCAGACCCTGTGCAAGCCGCCCCGGGTCGGTTCTGCAAAACCGCCCCACCAGGACTCGGCCTACTGGACCGCCATCGATCCGCCCAATCTCGTGATTTGCTGGATCGCCCTGAACGACGCTACCCAGGATAACGGCTGCATGCGGTTCATTGCAGGTTCCCACAAGGCCGGCGTAATCGAGCACAAACATCTCGAAGACTTCCGCGTCGAGGATGCCCATGTGGGGTACGAAAATGAAGTGGCCGTTCCGCTGAAGGCGGGAAGTTGTTCGTTTCACCACAGCCTGGCGCTTCACCGGACCGACGCCAACACCAGCGACGACCGCCGGATCGGATTGACCGTCGCTTACATGGACGCCCGGTCGAAATATATTGGCAGCGGCGCCAAGCCCGGATACGACCTGGTCTCCGGCCGGGCCTATGAGGGATGTGTGTAGGCTCAGACAGGAAAGGCAAGTGCAGGCCTGCAAGGCAGATAGAATGTATCCGACAACCACAAATATAATGATGCTATTCGTAATATAACGACCAGTATTATTATAATTAGTATTACAACGATGACAGTTAATACGATTCGTAACAGCATATTAATGAGTATGGATCTGCCCGGTAGCAAATCCATAACGCTGAGAAACCTGATGCTCGCCGCGCTGGCCGAGGGAACGACCAGAATCGACTCACCTTGCGACTGTGACGACACGCGGGAAATGGTGGAATGCCTTGGCGCACTCGGGATCGGCATCGAATCGAGTGATGACTATCGAAAGTTGACCGTAGAAGGTCAAGGCGGACGTTTTGCGGAAGGATCGGTCACGCTCGGCCTCGGACTCAGCGGAACATCGGCCCGGTTTCTGATCGCCCTTTCCGCCCTGAGAACCGGGGAAACCCGTTTAGTCGGTCGGGGAAGCCTGAACGAAAGACCGAACCTGCCTCTGCTCGATGCCGTGGAACAACTGGGGGGTACGGCCGAGTCCGCGGGTGGCGGGTGCCTTCCTGTATCCATCCGAGGTCCCGGTTCGTTCCGTCGTTCTGTCAGGATGAAGGGCGATGTCTCCAGCCAGTATTTCTCCGCGCTTTTGCAAATCGCGCCCCTGCTTCCCGACGGACTTGAAATACAGGTCGAGGGCGAACTGGTCAGCCAGCCTTACATCGATATCACACTCGATGAAATGCGTAAGTTCGGGGTCGAAGTAGAAAACAAGGACTACCGGAAGTTCCTCGTGCGTCCGCAGCGGTATCGTTCCGGCACTCGAAAGGTGGAAGGAGACGCCTCGGCCGCCTCCTACTTCGCCGCACTCGCCCTTCTTCACGGTGGAAGGGTCGCCTTCGAAAACCTTGGATCCCAGACCCGGCAGGGGGATATCCGGTTCCTTTCTCTTTGCGAAAGGCTCGGAGCCCGCGTGCAAATGGGCAATCAGAAAACCGTCATTGAAGGAACCGGGAAGGGTCCCGTCACGCCGGCGGACGGAGCGATCGACTGCGCGGACATACCTGACGCAGCCCTTACCCTGATCGCGATTTCACCTTTGATTCCCGGTACGACCAGGATTACTGGAATATGCACGCTGAAGAACAAGGAATGCGACCGCATCGAATGTCCCGCGGCCGAACTGCGGAAAATCGGCGTTAAGGTGGAGACAGGCGATGACTACATCGAAGTGTCGGAGTTACCGGCAGGATCCCGGAATGATTCTGAAGCGGTCGACATCGAAACCTACCACGACCACCGTATGGCCATGAGCTTCGCCGTACTGGGCACTCGCCTGGGGAACCTGAACATCCTCGATCCGGATGTGGTGGGCAAGACCTATCCAAGATTCTGGGAGGATCTGGCTCGGATTCGATAACTGGATTTCAAAAGCGTCGACGGAGTTCATTGCCAACAGATGGTCTCGTGAAAGAAAGATCTATCCGACTTCTGCGTTGTTATCCAGCCAATCAATCGCCGTTTGTTCGTCCTGTTCAATCGCGATTTCAACCGAGCGTTTGGCACATTCCAACAGATGTTTGGACCTATTTCGCAGATTGAAGCATTCCGTGACTTTTTGTTGGATTTTAGCTTGTTTTGTCTCGGGCAGTATGGGGATGAGTGTTGCATGCACTTGATCCGGCCGCCAATGGAGAATCACCGATCCGCCCATTTCCCGGTTGGCCTGTTCTTTGATCAGTATCGAATTGAGCACTAGCGTCAAATACTCGTTGTTTACTGTGTCCGACTTACGCTTCAGTCGAAGTATACCACCAGAAGGAATCATTTTGGGTGGTTGGTCTCGCAGGTGATGGGCTATGCCGGGGGTTCCGTCTTTGCTTAAGAGTATCTCCCCTTGATCGGGTTGATGTTTGACAACTTCAGCATATGTGTCTTCGGAGATGTATTTACCTTCTGAAATTTCGAAGGGGCTTAGATTACTCACACGTACAAACGGTATCCCCTCAGCAAGGTATTCCTTGCTTCCTACCTCTATACACTTCTTAACTGTCACTAGATTCCCCAGCGTATCCCAGCCTCCAGGATAGCTTCTGATCGATTTTTCAATTTCGGCATATTTAGGCTGGAAGTAATCAGCATCGAGGCGATCAGCTTTGCGAGCGTCAGAGAAGTTTTTTACGAAAGAAAGGCTGTATTGGGGGTGCCAATCGAAAAGTCCAAGTTCAGTGAGTAAAATATCCTCAGCCCGATGGTATTCCGCGTCTGAGGCATTAGTTAGAGAAAAGGCATTATCAAACGATAGTGTTATTTTTAATTGTAGTTCGTCGCACAGCAGAGGTATATCGACTCTTTTTAACTCCTCTGGATTAACATTCGATTGATTGATAGAGATTCTTGCTCGACGTTTAACATCAAGCATTCCATACTTGGTGTTTAAGAATGCTGTCAAGTATTCAGGAGTAATGACTTCCGGATTCGGGTTCACACGCACCAAGTAAGATGCAAATACGATATCTTCATCTGAGTACTTTCTGTATATGCCCGTTCTCCCTACAAATGGTTGTGAGTTTGTGCGATTGAACAGAACATCCCTATCCTTTAGTCGGTACAGTTCAATCTCATCGGCGTTTAATTCTGCGTACTTTGAAATATTGCGGTCGCAGATTACATTTCCAATCTCATTCATTCTGTAGATCCTGGTTCCATTACCGTCTTCTGACATTGCTATTGATTTGCCATATTGAGTTGATAACACAGTATCGCCTAATGGGACATACTTGAGATGTTTGTTTTTATACGGTTCTACACTTAGGTATTCACCATCCCAGCGATAGTCAGGATGCAATAACAAACTGGAAAGGCTTCTTGTCTTATATTGCACTGATATACCTCTACTCTAAGAATTTCAATGATTCCTACTTTGCATCTCGTTTTGCTATGTTGTCTCTATCTTTTTGTGGAAGTTTGCTGTACATCTCGTCGCTTTTCTTCGGAATGGTAATCAGTTGATAAACTACTGCGTTAATCAACACGAAGAATCCCCGAGTGTCGGTATCATCGTCAAAGACAATCTCACCTGGATGAACCGCATGGTTGCCCGTTACCCTCACAGTATCTAATGCTTGCTGTAGTTGAGGATTGAGGCCTTCTCTTACCAGATTTCCAATTGCGTCATTAATGGATCCTGCTTCGCCAAGATCCTTAAGTAGTATTTGAATAGCTAGTCGCAGCAATGCGCAGGCTGCTCGCGGTGAGTGATGCGCGATGGCCCTCGCTTCATCATAAATTGCTTTAACACTGACTGGTAAATCACCATTTGCCGGTGGGAACGTACCCGTATCTGGATATAGTATGTTTTCTGACAACCAGAAAGTTGGCTGTTCACATCGTGAACATAAGGAATACTCCACTACGGTGTTTTGTATTTTAACTTGGCATCCCTCCGTTTCTTCATCATTCCATTGAAGATAATCAGACTCGATTGTCTCCCATTCCTGCTTCGCGTAGACTTGACAATACAGGCAATGAAAAGCATCACTCTGATACCGTGGCGGATGGTATTCACTCATATCAGCCCCTCAACTCTCACGTACAGTGTGACGAGTGTTGTTTGAAGATTCGCTATACCGATTTAAGTTTAAGCGTGAAATCACAATATCGTCACCTGAATCGTCGTAACTTCGCCGACCCTGCGGAAGTCATTTTTATTGTATGTAATCAATTCCGTGCAATGCTGTTCGGCTACCGCCGTATGTATACAATCGCTGATGTTTCTGAAGCCGACAAATCTGGCTATTTCATACGCTCTCCGGAGCACTAATCCGTCATAGGCAAGGGGTTCAAACTGCATAACTGCATTGTACACTCGGTCTATGTCTTCAACCGCTGTATTCAACTTTGCAAGAACAAAAACCAGTTCCTGGACTGACAGTGTTGAGACTACGGCAGCGCCCTCCGAGCCAGCTCGTTTGATGACTTCATTGGCTTGTTGGTATTTTCCAGTATCCTGATCGACGTAGGCATGAACCAAAACATCCGTGTCTATATATATCACTCTTTGGGCTCCAGGTCCGCGTCGTACATTTCGTCAATCAAATTGTTTACGTCTACATCCGGTTCGACGCGAATACGATGCTTACTACCGCTTTCCAGTATATCTCTCCACGCTTTGCGCCGCTTGAAGGTCAATCTGTCTTCTTCGATGTTCCAGAAGCTCAACTTCTCACCTATCGCCCAGTCGATAAAGGCTTCGGCGATTCCGTCTCGCAGTTCGCCATTATTGTCATGCAAGTCGTGATCGACAATCAGATGGCCGTTAATGTCTAGTTTTTCCTGACCATCCTCGTTCTTGACGTACACGTAATCGCCTGAATTGTCTTTGCCGGCTTTCTCGCTTACGGCAAAGAAGATGGGATAGTCCTCCGCTCTGGGGCAAAGTTCATCATCCCATTTTTGCACGAACAGGACGCTGGTCTTGGTACCGGTGTGCGGCTTGAAGGTGTTGCCGTGCAGGCCTACCACCGCCAGGATTCGCGCGCGCTCTGCAATAAAGTCCCGTATGTACTTATCGGTAGTGTTGTTAAACCGTCCCTGGGGCAACACGATTGCCATCCGGCCGCCTGGTTTCAGAAAGTCCAGATTGCGTTCGATGAAAAGTACGTCTCGTCCGACCTTGCTTTGCGCTTTGCCATTCGACTTGAAACCGAGTTCGAACCGGTGCAGAATACGGCTCTCCTTGATATCACCCGCGAAAGGCGGATTGGCCATAACGATGTCGAAGTTGTACTGTTTGTTTTGCCCCTTTTCTGCCCTCAGTTTCTCAAGTCGTTTAAAGCCGTCTATGTAGGTGTCTCGCCACGTGAGATCTTTCTCTGTTCGGTCGCTCCAACGTTCAAAATCCAGCGTATTAAGGTTAAGTACATTTGTTTCACCGTCCCCGGCGATCAGATTCAGGGTGCGGGCGACCCGAACCGTTTTTTCGTCAAAATCGATGCCGAAGACTTTGAGTACGTGCTGTTTGTCTCTCTTCGGTATTTCGTCGTTGGAAAACAAACTTTCCGTCAATTTGAAAATGGTGTGAACCGGGAATCCGCAACTGCCGGAGGCGGTATCGATCATGTACTCTCCCCGCTTCGGGTTGAGCATCTTGACGCACATGTCAATAACGTGGCGGGGCGTGAAATATTGTCCTTTTTCACCTTTGGCGGATTTCTGTACAAGATACTCAAAGGCTTCGTCCACCACCGATAGATTGGAATTGAACAGTTTGACGTCCTGAAGACTGGACACGCACACCGACAGATGGCTGTCCGACAATTCAAAGGTGGAACCCTCGGGAAAGACGCCCGGCCATTGCTCTTTCGCCCGTTCAAACAGGTCCAGTAATTTGTTTTTCAATTCGGTGTCGGTTTGACCCGTGTTTCGGAATTCAAGCACTCTGAAATCAGCGTCGGAGATACCGTTGACTGCCTCCCTGAGCGCGTTGTAGTTCTCCCCGTCCTGGTAACGGGCAGTCGCCAGTTCATGAACGGCACTATTGGCTTCTAGACCCAGGTGATGATTGAGTATACCCTTGTCATCCTGGCTCAAATACTCGTCGTACAACTTGGTAAAAATCAGTTTGAATACTTCCTCAAATACATCGACGCCGGCATTTGCCAGTACTTCGTCTTCCATTTCAAGCACAATGTCTTTCAGAGATTTGCGCTCGTTGGCTATCTTGTCTCTGATCACCAGGTCTTTTAAAGTGTAACGTTCGCCGAGTATGTCGGTGAGACTTTGCGTCGCATTCGGAATATCTGTGATGTCTTCGAAATAGTTTGGGTCTTTGCGGTGATAATGGGAGATCTGTTCGCCGTTCGTCCATACACCGATGGGAGCGCCGGTCGCATTGCAATAGGAACGCAGTTGACCCTTGCCATCCAGGAGCTTCGGTTTTTTCAATTCGACAATGACGTATGCGGTGTCTTTTCGGTCTTTGTCGAAGACGACGATATCTGCGCTTTTCTTTTCTTTGCCGAAACTGACCTGGTATTCAAAGGCGAGACGCTTCTTTGCGTAACCATATTGCGTTATGAGCGTGGCCGCGTACAGTTGACGGACGACTTCTTCGGGCTTCAATTGAACGTCCTTATCCCGAACGATGCACTTAACATACGGGACATCCTTGCCCCTGACCGTTTTGGTAAAGATCTTCTCCTGTAACGAAGCGATATCATTGCCTGAATACAGGTTGAGCCGATAATTACTGTCTTTAAGTACAGATTGGAAGATGTCGTTGTTATCCATGAGTTACAGACTTCCTTCTAAATTTGTATTCGGATTCGGCTGATCGCGAGACGACACTCATATAGTCAACATTTGGTACAGGAGTCTCGCCTGGGGAACCAAGTCTTTCCCCATCCTGAGCCTACGGGACGTGTTCGACTTCGCCTACCCATCTCGGCACAAGACGATTGCTGTAGAATCCACCGTATTTGAAAAACCCAAAAAGTATCATCTCAACGTACTACAGACAGAGGACTTTCTGGTTTCAAAGTAGACTCCCGATGGTATCTATTACAATGAAACACTACAGTCCAATAGACTGAATGTTACCTGATTAGGACTTCGACAGGTATCCCGAAACGTTCATGCAATGTCTGCGCCATTGGCATGGTAACGGCGCGCTTGCCGGATAGCACTTCCGAAACCTTCGCACGGCTTCCGATGATTGGGATCAGGTCGCGAGGTCTCAATCCCGCCTGCTCCATGCGGAATTTGATCGCCTCGTGCGGTTCCTTATATCCCATTGGGTAATGCTCGTCTTCCCATGACTCGACTAACGCTATAAGAACGTCCAGCTCATCGCCTTCCGGGCTGCTGTATTCGCTGCCTAAAAGTTCGTCGATACGGGAAAGGGCTTGCTCATAATCGGCTTCCGTACAGATGGGCTTTGCGTTCATCATTTCAAAACACTCCATTTCTCGATGGCCGGGAACCGTGAGAAAGGCCGCTGAACAGGACCTACGGCCGTATCCTACCGCCGTATATACAGATCCGTCATCGTGGAATTGTCGATGAAGAAGGGTTCCTGGCCCGTGGAGTCCTTCTGCCAGCCCGCCAGCCAGGGTTTGCGGAGCTGCAGGAAGTAGTCGTGGTAGAGGAACACGCCGCCCACGTCCTCGACGAGGATCCGTTCGGCCTCGTTGTACATCTCGAATCGCCGCGCCTCGTCGGTCTCCCTGGCCGCATCCTCCACCAGCCGGTCGAAGTCCGCGTTTATCCAGTCATGCCGTCCCGCGCCCACGGGCTGGGAGTGCCAGACCATGCCGAGGAGGTTGTGGGGATCGGGGAAATCGTACTGGAAGGGGATCATGCTAAGGTCGATCCTGTACTGGGCCATGGCCTCGCTGTAGACACGGTTTTCCATGTTACGCACGCCGACTTTCAGCTCCAGGGTATTGGATAGCATGCCGGAAATGGCTTCGGCGGCCAGTACCCGGTGCGGTTCGTTGCGCAGCCAGATGTCCATCGAAGGGAAACCCCGTCCCCCCGGATATCCCGCTTCGGCCAGCAGTTGTCTCGCGAGATCCGGGTCGTACCGCTGGATCTCGTTCAGCCTGTCGCCTGAATAGCCCGGAAAACCCGGTGGCATCATGGTGTAGGCCGGGAGGGCCGTACCCCGGAGCACGATGTTGCAGAGGGCGTCCCGGTCGATGGCATGGCTGATGGCCCGGCGCACCCGGTGATCGCTGAATATGCCTTCCCGCGTCCGGAAGAACAGGTAGATGGCGTTGAAATCCATGTACTTGTGCAGCTGTGCGCTCAGTACCGGATCCGCCTCGATCCGGCTGAGTTCGCGCACGTCGATCTGAACCAGGTCAAGCTCATCGTTTTCATAGGAAAGCAGCCCGGTATTGCCCCGGTTCTTGAAAATGGAATGAATCTCGGAGAAATAGCCTTTGACCGGACCATTGTAGTAACGATCCAGAGACAGCGTGAGCCGCTCGCCGATGCGCCAGCGGTCGACCTTGTAGGACGAATTGCTGACGACGTTCTCGTCGGACGCCCAGCGGGGGCCGAATTTCTCCACCTGCCAGCGCGGCACGGGGATCGACGTGAAGAAGGCGGCCATCATGGGCAGGTAGGGACAGGGGCCCTCGGTCTCGATGACGAGGGTCATGTCGTCCACCGCGTATACACCGACCGAGCCGGGATCGGCGTTTTGCCCGGTGTTGAACGCCCGCGCGCCCCTGATGGTGTAATAGAAAAAGGCGTATCCGCTGCCCGAGGCGGGATCCAGCATGCGCTTGTAACTGTATTCGAAATCATGGGCGGTCACCGGCCGTCCGTCGCTCCACCGGGCGCCGGGCCGCATCTTGAATGTCCATTTCGACTGGTCCTCGTTGGCCGTCCATTCCGTTGCGGCGCCGGGAATCACCCGATTGTTGTGGTCCAGCATGGTAAGCCGTTCGAACAGGAAGACGATGCCGCCCACCTCGTAAATGGCCACGCCGATGTCCAGGTTGGTGGGCTCGTCGTTCAGGAAACGGAAGACCTGCCGGTCAAGGGGCGCCGCGTCCGCCGGCATCACCTTGCCAACGGCGTTCCGTACCTGGGCTTCCGGCTGGCCGATGACCATCGAAAGGCCGCATATCGCCAGGACCAGCATCGTGACCGCTATGGACGTGAGTTTCATGGTATATCCCACTGAGGAAGGCTTTCGGACTGCATATCAACTCCTGCTCATCAACGATTCGTCCGTTCCAGGTTCAGCCACGCCATCTCGTCCGCCGTGAGCTTCGTCTGCAACGCCTGCAGGTTGGACCTGATCTCGTCGCCGTTACGCGCGCCCACCAGGGCATAGATATTCAATGACTGTCCAAGTACGTAGGCCAGGGCGACCTGGGGTATGGACAGGCCCTTTTCATCGGCCAGTTCCTCGGCGCGGTCCAGCCGCTCGAAGTTGTCGTCGGTGCAGTAGGCCTTGACCGCGCTTTCGTCGAAGAGGCCCTGCTCGACCAGGTCATCATAGTTCTCCAGGTTCACCCGGCCGGAGAAGAACCCGTTGGCGATACTGGACCAGGTAAAAAGCGGCATCTGGTTCTCGTCGTACCAGTCCCGGGCGGCGGCGCCGTCTTTCCCGCTGATGCTGATACATCCTCGCCACGGCGGCTCGGCCTGCTCGGCCAGGCTGAAATTCGGGCTGCTCACCGTAAAGGGCTGCTGTCCGCTGGTCGCGGCGTACAGGTTGGCCCGTTCGATCCGCTCGTGGGACCAGTTGGATCCGCCGATCACGCCCAGGTTTCCGGCGCCGATATAGTGATTGAGCCGGTCCACGATCGGGGCAACCGGCACCCGTATGTTATCCCGGTGGAGCAGGTAGAGATCGATGTAGTCCGTGCGCAGCCGCGCCAGGGAATCGTGCAGGTCCGCGGATATATCGTAAGGCGTCACCCGCTCCCGATCGGAGTTCATGTGACAACACTTGGTAAGAATGACGGTCTCATCGCGCAGGCCGCGATCCTCGATCCATCTGCCCAGCATGCGTTCGCAGTCGCCGCCGCCATACAGGTGGCCGCTGTCGAAGGTGTTGATCCCGGCCTCGTATACCTGGTCCAGCAGGTCGAAACTGTAATCCTCCTCCGCAGAACTCAACATGATCGTGCCCTGCACCAGGCGCGATATGGGCTTGTCTACATTCGTTATCAGGCCGTACTCCATG
>CAZZNP010000043.1:0-6986 GCA_964655785.1 uncultured Gemmatimonadota bacterium
CCTGGTCACCCACGCCTTCTTCAAGGCCCTGCTGTTCATGGGCGCGGGCAGCGTCATACACGCCCTCGAACACGCCCTGGAAAAGGGCAGGGATCCCCAGGACCTCCGCAATATGGGCGGGCTGAGCAGTCTCATGCCGGTCACCTACAAGTCCATGCTGCTGGCGACCCTGGCCATCGCGGGGATCGCGCCTTTCGCCGGGTTCTTCAGCAAGGACCTGATCCTGCTGGGCGCCTTCGTCAACGCCCCAGCGCTGTGGGCGGTAGGCCTGGCCACCGCGGTGATGACCGCCTTCTACATGTTCCGGCTGCTGTTCATGACCTTCGGCGGCAAGACCCGCCTGAGCCAGCCGGAGACGGAGAAAGTGCACGAATCCTCCCGGGTCATGACCATACCGCTGGTCCTGCTGGCCGTGCTTTCCACCGTGGGAGGGTTCATCGGCATTCCACACGTATTCGCGAAAGGCATGGACCGGTTCGGCGGTTTCCTGGCACCCGTGTTCTCCGGACAGCCGGAAGCGCCGGTTCCTACCACGAGTGTCGAGTTGACCCTGATGGTCCTGACCCTGCTGCTGGCGGCGGCCGGCATCTGGGGCGCTTACGCCGTCTATGTCCGCGGCAGCACGGTGTTTGAACGCATGGTTCCCCGGTCGCTGTACACGCTTTCGCTGAGGAAGTGCTACGTGGATGAAATATACGACGCCCTCATCGTAGGACCGGTAAGGAAACTCGCCTGGGGTTTCTGGCGCATCGTGGACTCCCTGGTCATCGACGGGGGCCTGACCCTGGTCGCGCTCACGGTGCGCAGCATGGGGAACGCGATACGGTATACGCAGACTGGCGTCGTACAGAATTACGCGCTGATCATGGTCGTCGGCGCGCTGGTGGTATTCGCCTACATTACCGGTTTCCTTGGACCGTAACCGAAGGACTGGAAGGCTTCGTTCATGACCGATCTGCCTTTGCTATCCCTAATCATCTGGCTCCCCGTACTCGGCGCGGTGCTCCTCCTCTTCGTCAAGGGGGACACGCCCGCCCGGTGGGTGGGGTTCGGCGTAACGGCGCTGGTGTTCCTCCTTTTCGTGGTTTGTTACGGGGCCTTCAAGGCCCACGTGGGCGACGCGCAGTTCGTGGAGCGCATACCCTGGATCGAATCGCTGGGTGTGTCCTATCACGTGGGCGCCGACGGCATCAGTGTCCTCCTCGCCGGGATTACCGCGCTCATGTGGCCCCTGGCGCTGCTCGGTACCTGGACGATCGTCACCGAAAAGGTCCGGACCTACCAGGTCTTCATGCTGCTGATGGAGACCACCCTGATGGGCGTGTTCTTCTCCCTCGACCTGTTCCTGTTCTTCCTCTTCTGGGAAGGCATGCTCATCCCCATGTATTTCCTGATCGGAATCTGGGGTTACGGGCAGAGCGGACGGGCGGCCCTGAAGTTCTTTCTGTTCGCCATATTCGGCAGTCTGCTCATGCTGGCCGCGGTCATCACGCTGGCCTTTCTCTACCACCAGGCTCACGGCGTCCTGACCTTCGAGCTGGCGGCGCTCTACCAGTTGTCCATCCCGCCGGAAGTACAGTTCTGGCTCGCTCTCGCCTTCATCGCCGCCTTCGCGGTGAAGGTGCCCATGGTGCCCTTCCATACCTGGTTGCCGGACGCCATCGTCCTCGCCGTCGTGCTCGTCAAGATGGCGGCCTACGGTTTCATTCGCCTGACGCTCCCCCTGTTTCCCGATGCCCTGCCCGAGCTGGCGCCCCTCATGTGCGCGGCGGCGGCGGCCGGTATCGTCTACGGCGCCCTGGTCGCCCTGGCGCAGTCCGATATCCGAAGGCTGATCGCCTATTCCACCATCAGTCACGCGGGTTTCGTCGTACTCGGCGTGTTCGCCCTGAATCAGCACGGCATCCAGGGCGCGATCGTCCACATCGTCAGCCTGGCGCTGTCCACGGGCGGACTGTTTCTGGCCGCGATGATGCTCGCGCAGCGGCGCAATACCTGGGACATGGAAGACTACGGCGGGCTCTGGCACACGATTCCCGTTTTTTCCGCTTTTCTCCTCCTGTTTACCCTGGCTTCCGTCGGCCTGCCTGGCTTGAGCAGTTTCGTCGGTGAGTTCCTCATCCTGATCGGTGTGTTCCAGCAACACGCGGTGATCGCCGCGGTCGCCGCCACCGGGATCATCCTCGCGGCCGTGTACATGCTCAGGATGTATCGGAAGGTGGTCTTCGGTCCGCTGACCAGGGAGGAGAACCGGGGAATCAGGGACCTCTCTTTCCGGGAGACGGCCGTCCTTGCCTGCATGACGCTCTTCATCATATGGATCGGGGTGTATCCCAATCCGTTTCTGCGGACCATGGAGGCTTCAGTGCAAAAGCTCCTGGTCCAGACCCACCGCCTGGCGGAGACGCCGGCGGAAGGCATGACGGGTATGCCCATCGAATCGGCGCCGCGGCCGGCCGGCCTGGACGCAGCCCGTGAAATCAGCCAGGATATGCGATGAATACGGTACTGCCCGAGATAAACATAAACGCCGTGATGCCGCAGATCTTCCTCGTGTCCGCCGCGACCGTGGTCCTGATCGTCGGCCTTTTCGAACGGTTCCGCAAGGGCTTACCCTACCTCAGCCTGCTGCTCCTCGCCCTGACCGGCACCTACGTCGTAAACCAGCTGGGCCAGGACCCTGTCGGATTCTCGGATGTATCGTCCATGATGGTGATGGACGATTTCAGCCTGGTGGCCACCCTGGTGTTCATCGCCGGCGCCATGCTGACCGTGCTCATATCCGTTTCCTATGTCCAGGCCCGGGAGATCGACCGCGGGGAGTACTACGCGCTGCTGATCTACGCCGTGGCGGGCATGAGCATGATGGCGGCGAGCAGCGACCTCTTCACCTTTTTTCTGGGGCTCGAGGTGCTCTCCATATCGCTCTACGTGCTGATCGGCTTCGATCAGCGGGACGCCGGGTCGAACGAGGGCGCGCTGAAATACTTCCTGCTGGGCGCCTTCGCCAGCGGATTCATCCTCTACGGCATGGCCCTCCTCTACGGTGCGAGCGGGAGCACGGAGTACGAGGTCCTGGCGGGCCTTCTCGAACATGAGCGAAGCGAGACCACGAATCTCCTGCTGCTCGGCGGCCTGGGCCTGCTCCTGGTAGGTATCGGATTCAAGATCTCCATGGTCCCGTTTCATGCCTGGACGCCGGACGTGTACCAGGGCGCGCCGACCCCCGTCGCCGCCTTCCTGTCCACCGGTTCCAAGGCAGCGGCCTTCGTCGTGTTGATTCGCCTGCTCGAATCGGTTTTCCCGGGTCTTCAGATTGAGTGGACCCCCCTGGTGTCGGTGCTGGCGGTCCTTACCATAGCCGTCGGGAACGTCGTGGCGCTTGTCCAGTCCAACCTGAAACGGCTGCTGGCCTACTCGAGCATCGCTCATGCGGGATACATGCTCCTGCCCTTCATGTCGAACAGCCAGGAAGCCGACGCGAGCGTCGTGTTCTACCTGATCGTATACACTGCGATGAATATTGGCGCCTTCGGCGTACTGGCCGTTCTCTCCGCCCGCGGATCGGCCTGCGCGACCCTGGACGACCTGGCCGGGCTGGGGAGCCGCCGTCCACTCCTCGCCGCGATCATGGCCGTGGTCATGTTCTCCCTGGCCGGCATACCGCCCACGGCCGGGTTCATGGCCAAGTTCTACCTATTCAGCACGGTGGTGTCGGGTGGATACATCGGACTGGCCGTGATCGGCCTGCTATTCAGTGGCGTGTCGCTCTATTACTACCTGCGGGTCGTGGTCTGGATGTACATGCGTCCCGCGGCCCGGGAACCAGCCGGCGCGGCCGGCAGTCTTTCCTTCAGCGGCATGACGGCGCTGTGCGTCTCGGCCCTGGCCATCCTGGCCATAGGCATTTTCCCTTCCGAATTGCTGCGACTGGCCGAGCAGGCCGTCATGACACTGCCCTGATCCGTTCCCTTCGGACATCGTGAGCCCATGCGCCCTCATCGGTGAATTGGGTTGACTTCCGGACGATTTCGCGCCATATTTCCATGTAATCGGGCGTGCCTTACCGCACAGCAAATCGGGGGTTTTCATAGACTTCAGGACCATCAGCGCGCCGGTACAGGGACATCTCGACCAATTTGAAGAGAAGATAAGCGAGATATCCCGGTCCGACGTGGAAGTCATCAACCAGATCTGGTCGCACCTGGTTCGAACGAAGGGCAAGCGGCTCAGGCCCGCGCTGGTTTTCCTTTCCGCTTCGGCATACGGCACGCCGTGCAGGGAGACCATGCTGGCGGCGTTTATCATTGAGCTTTGCCATACCGCGACACTGATCCACGACGACGTGGTGGACCGGGCGACGACCCGGCGCGGACTGCCCACGCTGAATTCCGTCTGGGACAACCACGTCTCGGTACTCATGGGCGACAACGTGATCGCCAGGGTGCTGACACTGATCGCGAAACTGGACTGTTCGAGGATCACATCGAAGATCGCGGAGTGCGTCGAGCGGCTGACCGAAGGCGAGTTGCATCAGGCCATCCGTCGGTTCAACATCAGGACGACCGAGGCCGAGTACTTTCGCATCATCAGCAACAAGACTTCTTCGCTCATCGCATGCGGCTGCGATTCCGGCGTCTATCTCGCGAGCCGTTCGGCCGAGACGGCCTGCCGGTTTGGCGCCTTCGGCGAGAAGCTCGGCATGGCGTTCCAGATTACCGACGACATCCTGAATTACACGGGGGACGAGGACGTCATCGGTAAACCGAGAGGAAACGACTTCCGGGAAGGCACGGTTACGCTGCCGCTGATCCACGCCCTCCGGAATGCCACGGCCGACGGCAACCGGCGCGTAGAACAATTGCTGAAGGAGGAGTGGAGCGACCGGGTCTGCGAAGAGATCGTCGAATTCGTACACGCGCACGACGGCATCCGGTACGCGAGACGCAAGGCGCTGGCATACGCCGAAGAAGCCAAGCAGATCCTGGTAGACGAACCGGAGACCCCGGCGAAGCAGGCCCTGATGAACATGGTGGACTACGCCATTGAACGGGATCGATGATGCATGTATGGATTCTATATCCGTAATCGTCATT
The DNA here is from genome assembly GCA_964655785.1 of uncultured Gemmatimonadota bacterium. Taxonomy (GTDB): domain Bacteria; phylum JAAXHH01; class JAAXHH01; order JAAXHH01; family JAAXHH01; genus JAAXHH01. The sequence continues at coordinate 5,097 of CAZZNP010000043.1, forward strand.
ACCTATAACGAAGAACCGCATATCGATTCCTGTCTTCGGAGTGTTTCCTGGGTCGATGAAATCGTGGTGGTGGATTGCGGCAGCAGCGACCGGACGGTCGAGATCTGCAACAGTCACGAGAAGGTCCGCCTGTTTCATGAAGACCGGCACGGCAGTGGGCTTCAGAAGCAGCAGGCGCTGGACAGGGCGGTGTCCGAGTGGGTATTGAACCTGGACGCCGACGAGCGTCTCAGCGAACCCCTGCAGTCGGATATCCGGCGCCTCCTCGAGACTCCGGCGCCCTGCGACGGTTACCATGTTCCAAGGGAGAACTACTTCCTTTCCAGGCATTTGCGACACGCGGCCGGCTGGGGAGAGGACAGGCCGCTCCGGCTATTTCGCCGGACGAAAACCAGCGTCACCCGGACCCAGGTGCACGAGACCTTCGTCGTGGACGGACCGACCGGCCGACTTGAATCGCCCCTGGTTCACGACGCCTATACCAGTCTTTACCAGTATATCGAGAAGCTGAACGAGTATACGTCGGTCGAGGTGAGAAACCGGCTCAGAGCGCGGCCGGACCGAAAGATAACCTGGGTTCACATCGCCCTCGCGCCCCTGGGCACATTCTGGAAGCTGTACGTGATGAAGCGGGGCTATCTCGATGGCATGCATGGACTGCTGCTTTGCCTGCTTTCATCGGTTTCGGTCATGACCGGGTACGCGAAGACCTGGGAATACGGGATGTACCGGAAGCGGGGCGGCCGGATGTTCCCGCCCATACGGACCGAAGAGGTCAGGACCCGCCAGCCGGGCTACAACCGGTTGATCCGGGGCGGCGACGATGAATTCAACTGGAAGGATGACTGAGACCAGATGGGACTGAAAGACACCTTTTACAAGACCGCGTCCCGGTACGAACCGATCCAGCGGGTACTGCGCAACGCCGTCGTCGCACGGAAGCTGCGGTTTCCCGAAGTGATCAGTATCGAGTCGTCGAGTTTCTGCAACGCAGACTGCATCATGTGCCCGCGGGAACTGCTGAGCCGCAAGAAGGGCAACATGTCCATGGACCTGTACCGCAAGATCATCGACGAGTGCGCGGAGAACGCCCGGTACATCAGGCTCATACAGCCCTTCATGTTCGGGGAGTCCTTCATCAACAAGCAACTCGTCGAAATGATCGCGTATACGAAGAGCCGGCTGCCCCGCGTGCCGGTCAGCGTGAATACCAACGGTTCGCTGATGAATCCGCAGAAGGCGCAGGAGCTCATCGACTGCGGGCTGGACAAGATCAACATCGATATCGACGGCGCGACGGCGGACACCTTCGAAGCGGTGCGCGTGGGTCTCGATTACGAACAGGTCGTGGAAAACGCGCGGTACCTGATGGAACTTAAAAAGACCACCGGCAGCCGGACGCCCGAAATCACGGTGACGATCATCAACATGGAAGAGACCCAGCACGAGGTGGAAGCCTTCAAGGAGTTGTGGTCGCCCATCGCCGACAACGTGGTCGTGCAGAGCTACACCACGTGGACGGGAAGCGTGGACGACAAGAACGTGGGCGACCAGGCCTCGGCCTCGGCCGCGGGCGGTTTCACCTTCCCCTGCAAGCATCCCTGGGAGGAGTTCGTCATCGCCAACGACGGCCGCGTCTCCATCTGCTGCCTCGATTTCGATTTCAAGGTGGAAGTGGGCGACGTATCGAAGCAATCGATCCGGGAGGTCTGGAACGGCGCTCCGATCGAGGAGATCCGGCGGAAGATGATCGAGAACCGGTACGACGAACTCGAGATATGCAGCCAGTGCAACAATTACATCTTCCAGACGGAATGCGCCTGGCACCAGGTGTGGAAGTGATGCCGGCCGACCCGGATTCCGCCGGAACGGGCGGACGTTCCGCATCGC
>CAZZNP010000043.1:7086-8692 GCA_964655785.1 uncultured Gemmatimonadota bacterium
GAAGTGATGCCGGCCGACCCGGATTCCGCCGGAACGGGCGGACGTTCCGCATCGCCCGGACCGCCCGCATCGCTCGCATCGCCCGGGGCGCCCGCATCGCCCGGACCACCTGGGCTGCCCGGACCGTTCGGACCGCCCGGACCGCCCGCATACCCGTAGACGTCTCCAATCCGAATCCACTTCAATACGAGGAATGCCATGGCCGGCATGGCGCCCACGCGCATCCTGCAGGTGTGTTCCTCCCTGGCCTGGGGCGGAACGGAGATGCACGTTCCGATCCTTTCCGGTAAACTCAGGGACCGCGGCCACGACGTACGGCTGGCGCTCCATCCGAAAGGTTCGATTGCCGGCGAAGCCCGGGAACGGGGTTTCCCGATCGAAACCATCCCGATCGGCGGATACGTGAATCCGTTGACGACCTGCGCGTTGGCACGATGCATACGGCGTTTCCGGCCCAGCGTCATCCACCTCCACCTGTCCCGTGATCTCTGGCAGACCGTGCCCGCCGCGGCGCTGGCGGGATACGGCGGACCGGTCGTCCTCACCAAACACGTGGGTTCCTACGTCACGAAAAAGGACCCCCTGCACCGCTGGCTGTACCGCCGCGTTGCCCGGGTCATCACGGTGTCGGAGACGTTGAACCGGAACGTGCGCGAAACCTGTCCCATCGCGCCGGAACGCGTGGTTACCGTGCATCCTGCCCTGGACCTGGACCGGTTCGATCCCGCCCGTTACGACCGGGGCGAAACGAGAAGATCGCTCGATATCCCGGAGGGTGCCGTCGTGGTGGGGACCGTGGGGCGCCTTTCTCCGGGAAAGGGTTTCGAAGAGTTCCTGAAGGCGGCCCGGTTGCTGCAGGACCGTCATCCCGACAGGCCCCTGCGGTTCGTCGTGGCGGGCGAGGCCAGCTACGGGGAGGAAGCCTACCGCGACGGGATCGTTCGGTATGCCCGGGACCTCGACCTTGTGGATACCGTGTTGTTCACGGGTTTCAGGCGTGACATTCCCGCCTTGCTGAACGCCATGGACGTTTTTATATTCCCCTCCAGAGCAGAGGGATTCGGCGCGACCGTCATCGAGGCGATGGCCATGGGCGTGGCCTGCGTATCGACCCGTTCCGACGGGACGCTGGATACCGTGGAGGACGGCGTGACGGGCCTGGTCTTCCAGGGAGGCGACGCGGAAGGGCTGGCGCGGTCCGTCGAATCGCTGCTGACGGACGGGCGGTTGCGCGCGCGCATTGCGGCGAACGGCCGCGGGCAGACCAGGGAACGCTTCAATCTCGATGCCATGACCGACCGCGTGGAAGTACTCTACACTGCTTCGATGGCGCCTGCCGAATGACTTTACCCGATCCCGCCTGACCCTGACTCCGACCCTCATGAACCTGTATCTCCGCATACTCTCATACGTAAAACCTTACTGGTACTTCATGGCCGGCGCCATGGTCTGCATGGCCTGTTTCGCGCTGACCAGCAGCGCCACGATCTGGGTCGCCCTGCCCTTTCTGCAGACTCTTTTCGGCCAGGAGACCGTACAGACCGAAGGCGCCCCGCCGGGCGGTCAGGCCGGGCAGTTCGACGTGGCCCGCGATTCTGCGAACCGA
>CAZZNP010000043.1:8792-27744 GCA_964655785.1 uncultured Gemmatimonadota bacterium
CCCGCCGGGCGGTCAGGCCGGGCAGTTCGACGTGGCCCGCGATTCTGCGAACCGACTGGAACAGCGCACCGGGATGACAGGCCTGCGGGAGGCGCTGAAAGATCGCACCAACGCCCTGATCACCCGGCCGACCCGGCAGGCCACCCTCGAACGCCTCTGCCTGATCATCCTGTTCATCCTCCTGCTCAAGAATATCAGCAGTTACCTGCAGGCCTACCTGATGGCCTACGCCGAGAATGGGGTCATCAAAGACCTCAGGAACCACCTCTATATTCACCTGCACAGACTTTCGCTGTCCTATTTCCACCGTGAACGCACCGGAGAACTCATATCCCGCGTGTCCTACGACGTCATGAAGATAAACGGGACTGTCTCCGCCGCCTTCGGGACGCTGATCAAGGAACCCATGCTGGTGGTGGTCTACCTCGCGATCCTCGTGATCCTGAGCTGGCAACTGACGCTGGTCTCCCTGGTGCTGCTGCCCTTCAGCGTCCTCGTCATCACCACGGTGGGCAGACGGCTGCGCCGGAGCAGCACGGCCTCACAGGAGGCCATGGCCGATCTGACCTCGACGCTCCAGGAAACCGTGGCCGGCGTACGGGTGGTCAAGGCCTTCAACATGGAGTCTTTCGAGATCGACAAGTTCAAGCGGCAGACGCAGCATTACTTTCAGACGCTGTTACGCCTGACGCACATGCACAACCTGGCGAGTCCCATCACGGAGATCCTGGGCAGCTTCGTCGGACTGGCGATCCTCTGGTACGGCGGCCAGCAGGTCCTCGAAGGCGGCCTGCTGGCGCCGGAGGATTTTCTGACCTTCTTTCTCGCCCTCTTTTCCATGATGAAACCGATAAAGGAACTCGGACAGGTACACAACCGGATACAGGAGGGCATCGCGGCCGCCGACCGCGTGTTTTCGGTCCTGGACACCGCGCCCGAGATCAGGAACGCACCGGACGCGGAGCGGTTGCCCGACCTGCGGCGGGAAATACGTTTCGACCGCGTTACCTTCCGGTACGACCGGGCCGCCGAACCCGCCCTGGAGGAAATCGACCTCGTGGTCCGATCCGGCGAGACCGTGGCTCTCGTAGGACCGAGCGGTGGAGGCAAGTCCACCCTGGTGGACTTAGTAGCGCGGTTCTACGACCCGACGGGCGGGCGCATCGAGATAGACGGAAGGGACCTGCGCTCGGTCACCGTGGCGTCCCTCCGGGAAAAGATGGGCATCGTGACGCAGGACGTGATCCTGTTCAACGACACGGTCCGGAACAACATCGCCTACGGCGTGCGCGAAATGCCCCTGGACCGGATACGATCCGCCGCGGCCGCCGCCAACGCGGATGGCTTCATCGACGAGTTGCCCGACGGATACGAAACCAATCTCGGGGAGCGCGGCGTTCGGCTCTCCGGGGGCCAGCGGCAGCGCATCGCCATCGCGCGGGCCATTCTGAAGGACCCCCAGATCCTCATTTTCGACGAGGCCACCTCCAGCCTGGATACCGAGTCCGAGATGCTGGTCCAGGAGGCGATCGAACGGTTGATGACGGGGAGGACGGCCCTGGTTATTGCCCATCGCCTGTCGACTGTTCAGAAGGCCGACCGGGTGGTTGTGGTCGACCGCGGCCGGATTGTGCAGACCGGCGTTCACGGATCGCTGATCCGGGAGGACGGACTGTACAGGAAGCTTTACAACCTGCAGTTCCGCGACCAGGAACCCGTCGCGGGATAATGGAAGACGGACGGCGGATGATGTGGTATCCAATCGAGAAGGGATTAAAGACCCGGGTGCTCAAATGGCTGGCCAGGCATCCCCTGGGACCACGCCGCGCGCCCCCTGGTCCGCCCGGCGCGATCGACCCGCCCGGTCCTCCCGGTCCGCCCGGTCCACCCGGCCTTCCCGGTGTGATCGACCCGGACAGTATCAACCGGATCCTGATCATACGCCAACACGATCAGTTCGGCGACTACCTGCTGACAACCCCCGCGATACGCGCGCTGCGGACACGGTTTCCCCATGCGCATCTGACCCTGGTCGTCCGCGCCTACCTGTACCCCGTGGCCCTTGGCAATCCGGACGTAGACGATGTCCTGGTATTCCACGAATCCGGATTCCGCTGGCGGCCCCGGGACATCCGTTCCTTCGTCGACCTGATGCGAGGGTCCGTCGACCTCGCCGTCGTATTCAACACGGTTTCCCATTCCTTTTCCAGCGACATCATCGCCTGGCTTTCGGGCGCCCAGGTGGTCCTGGGACCCGCCACGCCCACTTTCGACCATCTCGACCATAATCCGTTCTACACGGTCAACGTACCCGTCGATCCCGGTCCAAGGCACCAGATCCAGCGGAACCTGGACGTGGTGCGTTACATCGGCGCGGATACGGAGGACCTTTCCTACGGCTATGCCATGTCCGAAGACGAGCGGACCGAGGGACGGGAAGTGATCGCTGGTCTGGCGGGTGGTCCCGGCACGCCCGAAGGCCCCGGCGCGCCCGAAGGCCCCGGCGCGCCCGAAGGCCCCTGCGCGCCCGACAGTCCCGGCGCGTCCGACAGCCCCGGCACGCCCGTAGGTCTTGGCACGCCCGAAGGCCCCGTGATTGCCGTCCACTTCGGAACCGGGGACGCGAGGAAACGGTATCCGGTCGGCCAATTGGCCCGTGTATGCGACGAGCTGGCCGGTCGGCTTTCCGCCCGGATCCTGGTCATACAGGCGCCGGGGGAAGCGGAGTCGCTGCGCGCCCTGCGCGAGGCGGTATCGACGCCTCTACACTGTTTACCGCCCATGCCGCTACGTACGGTGGCCGGCGTGCTCCACGCCGCGGACCTGCTCGTATGCAACGATACCGGGGTACTCCACCTTGCCTCCGCGGTAGGCACGCCCACCCTATCTTTCCACGCCACGAGCGATCCGGCTTATTGGAAACCGCCCGGCGGCAGGCACCGCGCTTTCCACGCCGTCAACCAGCGGATCGAAGAGATCCAGGCGGACAGGGTGTGCCGCGAGATCGTCGCCATGCTCGATGACTCCCGCGACGTCGAAACCGGCGAAACTCGTGAGATTATCCGGGTCTGATCCCGGACCGCGTCCGGCCTAATTGACTTGACACGCACCCGGTCTTCAGGTACCATGTTGCCCGCTCGGACGAAGGCCGCAACAGGCATGGAAACAGGTGAACATGGCGACCAAACTCGATCTGGGCTGCGGCCCTTTCGCTAAACTGGAAAACGCCATCGGCCTGGATATCCGCGATGCGGCGCACGTGGACGTCGTGCACGACCTGGACGACTACCCCTATCCCTTCGACGACGACCGGTTCGATCATATCGAGATGTCCCACATTCTGGAACATATCCGACAGCCGGCCCGGGCCATGGACGAGGTTTACCGCATTGCGCGGCCAGGGGCTTCGATCCGTATCGTAACGCCCCATTACTCTTCGCAGCTGTCCTATGGCGACCTGACCCACTACCATCATTTCGGCTACGTGACGATCACCCAGATGTGCCGGGACGGACGGTTCCGATTGGATGGATGCAGGCTGATCTTCAGCGACCTCTACCGCATGCTGGGCATCAGCCTGCTCGCAAATCTGTTTCCCCGCAGGTGGGAGAAATACCTGGCCTTTATCTTTCCTGGGATGTACGTCGAGGCGAACCTGACCGTCGTCAAGTCTTGAAATGAGCGGGATTACCCGGAGGGTCCACATGTCCGCATCGACAGGTACCACCGCAGAAGGTGCCGGAAACAGAGCCGCGCTGGCCCTGCGCCGGTACTGGCGGGCCAACATACGCATCATGGCCGTACTGCTCGGACTTTGGGCCCTGGCCGGTCTCGGGGCAGGCATCCTGTTCGCGGACAAGCTCAACGCCTACCAGATATCCGGCACCGGCTATCCCCTGGGTTTCTGGTTCGCCCACCAGGGCAGCATCATCGTCTTCGTACTGCTCATCCTGGCCTATTGCCTCTACATGAACCGCCTGGACAACCGGCACCGACGCGAACTCGAAAACGCGGAACAGAAAGGTTAGACCCGGCCTATGTCCGTACAGGCGTGGACCTATCTATTCGTAGCCCTTTCCTTCAGCCTCTACCTTTTCATCGCGTGGAGAACCCGCGTCCGGGACACCAAGGGGTTCTACGTCGCCGGGCAGGGCATCCCCGCGGCGGCCAACGGAATGGCCACGGCCGCAGACTGGATGAGTGCGGCGTCTTTCATCTCGATGGCCGGGCTGATTTCCACGATGGGGTACGCCGGCGGCGTCTATCTCATGGGGTGGACGGGCGGCTACGTGCTGCTGGCGCTGCTGCTCGCACCCTACCTCCGCAAATTCGGCCACTACACCGTGCCGGACTTCGTGGGCGACCGTTTCGCGTCGGACGTGGCGCGCATCGTGGCCGTGACGTGCGCGATCTTCATCAGTTTCACCTACGTGGCGGGACAGATGCGCGGGGTGGGGGTCGTCTTCAGCCGGTTCCTGGAAGTGGACATCCACGTCGGCGTGATCATCGGGATGGCCATCGTCTTCATCTACGCCACGCTGGGCGGCATGAAAGGCATCACGTGGACGCAGGTCGCCCAGTACTGGGTGCTCATCACCGCCTTTCTCATCCCCGCGATCGCCATCAGCATCAAGCTCACGGGCAGTCCCCTTCCGCAGGCGGGACTCGGCAGCACACTGGAACCTTCCATCGCGGGCCAGACCGGGGTGTACCTGCTGGAGAAACTGAACCAGATACAGACCGATCTGGGATTCAGTAGTTATACGGCCACCTTCGTGGGTGGCTGGGATAAGGTCAACGTATTCTGCGTGGCCCTCGCGCTGATGGTGGGTACGGCCGGCCTGCCCCACGTCCTCGTCCGGTTCTACACCGTCAAGTCGGTCAAAGCGGCGCGATGGAGCGCTTTCTGGGCGCTGCTTTTCATTTCCCTGCTGTATCTGACGGCGCCCGCCACCGCGGCCTTCGCGCGGTACTACATGATCGACAGCCTCAACGGGAAGACCGCGCAGGAACTCCCGTCGTGGTTCGAGAACTGGGAGAAGACGGGCCTGATCCTGTGGATGGACGACGGGGACGGGGTCATGCGGTATTCGGCAGGAGAAGACAACGAGATCTTTCGCAGCGGTTCCCTGTCGGCCGCCGAACTTTCCGCCGTGCAGCTCGCCCACCGGTCATGGCTTGATTCGGAAGGCGCTGCAGGCGCGGACGGGCGGACGGCGCTGCGGGCCCGGGGGCTCTCCGGTCCGGACCGGGACATCATCGTGCTCGCTACGCCGGAAATGGCCGAACTCGCCAGCTGGATCATCGCGCTGGTGGCCGCCGGCGGCCTGGCGGCGGCCCTCTCGACAGCGAGCGGATTGCTGCTGGTCATTTCCTCCAGCGTTTCCCACGACCTCTACTACCGCGTACTGCGTCCACAGGCCAGCGAGAAGCAGCGCCTCGCGGTGGGCCGCGGCGTGATCGGGATGGCCGTGGTCGTGGCCGGCATATTCGGAATCTATCCACCCGGATTCGTCAGCCAGGTCGTCGCCTTCGCCTTCGGCCTCGCGGCGGCGAGCTTCTTCCCCGCCATCGTCCTGGGCATATTCAGCAAGCGCGTGGGGACCGTGCCCGCCGTGTGCGGCATCGTGGCGGGAATCGGTTTCACGGCCTTCTACATTATCGCCTGTGTTTTCTTCGGTATGGAAACATGGACCTTCGGACTGTTCTCCAACGGCATCAACCCCCAGGGGATCGGCACGATCGGCATGCTGATCAACTTCGCCGTGACCCTGTCGCTCACGCCCCTGTTCCCCCGGCCCCGTCCGGAGATCGAGGCCATGATCGACTCGGTCAGGGAACCGGAGGACGCGGGTCCCGCGGTGATGATCGAGGCGGCCCCGGAGCGCTGATCCACGGGAGCCGGCGCCATGTCCCTTTCCGTCATAATCATAGCCCGGAACGAAGCCCGCCGGATCGAGACCTGCCTGCAGAGCGCGCGGTTCGCCGACGAGATCGTGCTCGTGGACTCGGGGAGCACGGACGATACCGTCGCCATCGCTCGGAAGTATGCAGACCGGCTCATCGAAACGGAGTGGCTTGGGTACGGCGGGACCAAGCAACTGGCCCTGGAGCATGCCACCGGGGACTGGGTGCTCTGGCTTGACGCGGACGAGCGCGTGCCCCCGGACCTGCGGGATGAAATCCTCGCCGCGGTGGATACCGGAGAGTATGCCGGATACCGCATCGCCCGCAAGACGCTTTTCCTCGGATACTGGATCCGGCACTGCGGCTGGTATCCCGGCTATGTCCTGCGCCTGTTCCGCCGCGGGGCCGATCCCCGGTTCACCGAAGACGAGGTCCACGAATCGTTGCGCATCCAGGGTCCGACCGGCGATCTGCAACATCCCATGGTGCACGATACCGATCCCACCCTCCATCACTACCTGGTGAAATTCAACAGTTTTACCAGTCTTGGCGCTCGCCAGCTGTACCTGTCGGGCAGGCGTTTCCGTTTGACAGATCTGGTGTTCCGCCCGATTTTTACCCTGTTGAAAATGTACGTGCTAAAGCGAGGCTTCCTGGACGGTCTGCCGGGTCTCATCCTTTGCGGCCTGTCCGCATGTTACGTTTTCACCAAGTACGCCAAGCTGTGGCACCTGCAGATACGCGGCTCCGCCGACGCCGAATCCGGTGCGGCGGGCCGGTCCTCCTGACATCGCACACAAATCGGCATGCCCATGCTATCGCTGTCCGTCGTGGTAATCACCCGCAATGAGGAAAGGAAGCTCCGCCGCTGCCTGGATCCCGTTTCCTGGGCCGACGACATCGTCGTGGTCGACAGCTACAGCACCGATGACACGGTGGACATCGCGGAAGATTACACCAGCCGCGTCTTCCGGCGCGCGTGGTCCGGTTTCGCCGACCAGCGGAACTTCGGCATGGAGCAGGCCACCGGAGACTGGATCCTCTTTCTCGACGCCGACGAATACGTCACCTCCGGTCTCGAGAAGCGCATCAGGTCACTGCTGCGGGACGGCGGGGATTACGACGCCTACAAGATCCATCGCCTGGAACACTTCCTTGGGTTTCCGATCCGTCACGGCACCCTCAATCCGAGTTACCAGCCCCGGCTGCTGAGAAAAGGAAAGGGGTACTGGACGGGCGGCGCACACGCCCATATCGAGGTGAACGGCAGCGGCGAACCGGGCCTGATCCACGAAGACCTTTACCACGATTCGCACAACTCGCTTTCCGATTTCATCGTACGGATCAACCAGTACACCTCGGTGGACGCGGAGGAGCGGGTCCTGGCGGGACAGCGCGTGGGACGGCTGCGACTGGTTCTGTCGCCCCTCGGGATGGCCTGGAAATGCTACATCGTAAAGAAGGGGTTCCGCGACGGGTTCCCCGGCCTGCTTTTCAGCCTGTGCATGGGCATCTATTCTTTCCTGAGGCTGGTCAAGGTCTGGCAGCGCGAATCCCAGGTGAGGGATGGCGCGGAAAACCGGCCGCGGTCCTCGTCGTGAGGCGGGATTCGGACTGAATCATGGCACATGGCAAGCGATGCAGCATCGTGATTCCGACGTGGAACGCGGGTTCCCTGATCGAACGGTGCCTGCGCTCCCTGAAAGATCACGGGGAAGCGGACCGGGCGGAAATCGTCGTGGTGGACGACGGCAGCGTCGACGACACAGTCGAGAGGATCGGGGCGGCTTTTCCGGAAGCGGTCCTGGCCAGGCACGAGGAGAACAGGGGGTTTGCCGCGGCGTGCAATACCGGATTAGCCCGGGCTTCGCACGACGTGGTGGTCCTGCTCAATAACGATGTCGTGGCGACCGGGCCGTTCCTGGACCCGCTCCTCCACCACTTCAGCGATGAACGGCTGTTCGCCGTCAATCCTCGGGTCTACCAGGCCGGGGACGGGCGTCCGGGCGGGGGACTGGTCAGGGGGGCCATGCACTGCGGGCTGCTCCGGCTCAGGTGGGCCGAACAGGAGTCCGAGCGGTCATCCGGAAGCCTCACGCTGTACGCAAACGGCGCCGCCATGGCGGTTTCCAGGGAGAAGTACCTGGCGCTCGGTGGTTTCGATACCCTGTACGCGCCCTTTTACTCGGAAGACCTGGACCTGTCCTACCGCGCGTACCAGCGGGGATGGACCGTGCGCTACGAGCCGCAAAGCGGTCTCACCCACGATCACGGCGCCACGATCGGCGCCCGGTACGACCGGGCCCGGGTCGAACGTGTCAGCATGAGAAACCGGATCCTCTTCGTGTGGCGCAATCTGCGGGACGGCCGGTACCTGGCCGCGCACGCCTGCTGGATGGCCGCCCGTTCCTTTGCCGCCGTATTGAGGGGCGATTTGACTTTTCTAGGCGCACTCGTGGACGCGGTGGCCCTGCGTGGGGCCGTGATGGAGCGGCGGCGGTCCGGCCCCGAACCCGTGGTCACCGACCGCGAGATCCTGCGGTCCACATCCGGGTGGGCCGGGCGCTGACCTGGACGCAGGCGCTGACGCGGGCGAGAACCGGGCGTAGACACGAATCCGGACGCGGCGGACCATTCAACCTTAACCGGTTGCCGCGCCCGGATGATACGGCGGATACCCATGGAAGCTCCGGAATTGGACAGGATACTCATATCCCGTTTGCGGTTCATTGGCGACGTGGTGCTTACCACGCCGGTGATCAGGGCGCTGAAACGCCGCTACCCCGATGCGGCCCTGTACTACCTGGCGGAGTCGGGACCCGCGGCGGTCCTTGCCCGGAACCCCCATCTGGAAGAAGTGATCGTGCTGCCGGACGAGCTCCTCCCGGGCCGTGCCGTGCTGACCCGGTGCGCCGCGCAGGTGCGGTTCCTCCGTTCCCTGCGGAAGCGGCGTTTCGACCTGGCGATCGACCTCTTCGGCAATCCCCGGAGCGCGTTGCTCACCCTGGCCACCGGTGCGCGGTACCGGGTCGGCTTTGATGTACGAGGCAGGGGCCGGGCGTATAACGTCAAGATCAGGCGGTCCGGATCCCGCCGCGTGGTCGATGCCTACCTGGACGCCGTACGGACCATCGGGGTTCCGGTCGGGGACGATCGGACCGAAATGCACTTATCGGCCGAAGACGCGGAGTGGGCCGAATCCTGGCTCGCGGCGCGGGGAATCGACGGCGCCCGTCCGGTCGTCGCACTGAACCCCGGCGCCAGCTGGCCGGCCAAGACCTGGAGCGCGGGCCATTTCGCCGAACTGGCGGCCGGGCTGATCGAAGAACAGCGTGCGTCGGTCCTCCTGGTGGCGGGGCCGGGCCTGCGGGAGGACGTGGATGCAGTGAACGCCTTGTCCGGCCATGGCTGTCCCGTCGTAGACACCGGTTCGCTCACCCGCCTCGCCGCGTTGATACAACGCTGCCGCCTGTATGTATCCAACGACTGTGGTCCTATGCATGTCGCGGCCGCCGTGGGCACGCCCACGATCGGCCTCTTCGGCCCGAGCCGTCCGGATATCTGGTTTCCCTATCCGGAGTCTGAAGGGCACGTGGCGCTGCGGGCCGAGACGGATACCTGCTGCGGCCGCGACCACTGCGTCCGTCCGACACCCTGCATCGAATCGATTTCGACGCGGAGCGTACTCGACACCGCCGAATCCATACTGGACCGGTCAGCATAGCGGTCCCCCACGGAACGGTTTATGCCCGATAGGCCCAAACGTATTCTCGCCATCAAGCTGCGAGCCACCGGTGACGTCGTCCTCGCTACGCCGGTCATCGAGAACCTGAGGCGGAGGTTCCCCCGGGCCCGCATCTCGTTTCTGACGGAAGAGGCCTCCGCAGACGTCCTGCGGTGGAATCCCTTCCTGGACGATCTCATCGTGCTGCCTGTTCGACGCTGGAAACGGGCCGGTTTCCGGCGGTCCTGGCGCGAGCAGGCGCGATTCTACCGCAACCTGAGGCGAAAACGCTTTGATCTAGCCATAGACCTCTTCGGAAACCCCCGAAGCGCCGTACTGACCTGGCTGACCGGGGCGCAGGACCGGGTCGGTTACGCCTTTCGGGTTCGCCGACTCGCATACAACATCGTGGTCAATCCCCCTGAACAGGCAGGGCACGAGGTCCTTTTCCACCTGGAGGCCCTGGAGGCCCTGGACGTCCCGGTGGCCACCGACCGGCCCGTAGTCGCCATTCCGGGATCGGCCGACGCCCGGGCTCGGAACTGGCTGGATGAGAACGTCCCGGAAAACCGCGCTGTCGTCGGGCTGAACCCGGGCGGAGGATGGACAGTCAAGCGTTGGCCGCCGGACCGTTTCGGCCGTCTGGCGGACGCCCTGATCGACGAATACGGCGTGGAAGTCCTCATCCTGTGGGGCCCGGGCGAGGAAGGGATTGCCGCGGAGGTCGCGGGCGCCATGCGCAACCGTCCCCTCCTGCTCCCGGCGGTGAACCTTGCGGAACTCGGCGCTTATCTGAAGCGGTGCCTCCTGCTGGTCAGCAACGACAGCGGACCGATGCACATGGCCGCGGCGCTGAACGTCCCCACGGTGGGTATTTTCGGTCCGACCGACCCCCGCGCCCAGGGTCCCTGGGGGGAAGGGCACGGGGTGGTGCGTAAGGAAAGCGTCGACTGTCTCGGCTGCAACCTGACCGCATGTACCATCGGGAACATCTGCATGACGACACTCGAACCTGGCGAGGTGCTGGCGAAGTTACGACCGTACTTTCCAGTCGGAACTTGACACCAGCCGTTCCACGTGTTATATTTTACTGCTTTGGAAATTCTACGTTAACCAGCACCCAGTGGACCAGACCGAAGGGTTTTATTTGCGGAAAGATATCATAGTTGAAACAGCTACGCATGAAACGCGCATTGCGATGCTCGAGGACGACCATCTCGTCGAGCTGTTGGTCGAACGGCCGGAACATGAACGCGTTGTCGGGAATATCTGCAAGGGCGTTGTAACTGCGGTCATACCGAGTATTCAGGCGGCCTTCGTGGATATCGGCATGGACAAGGCAGCCTTCCTGCAGGCCTCGGATGTCACCGGGGGGGGCGACTGGATAGATTTCGATGACGACGAAAACCAGGATTCGGGAACCGGTAGGAGCAGGGACCGGGAATACAAGATCCAGGAGATGGTCAAGGAAGGCCAGGAAATCGTCGTCCAGATCACCAAGGAGTCCATCGGCACCAAGGGACCGCGCGTAACCTCCCAGATATCCCTGCCGGGCAGGTTTCTCGTGGTGGTTCCCCATGCCAATTACGTCGGCGTTTCACGACGTATCGACGACTGGAGCGAGAAGCGCAGGCTGAGGGACCTGGCCAGGCAAGTCAAATCCGATGACTGCGGGGTAATCGTGCGCACCGCCGCCCTGGGCAAATCGGATTCCGAATTGAAGAACGATCTGAAGCAATTGACGAAGATATGGCGGAACATCGAGAAGCAGGTCGGGAAAACACCAGCCCCCGCCATGATACACAAGGACGTCGAAATGACGTCCGGGATGATACGCGATCTGTTCACCCCCGACATCGACAGCGTGATCATCGATTCGAAGTCGGTCTACAAGGATATCCTGTCGTACCTCAAAGGCGTGGCGCCCCAGTTGCGCTCGCGCGTGCACATGTATGACGGGACAGCGCCGGTGTTCGACGCCTATGGCATCGAGAACGAGATCGGTAAGGCGCTCCACCGGAAAGTCTGGCTAAAGAACGGCGGGTACATACTCATCGAACCCACCGAGGCGCTGGTGACGATAGACGTGAACTCGGGACGGTACGCCGGATCGAAGGGGCACGAAGAAACCGTGTTCCAGACCAATTTGGAAGCTTGCGCCGAGGTCGCGCGGCAGCTGCGGCTCAGGGACATCGGGGGCATTATCGTTATCGATCTCATCGACATGGAAGACCGGGGTAACCGGCGCCAGGTCCACCAGGAGCTCGTTAAGGCCATGTCCCGCGACCGCGCGAGAACGCGCATGTCCAAGGAGATCAGCGAGTTCGGGTTGGTAGAGATGACCCGCCAGCGGATTCGGCCAAGTCTGCTGTTCACCTTCAGTGAGGCGTGCCCGGTATGCGACGGAACCGGGCGAATCATGTCGCGCATCACCATGGTTACCCAGATCGGCCGGTGGCTGAAGCGTGCCAAGCCGGGTCTGAGAGAACGCAGGCTCAGACTCAAGGTCCATCCGACCGTGGCGTTGAGCCTGAACGAGAACGGCAAGGAGAAGCTGGTAAACCTGCAGGACGAATACAAGATACAACTCCAGGTCGAGGAAGATCCGTTTCTGCACGTGGAGGAATTCCGCGTGTACTCCGGTAAGCGGGACCTGGACGTGACGGACGAATTCAAGTAAGCGGGACCTGGACGTGACGGACGAATTCAAGTAAGCGGGACCTGGACGTGACGGACGAATTCAAGTAAGCGGGACCTGGACCCAGGAATAAGGAGTGATCGATGTACGCTGTGATCAAATCGGGCGATCAGCAGTTCAGTGTCAACGAAGGAGACACGATCGAGGTCGAGAAGATAGCCGCCGAAGTGGGAGAAGAGATTACCATAGATCAGGTTCTCCTTCTGGGCGGCGGAGAGACGCTGGTCGGTACGCCGACGGTCGCCGGGGCCACCGTGACCGCCAAGGTTACCGAACAGGGACGTCATCCCAAAATCGTGGTGTTCAAGATGAAACGCCGCAAGAACTACCGCCGGAAGAGAGGGCACAGGCAGCCGTACACCGCGCTCGAAATAACCGGCATCAACTACGATCCAAGCGTATCCAACTGATTGGAGAGGAGCCAGGACCATGGCCCACAAGAAAGGTGTAGGGAGTTCTCGCAACGGCAGGGACAGCAACCCGAAGTTCCTTGGTGTGAAAACCGGAGACGGCATGCGCGTCCGGGCCGGCAACATCCTGGTCCGGCAGCGTGGAACGCGTATTCTGCCTGGCGACAACGTCGGGCGCGGTAACGACGACACCCTGTTCGCCCTCGCGGATGGCGTCGTTCAGTTCCGCCGGTTTGGGAAGAACCGTACGCAGGTCCATATCGCCAGCGGGTGATCCCATGGCGATCGCCGACGACGCCGTCCTTCGGAAGGCGGAAGCCGGGATATTCGACTTCCTCGAAGGTCAGCTGCGGCGCGGGTTGATAGATGAAGGTCTCTACGAACAGGCCCGCCGCAACGTGGTCCCGAATCTACGTTGCTGGCTGACCGACCCCCACATCAGCCGGCTGTCCCCCCGGCTCGGTGACGGACTGAGGACCGCCGTCGAAGCGGCGAGGTGGGCCGAACTGGTCGAAGCCTTCGTGGACGAGATCAAGTTCGGCACCGCGGGAATACGCGGCAAGGCCGCGATGTCGGATGATGAACTGCTGTCGCTCTCCCGCGACGGCATGGATGCCCCCATCCTAAAGGGGCCGAATACCCTCAACAACATCGTTCTCCTGCTGAAATCCACGGGTGTGGCGAAATACGCTACCGATCATGGACTCGGGTCCATCGTCATCGGATACGACAGCCGGGTGGCGGGCCAGGATTTCGCCCGCCTGGTCTCCCGCGTATTCCTTGCGGCGGGGATGAAAGTCTACCTGTTCGACGAGGCCTGTCCCTATCCGGAAATGACCTTCGCCATTCCGACGCTGGGCGCCGACATGGGTATCCTGATCTCGGCGAGCCACAACGACCGAAGGTACAATGGCTACAAACTTTCCGCCGGGACGGGCTCGCAGTTTCCCCCGGGGGAACGTGCGGTTATCTACAACGACTACATCCGGAAGACTACCCCGGCCCACGTAGCCCTCGTGGACTGCGATGATGCCGGTGTCGATCCGGATCGCCCCGAAGATCCCGGCAGGGACGGCAACCGGCTCGTGTTTCTGGGCGGCGCCGCTCCGCTGCCCGGCTTCGACTATCTCGATCGTCCCCGTGTCGATATCCACCGGATGTACCAGGATCAGATCAGGGGATTCATATCCGACCCGGCCATGATGAAGTCCTGGGCGCCTTCCGTAGCCGTCGGTTACTGTGCGTTTCACGGGGCCGGAAGGATGGCCGTGCCACGGTTGCTGGACGATTTCGGCTTTACCCGCGTGGACAGGATAACCGGCCACCAGTTGAACGAACTCAACGGCCTGTTCCCCGCCTTTCAGGAACACCCGGAACAGCAACCGGATCCCGGAGACCCCACGGCGGCCGAGATTGCCGTGGACGCCTACAGGGAACAGTACGGTGAGCAAGCGCTGGAGGATCTCGACCTGATGATCGGGACCGACCCGGACGCCGACCGCGCTGGGCTCGTGATCAAGGTCCCCCGGGACCGACGCCCGTACCACGAGAACCGGTCCCATATCCTGCTTTCGGCCGACGACGCATGGTCCCTGCTGCTCTGGTACCGGCTCTACCGGGGCGCCGGGAACTCAAGGACGATTCAGCCCCGGCCGGAAGAGTCCTTCATCGTACTCTCCCACATAACGACGGACGCACTGGTGCGGCTCGCGCGAAAGTACGGGCTCGGCGTGATCAAGACCTGGGTCGGTTTCGGTCTGATCGCCAATGCGGTCGAACGCGTATGGTCGGGAGACGACCTGTCGGATCCCCGTTTCAAGGACATCATCTATCAGACCGAGGACATGGAAGACAAGCCTCGTAGCTACAACGCGGGCTGCCTGGAACAGAGCAACGGATTCAGTATCCTGGGCGGACCGCCGGCCACGGCTACGGCCATGGGAAGGCACGGGCACGTGCGGGACAAGGACGGGGTCTTTGCCGCGATCCTGCTCGCAGAAGTGGCGGCCTATGCCGCCTCCATCGGGACGACGGTCTACGACCTGATCGACGAACGGATATACCTGGATCCCGAAATAGGATGCTTCGTGACCGATGTCGTGCCCGTTCCGAGGTGGGGAGAATTCGCGGGATTGGAAGGTTTGACGCGAAAGATCGAAATCCTCAGGCGATGCGCCGAACTGGGACAACGCGTCCGGGACGGCGAGACCCTGTCGCTTGACGGTCAGCCCGTAATTGCTTCGGAAACCTTCGTGGCTGGCAAGTACGCGGATGCGCACCAGTGGCCCGGCTTTCCTGACGAAGGCATCCGGTTCTACTTCGACGAGGAAAGACTCAATCACATGACCGTGCGCCCATCAGGCACTTCTCAGTGCTTCAGGTTTCACGTACAATTGCAGGTGGAGAAACCGACGCGGAACCGCCTGGCGCAGCAGAAGCACGAGTCGAGACTGCGTGCCCGGAGGATGATCGCCGCCATGGGCGAGCGGATCATGTAGCGGGCTTCCTCCGGGGCTGGCCGGGATGGCCGGGCTGGCTGCACTGGCCGCACTGGCTGGGGCTGCCGGGGCTGGCTGCACTGGCCGCACTGGATGGGGCTGCCGGGGCTGACTGCACTGGCCAGGCTGGCGGTGTTGGCCGTTGAATCGGTGGATGGCCTATATGGCGAAAAAGGACCGCAGGTTGTTTTCGATGTCTGCGTCTTCACGCAGCTTGGACAGCCATTCCTCGTAAAGCTGGTTCTGCTTCTTTAGCAGCAACTGCCGTTTCATGAAATCCTTCACCATCCCGAAGGTCGACTCGTCGAACGGCTCCCTGGTTCCCAGCTGAATGAGGTAATAACCCCTTTCCCCTTCGACCACTTCGCTGAGCGCACCGGTCTCCGTCAACTGGAAAGCACCCTTGATGAAAGCAAGGTCCTGCCCGATTCGAGGAATGAAAGCCTGCTGCCGGGTGATGGGATCCGTGGTGGCGACACGGTCCGCCAGGTCGCCGCTCAATGCGTCCAGGTTTCCACCTCCGAGGCTCGCCCTGACCTCCTCGCCCCGCAGCCTGGCCTGTTCCATTTTCTGATTCCGCACAAGGATGGACCGTATGTTCAGCGCCACATCGTCGAGGGGCAGCACGCCTGCCGGTTTTAGCTCCGCGTTCGAGAGAACGTAGAAACCATTGGCGTTTTCCAATACTTCGCTGATATCGCCGGGATCCGATCCAAAGGCGAAGGACGCAGCCCCGACCAGGTATCCGATGCCCGAGATGAACCCGTCGGGTCTATCGGTGAAAAACCCGGTGGACTCGATGTCCAGGGAATCCGGCATGCCACGGACCGCTTCGGCCAGGTTGCTCTCGAGCGACAGGGCTCGCAGTTGCGTGGCCTTGTCGAGCAGGGCGCCCAGGGTCTGCTGCCCGGTAATGGTCTTCAATAGGATGTGTCGCGCGCGGACCTGTTCTTCACCGTCCCGGTCCGCGGTCTCTTCCACCTTGATTATGTGCCAGCCGTACGGCGTTTTCACGGGTTCCGCGACGGTGCCGGGCGGCGTTGTGAAGGCGACCGCCTCGAATTCCGGGACCATGGTGTTTCTTCCGAAGAATCCCAGGTCGCCCCCCTCGGAGGCGTTGGATGTGTCCTCCGAGAAGTCCCGGGCCAGCGTTTCGAAATCAGCGCCGTCGGCGAGCTGTCCGTACAACTCTTCGATCTGGCGTTCGACCCGCTGGGAATCGGCCACGCTCGGCTGCTTCGGTATCATAACGTAGGATAGCGAAACCCGGGTGTCCTCCATAAACGATTCGGAATGATCCGCATAGTACGCGGCGATGTCACCGTCGGTTATGGATTCCGGATCCACCTCCTGGTCTTCAGGATCGAAAAAGAGATATTTGGCCGTCAACTGCTCGTTTTGATTGATGTAGGCCTGCCGAATTTCCAGGTCCGTGACGCGGGCGCCCGAGATCACCCGGTTGATGAGCTTCTGCCGGGGCAGCAGTATGCGGAACTGGTCTTCGAGAAACGCCCAGCCTTCGACGGCCGGATCGTTCAGGGCCTGCAGATACTTGGTCTGGTCGAATTCGCCGTCCGTCTGAAAAACCTCCTGCTGCCGTACGTACTCCGGCGGATTGGTGCGAATCGCCTCCAGTATCTCGGCGTCGGTTACGGTGATGCCATGCCTTACGACGTTCTGTTCGAGCAAGGTGAGGTCTACCCGGCGGTTCCATACCTCGTTTATGATCTCCCGGTTCCTGAATTCGTCCGGGCTGCCGCCCTGCTGCTGGCGGTCGATTTCCTGCTGTTGCTCCACTTCAAACCGCATTTCCTCGTAGGACACCGATTCACCGTTGATCGTTCCCACGGCGTTTTGTCCACCCGGGCCCCTGCCCGTCATGTCGGCTCCCCATTCCAGACCGATCAGTCCCACGAAGGCAATGACCAGGATAATCATGACGACGTGGGTTCGTTCTCTCAATATTTTCATCAAGGCCATCTTGCCAATGCTCCTTGCGGACTTGCGGCGTTCGTGACTCCGACTAGTTTCAGGACGAATCGAAAAAGACAAGTAAATATAAGGGACCGGCTTTTCTCCGGCAACTCATTTGTCCCGGAAGGACCGGATCGCAATCAAAAGATGCTTGACAGAGCCGGTCGCTTCGCCTATTTTTGGCTGGGCGTTTTGAAGGACCAACAGCCCTGCGTTACCAATATTCATGGCGAAGACCCCAAGGAGCCAGCCCGATGAAGACCGGCATTCACCCGGAATACAAGGTAATCACGGTATCTTGTGCCTGCGGCAATACCTTCCAGACACGCTCGACGATCGACACGATCCACGTCGAGATCTGTTCGGCCTGCCATCCCTTCTACACCGGTAAGCAGAAAATGATCGACAGTGCGGGTCGCGTGGAACGCTTCAACAGGAAGTACGGAATAAACGAGTAAGTCGCAGACGCAGTCGCCGGACCCTTCCAGGCACGACAGGCCAGGCTGTCCACGGCCGTCGCATGCCGCCGATTCCCTTTCCTTATATCATGCCTCCATGTTACTCCACCAACTCGAAAACATCGTTCGACGATTCGAATCTCTCGACCGTCAACTGGCGGATCCGTCCGTAACCACCAATCCGCAGAAAATGCGCGAAATCGGACGTGAGTACCACGAGCTGACCCCGGTGGTCGAGCGGTACCGCGTATACCGGAAGATCCTGGATGACCTCGAATCGGCCCGTGCGTTGCTGCGGGAGTCCGACGCCGATCCCGACATGGCCGAGCTTGCCCGGGACGAAGTGGAAAGCCTCGACAGGGAAAGGACGGACGTCGAGCGGGAGCTCACGCGGATGATCATTCCCAGGGATCCCGAGGACGAGCGAAACATCATCTGCGAGATCCGTGCGGGAACGGGTGGCGACGAAGCGGCGATTTTCGCAGGCGAGCTATACCGTATGTATAGCCGCTACGCGGACAGCCGCGGGTGGAAGACTGAAATATTGAACTCCAATGGCGCCGAACGAGGCGGCGTCAAGGAAGTCATTTTCCAGATCGAGGGTAAGAGCGTCTACGGCAGACTGAAGAACGAAAGCGGCGTCCATCGCGTGCAGCGGGTCCCCGTTACCGAAACACAGGGCAGGGTGCATACCTCCGCCGCGTCGGTGGTCATACTTCCCGAAGCGGAGGAAGTGGATGTGGAGATCGACGAGAAGAAAGACCTCGTTTTCGATGTCTTCCGTTCCTCCGGTCCCGGCGGCCAGAGCGTCAATACGACCGATTCGGCGGTGCGCATCACCCATGTGCCGACCGGCCTGGTCGTATCGTGCCAGGATGAGAAATCGCAGCACAAGAACAAGGCCAAGGCCATGAAGGTGCTGCGGGCCCGCTTGCTCGACATGGCCCGGCTGGAGCGGGAAGCGGAAATGGCGAGCAGCCGCAGGTCCCAGGTGAGATCGGGGGACCGGAGCGAGAAGATCAGGACCTACAATTTTCCGCAGGGAAGGGTCACCGACCATCGCATCGGTTTGACGCTTTACAAGATCGACCAGATCCTGGAAGGGGACATCGAGGACATTATCCGGTCCCTGGCGGAGGCGGACCAGGAGGAAAAGATGGCGCAGCTGACGGCGTCATGACCCCATCCCGGGAAGAGGGATATGAACAGATTCGAATGCCCTGCCGGATCAACCGTGCTTCAGGCGGTAGACCAGGCGGCCCGCGCGATGCAGGCGGACCAGG
>CAZZNP010000043.1:27844-29551 GCA_964655785.1 uncultured Gemmatimonadota bacterium
GACCCACAGGAATCCTCCCGTTTTTCGGCGCTGGTCAGCCGGAGAATGGACGGGGAGCCCGTCCAATACCTTACCGGCAGCGCGGAGTTCTACGGACGGGAGTTCCTGGTCTCGCCGGACGTGCTGATCCCCCGGCCCGAGACCGAACGGCTCGTCGACCACGTGCTTCCCTACCTGGAAGGGCTTTGCCGAGGGCAGGCCGGTAACCCGGCCAGGCACGCCAGCGAGGAGAGGACCGGGCAGAACGGAGATACTCCTGTCGGCGCTCCGGTGCGTTTCGCGGATATCGGCACGGGCTCCGGGGTACTCGCGGTCACGCTTGCCCTCGAATGTCCGGCGGTACAGGGGTATGCTACCGATGTCTCCCGGGAGGCCCTGGGGATCGCGAGAAGGAATGCCGGGCGCCTGCTTCGCGGCCGTCGCCGGATTGTCTTCGAGCGCGGTTCGCTGCTGGCGCCGCTGAACACGCCCGCCATCCCCGCGTTGGACCTCATCGTGTCCAACCCGCCCTATGTCGCCTCACGGGAAATGGACGGCCTGCCGGAGGAGATTCGCGCCTTCGAACCACGGTTGGCGCTCGACGGAGGCGAAGACGGCCTGTCATATTATCGAGAACTCGTCGATCAGGCCCCTGCGTATTTGAAGAAAGGCGGGATGATCGCTCTCGAGATCGGCGCGGAACAGTCCGCCCGGTTGATCCGTCTAATGGTGGATCGCCGTGTATACGGAAACATGGAGATCGTAAAGGATTACATTGGCCTGGACCGAATCGTGTCCGCCGTACACGTCGGGTGATACCCGGCTTTACCGACCGGAAGGTGCATCATGTTGAACAACAGCCGCATCATGATACTTGGAACAGGAAACATGGGATCCTGCCTGCTCGGTGGCATACGCAGAGCGAATCTCGTTCCCCCGGATCACATCGTGATTACCGGTCTGCGGTCCGACTATCTCAAGAGCCTGGCCGAGCGCTGGGATGTGAGCTGGACCACGGACAACCGGGAAGCGGTGCGTGACGCGGACATCGTGATGATCTGCCTCAAGCCCCAGGCCATCGAACGCGTGGTGGACCAGATACGGGACTGCCTCCGTCCCGATCAGCTGCTGGTCACGATCGCGGCGGGTGTGACGACCGACGGGATCACGGAGATGGCGCGCACCAAGAATCCCGTCGTACGGGTGATGCCGAATATCGCCTCCCTGGTGGACGAAGGAGCCGCCGCCATATCCCCGGGCAAGTACGCCGGCGAAGAACACAAACAGATGGCGGCCCGGATTTTTCAGGCGGTGGGACGCGTGGTTTTCGTCAGCGAACATCTCCTGGACGCCGTAACCGGTCTCAGCGGCAGCGGCCCCGCTTATATATATATGGTAATAGAGGCATTGTCCGACGGCGGCGTGAAAATGGGCCTGCCGAGAGATGTCGCCCTGGAACTCGCGGCCCAGACCGTACTCGGCGCCGCCCGGCTCATCCAGGAGACCGGCAAGCATCCGGCGGTGTTGCGCGACCAGGTCCTCACGCCCGGCGGTACCACCATCGCAGCGGTACACGACCTGGAAATCCGCGGGTTGCGTAGCATGTTGATCAGCGCGGTCGAAACCGCCACCCGGCGATCGAGAGAGCTCCGGGACGGCAAGTAGACCCGCCCCCGGGTCTGCTGGGAATCCCGGCCGAATGCCGCCCGGGCCGCCGGCAAGCCGGTC
>CAZZNP010000044.1:0-26454 GCA_964655785.1 uncultured Gemmatimonadota bacterium
CATTGGGGGCTTCGAGGCTGTCTTTCAGCCGGTCGGCGTCAGCCACATCACCAGGTTCCGCGTCGGAATTGTCCGTCATCACGCCCTGGGCCTCGATATGCGCCAGGGGATCGATGTTGAACGTCCGGATAATGGACGGATAGAGACTCTTGAAATCGAAAACGAACACGTTGCGGTACAATCCTGCCCTGGCGGGTATGATCAGTCCCCCAGGCGCCCCTGCGCCCGGGGTGCGGTCCACCCCGGTCGTAGGCGCCACCATGCCGCGTTGGTGCAGGGCGTTGATGTAGATGTTGTCGAAGGCCGCTACGCTCACCCACGCCCGTTCCAGGGGCAGGCCCGTCAGCAATCCCCTGCGCAGGGTAAGGTTGATCAGACCCTCCGCTTCCAGGATATCGAGCACCAGGCGGGCGTCCTCCAGGCAATAAGCGCAGAAGGTCGCCCGGTCCTCACGGTAAACCTCCGTGATCTTTTCCGCCCGGGAACTTCCGTCTTCCTCCTCGAGCAGCTTGCCTCGTCCCAGAATGGCATGGGCCACCGTGCCCAGACGGTAGTCGTCGAACCTTTGCAGCGTGCCGCGCAGCAGGTGCAGGGCGTCCAGGATCTGGCGGCCGTGAATCACCATGGTGCTTCCGCCCCAGACCTCGCCGGACCGGTACCAGGACTGGTCCCCGGTCCGCCCGAGTTGAAACGGCACGTTCAGATCCCTGAATCGTCTTTGCAGGACTTTCAAATCGAAATCGATCAGGTTCCATCCGGTGAGCAGGTCGGGGTCCATTTCGAGCATACGGGCCGCCACTCCGCGCAGCATGGAAGCCTCGTCGGGCCAGCAGACGAGTTGCGCGGGGTCATTGGAAGCCGGTTCGCCGACCATGTGGATTTCTTCAGATTCCGTATCGCCGCCGGAATCGGAAAGGACCAGGCCCACGGCGTAGACGGTGGTGGCTTCGGGATCCGTTTCGATATCGAGGGCCAGCACGCGAAAGGCAGGTTCCCAGTACGCCGGTTGAAGATCGGGATTGGTGTACACCCGGCCGACGCGGTCACCCGGTGTCCAGGAGCCCTTTACCAGGACGCCTCCCCGGAGACCGCGACCAATCAGGTATTGCCTTCCAAAGGGTATATCTCCCTCATACGTCCTGGTGTGCTGCGCCTCCAGGCTTTTGACCAGGCTTCGCTGATCGCGTACGCGGTCAAGCTCGACGCCGGCGACGGGTTCGCCGTCCATCGTGGTGAAATCGGTAGGTATTACTCGTGCAGAGATTCCGTCCGAACGAATTCGTGCGTCGGCCGCCGCCGCTTCTGAGCCCCGGACATAAAGGATCGGCGGCACCCGGTCGTCTTTGAACAGGAATGTCTTTCCTTTCTGAAGTTTGCCCACACCGCAGATGATATCGCGACCGTGCTCGAGGCGATGAAAGACGTGGAGCAGGTATCCCACGTCTTCGCCCGCGGTTTCCCGCGCGGGAGCGGATTCGTGCCCGAAGTCGGCGCTATGCGGACGCATGACAGACATGGCTCAAATGATCCCGCAGAAACCGGCCGGTGAAGGACGCGTCGATACCCGCCACCTCTTCGGGCGTGCCGGTGGCGATGACTTCACCGCCGCTGTGGCCGCCCTCCGGCCCCAGGTCGATGATGTGATCGGCCATTTTTATCACGTCGAGATGGTGCTCGATGACCAGTACGGTGTGTCCGGCTTCGATCAACCGGTCCAGGCTGGATAGCAGGTGGACGATGTCGGCCAGGTGCAATCCCGTGGTGGGTTCGTCCAGGATATAAAGGATATGGCTGCCCCGGCGCAGTTTGCCCAGTTCGCTCGCCAGCTTTATGCGCTGGGCCTCACCGCCGGAGAGGGTGGTGGCGGACTGCCCCAGCGTGAGGTAACCCAGGCCCAGTTGATCCAGCGTCCCGATCTTCCTGGCGATGGATGGCCTTTCTTCGAAGAAGGCGACCCCCTCCTCGACGGGCATGTTCAGCACATCGGCGATGGTCTTGCCCCGGTAGGTGACCTCAAGCGTTTCCGGGTTGTACCGTGCCCCCTTGCAGGCCTCGCACGGCACCTCCACGTCGGGCATGAAGTAGAGCTGGGTGGTGATCGTACCTTCTCCGTTGCATTCGGCGCAGCGACCTTCAGCCACGTTGAAACTGAACCGGCCCGGACGGTAGCCGCGCGCCTGTGCCTCGTCCGTCTTGGAGAAAAGGGTCCTGATCTGGTCGTAGAATCCGATGTAGGTGGCCGGATTCGAGCGGGCGTTCCTTCCGATGGGAGACTGGTCGATGTTGATGACGTGTCTGATGTGGTCAATGCCCTCGATGTGGTCGTGGTCTCCGGACAGCACGCGGCTGTCGTACAGCCGGTTATACAGCTTCTTGAACAGCACCTCGTTGATCAGCGTACTCTTGCCGGACCCGGACGCGCCGGTCACGCGGACGAACTGTCCCAGGGGTATCTCGACGTCAATGTCCTTGAGGTTGTTTTCCCGCGCGCCCTCGATGCGCAGCTTCTTGCCGGTGGCTCCGCGCCGCTTCCGGGGCGCCTCGATGGTCCGCGCACCCGACAGATACTGCCCGGTGGGGGACTTCTGGCAGTTCAGGATGTCGTCCAGGCCGCCCTGGACGACCACTTCGCCTCCGTGCACACCCGGGCCGGGTCCCATTTCGACGATATGATCGGCCGCCCGGATAGTCTCCTCGTCGTGTTCGACCACGATGACCGTGTTACCCAGATCGCGCAGCTGCCTGAGCGTCCGGATCATCTTCACGTTGTCTTTCGGATGGAGCCCGATGCTCGGTTCGTCGAGTACATACAGCATGCCCATCAGCCCCGAGCCGATCTGCGTGGAAAGCCGGATCCGCTGGGCTTCCCCACCCGACAGGGTTCCGGCGCGGCGATTGAAGCTCAGGTAATCCAGGCCGATACCCAGCAACAGGTCGAGCCGTCCGGTGACTTCCCGAATCACCTGTTGGCCGGCGATCTTCTGCCGTCCCGCCGGTTCGATTGCATCCAGCTCATCCCGCAGTTCGGCGAAATTGATCTCGCCGAAATCGTGGATCGTTCGGCCGTTGATCCGGAAGCGGTGACGCGTTTCGTCGAGCCTGGACCCCTTGCAGTCGGGGCATTCCCGCTCCACCATGACCTTCTCCAACCAGGCCTCCATGCCGGAGCTGGCTACCTGCTTTTGCCGGTACCGCTTGTAGTTCCGCTCGATTCCCTTACCGATCCCGCCGAACCCCCAGGGCTTTCCCAGGAGCTTGTGATCCGGCTCTTTCGCATCGGGCGGCGACAGCAGGGGAAACTTGTCGGGCGTGCCGTCGAAAAGCACGTCCTGGATGGTCGCAGGCAACGCGGCAAAAGGCGTGTCCAGACTGAATCCCATATGCCTGGAAAGGCTGTACATGACCCTTCCCGACCAGGTATCCGGTTTATAATTGAAGGCGTCCTTTACGAAACAGCCGTCCCGGATGCTCAGGGATTTGTCCGGTACGAGCAGGTCCCTGTGCACGACCATGTACGTACCGAGCCCGAGACAGGTCCGGCACGCGCTGGTGGGATTGTTGAACTGGAAGTAATCCGGGGTCAGGTCGCCCACCGCGATATGATGTTCCGGACATCCGTAAGCAGCGTAGAACCGTTCGGCCGCACCCTTCTGGCTACAGGAAGCTACGTGTATCTTCAGGAACTGATCTCCTACGGCCAGGGCGTTCTGTATCCCCTTTGCCAACTGTTTTTCCACGCCGGGCTTCAGGACGAACCGGTCCACGACGACTTCCATGGTCAAGTCGCCAGTTTCGTCGACGTCGATCTCGCCGCTGATGTCCACGAAAGACTCGTTGATCACCATGTGACGGTGTCCCTTCTTGCGGATTTCCGCGAAGAGAAAGTCGAGGTCCTCGCCATAGATGCGGGAAACCGGCGCGCGCAGTTCCACTTCGGTGCCCTCCGGCAACCCGGTCAGTTCATCGAGCATCTGCACACTGGTCTTTATTGGAAGTTCATGGCCGCAAAGAGGGCAGCCCGCCTTGCTGATCGTGGCAAACAGGAGGTTCAGGTAGCTGCTGACGTCTGTCATGGTGCCCACGGTGGACCGGGGATTGCGCGCGACGGTCTTCTGCTCGATGGATATGACGGGCGAAAGGCCGAAGAGGTAATCCACGTCAGGTTTGCCCACCTGCTGGATGAATCTCCGCGCATAGGACGAGAGCGACTCCATGTACCTTCGCTGGCCCTCGGCGTAGATCGTATCGAAGGCCAGGGAGGATTTTCCCGATCCGGAAAGGCCCGTCACCACGATTAGCTGGTTTCGCGGCAATTCGACAGTGATGTCCCTGAGGTTGTGTTCGCGGGCGCCTTGCACTAGAATCGTGGTGCGGGGACCCTTTCCATCGCTGCGCTCAATGGCGTGCCGGCCGCCTCCTTCATCCTCGGCCGCATTACGCGATGCTGGTCCGTTGGATGTCCGTGACCGGACCGGGATTTCAGACATTTGACGCTCCCAGATCGCCGTGGCGTTCACACGCGATGGTAGTAGAAGGCGAGTTCCTCGTACTCCACGTTACTCTTCAACGTCAGGCGCAAGGGGCTGGATACCCGGGTGATGACGTCCTTGTCGGCGAGCCATTCGCACACGGTGGTTACCCCCCGGAGATTCATCTGGTTATCGAACCAGGTCTCGATCTCCGTAACCGACCGGGCCGAACCTTCTTCTTCGAGGTAGTCGAGAATCGGCTGGAACAATGCCGTCACGCGGTCAACGAGATAGGCGTCGATCCGCGCGAGCGCTTCCCCCACCGCCTCCTCGGTCTTCGGCCGATCGATCAGGTCCGTGTACACGGCGTTAAAAAACCCGGGATTGAGTTTGAGCGCCTGCTGGATGACTTCGCGGCCCGCGAGCTGGTCGTGCATGAAGACTTCAATCTGCGCGAGGCCGTTGATACAGTACATGACATAGTGAAAGGCATAGTGGAGATCGCGCCGGACATGAAACCACTTCTCGGCCTTGTACAGGGTCGGGATCACGTGGGACGCCGCGTGCATGAGCTGGACCTGGCGGTCTCTCGCGTTTAACGCCCGAATACCGTCGTAGAGGTCCCTGATCGATTCGTCGTGGGTGAACAGCAGGCGGCTGTTGGCCAGTGCCGAGTGCATGAACGAGCTTTGCAGTCCGCCTTCGATCATTTTTCTGAATGCGGAGCGCGGCTGCATGAACACGTGAATGTACACGTCGTTTTCAAGCAGCGCAGCGCTTTCCGACACCTCGTCGTCATCCTTGCTTTCCTTCCTGAACAGTTTCTTGTCGTCCCGCGTTATGACGATCAGGTCGATGTCCGACTTTTCCCATACCCGGTCGGCGGAGAGACTGCCGAAGAGTATCGCGGCCAGGACGTGGCGATCTTCCCGCGCTTTGCGTACGAAAGCGTCCAGGGCCGACTCGAATTGCCGTTCAACAGCCGAAGGCGAGTCTTGCATTGGTTCATCCAGGGAGATTGGCCAAAAAGGATGGAGCGCATACCGCAAAACCGCGACTGGTCCGAGGATGCGCCCGTTTTTATATAACACGCTCCGGTATGATCGTCAATCCGCAAATACACGCCGCAGGGCGGTGAAACCCCTTGAAAAGCGAATGCAATGAAGGCTACTTTTCTCTTAGCTCTACATTCCAATCCACCGGGTATTTAAATTAAAGTACCACCGAAACGCACTGCTGGAGGATGTTGTAATGCCGGCATCACCCGGTTCGAACAATCCCTCGCGCGTTCAGGCCTTACTGTCTCACCGGGGCGGATTCGCTTCTCAACTGAGACCCGATCCCACGCTTTTCAAGCGGATTGGCGGCCGGTCCGTCGTCGATGATATCATCGACAGCCTGTACGACAGGATCGAAGACGATGTCAGCCTGCGGGCCATGTTTACGCGGACCCTGACCTCCGAACGCATGAAGCAGAAGGCATTCATGGAGGAGTGGATGGGTGGCGATCCGGGCTACACGCAGCACCACGCCTACGGTGGTATCCGCAACCGGCACGGTCACATACACATCACCAGGGAATCCGCCGACCGATGGCTTTCGCACATGTCCGCTTCCCTGCGGGATCACATCAGCGAGGAACCGCTCGTGGCGGAGGTGCTCGCCACGCTCGGGCCCCTCGCCCACGGTTTAGTTAACGAGGGGAAGCCCGCAAGGAGCCGGCGGGAGACGCGATGCCATCGTGAAAAGCGATGGAAGGAGCCCGCGAAACTGGCGGCCCGAGGTCAGCTGGAAACCCTTGAACACCATCTCGAAGAGGACGCTTCGGTGCTCGATGATCCCCGCCACGGCGCGATCATCCTCAGCGAAGCGGCGTTGCGGGGCCATACGCAGGTCGTAGCATTGTTGCTGGACCGGGGTGTGGATGCAAACCTGCCGTCGCCGCATGCAAGCGATATCATGATGACCGCCCACTGCGCCGCCAGTAGCAAGAACAAAGAAGAAACAGTCGAATTCCTGCTGGAACGCGGCGCCGTGTACGACGTCTTCAGCGCCTGTTTACTCGGTGATCTGGCCCGGGTATCCGAACTGGTGGAAGAGGAACCCGGCCTGGTCAATGCACACGACCCCGCCTGCGACCTGCTGCCCGTGACGCCCTTGCACCATGCCGTGTACGGCGGGCATGAGCAAGTCGCGAGGTTTCTGTTTGACCGGGGCGCCGAGACCGGTGTGAACAGCACGGCCCTGGCCGGCTACGCAGCGGGGCACGGGCAAACAACCCTGGTCCGATTGTTACTGGAACACGGCGCGGACGCCACGAGGATAGGATGCGGCCGATGGGTACTCGATGACGAAGCGTCCGCTCTGCTTATCGCCCGCGGCGCCGACGTCAACTACCCTGAAGGGAAATGGATCTGGACGGCCTGTACGGGGAACAACAGTCAGCGGGACGACCCGGCCTACGTGCAGGCCTTACTGGACAGGGGAGCCCGGATCGACACGGTGCTCCGCGGCGCCGGGGCCCTGCACTTTGCCGCAAAGGCTGGATTCACGGGTGTCATGGAAGTGCTACTGGACAACGGCGCACCGGTCGACGCGCGTAGCGTAAAGGGCGAGACGCCCCTGTTTTACGCGCTGAAGGCGGGACCCAGGGCGGACATGGTGAAGTCTGTTGAACTGTTACTTTCCCGTGGCGCGGACCCGGCCCATGACGATAGCCAGGGCAGGACGCCCCTCGCCATTGCCCGGCGCATGAAACGCCCCGGCAAAGACCGCATCGTAGACCTGTTCGAAGCCGCTATTCCTCCTGCGACGGCGTAATCTCTTCCAGGTAGGACACCAACGCTTCACGCGCCGGCGTCGCGCCATGTATTTCTATCCCGACCCGCGCCCACACCAGCGGCATCGTGCCGTGTTCATCGTCCGTCGCGCCTGGATCTGCGCCTGCTCCTACGAGCGTCTTCGCGATCTCCACGTCCCCGCACAGGTGTAAGGGCGTCTGACCGGAATCCGCCCGGGCATTCACGTCCGCCCCCCATCCAAGCAGCGTCTTGACCGTCTCCTCCTGCCCATGTTGCACCGCGGCGTGCAGCGGTGTGCCAACTACGGCGTGGACACCGATCTTACCTCTGTATCCGATCAGATCCGCTTCGGTCTCGCGAAGTTGTCCGAGCCGATCCGTCCGTCCGAGCGCGGCTAGTAGGCAGGGATCCGCCAGCGCGCCTCGATCGATCAGGTAATCCGCCAGGCCGCGGCAACGATCTCCACGGCCTATCGCCGCGCCGAGCGGCGTGTTGCCTTCGCCGTCTCGCGTATCCAACCGCGCTCCATGGTCGAGCAGGATGCTTGCTGTTTCCGCGGAAACGGCCACGTGAAGCGGGTAGTCGCCTCCAAGGCCTGCCCGATCCGCCGCTTCCGGATCGTCCGCCAGAATCGCCGAAACGCGGCGGAGGTCGTCCAGCAGGCACGCGGCGTGAATGTCGACCGTGGCGCCGCGTTCCCGCAGCAGTGCGGCCGCTTCCATGTGACCCCAGTGCGCGGCAAGGTGCAGGGCCTTCCACCCTCCGTAGGTGTCCGTACCGGATTCAGGGTCCGCACCGCTATCCAGCAAGAGACGGATCATGCCAGCCTGACCCCGTTCGGCCGCCAGCTGTATAGGCGTGGGCAAACCTCCCCACCGGGGATGGGACACCGCGTCATTTACGATTCCACCATCCTGTTTCAGCACCTTCGCGGCGGCTTTCCTGTCGCTACGCAAGATGGCACTGCGCAACCGGCGCCGGTTCACTTCCCGGCGGAGGACGGGCCAACTCGGGAATCCGTGACTCCGCGCAATGACCAGTTGGGCGTCGGTCAGTTTGGCAGAGGCGGGACTAATCGAACGAGGGTGCGCGGCAAAGGCTTTAAGCGCCTCGGCGTCACCCGAACGAAACGTTTTGAGGAGTTCCCTTGCCTGGGTTTTGAGCTGATCCAGGTCGGGATCGTGGGGAAGCGTTTGAGAACTATTCATCGGCGAATACCTTTCCGTGAGCCTCCGTATCCGCATTTTCGGAGAAGAAAGAGATTCGCACCATAATGCCGGTTCATCGAGGATCGGGTAGGCTCAGCCTTTTCCGCGGAATGGAGGCGCCCCGGAACGCCACACGTCTGAACTTAGGTCCTGCTCCGTTCCGGGTCAAGTCCTTCGTCACCCGACGGCGGACGAGTTTCATCGATATCGATGCTCGCCGCCATCCATCTCGGATGCCCGCCATCGGATGCTCGCCGCCATCCATCTCGGATGCTCGCCGCCATCCATCTCGGATGCTCGCCATCGGATGCTCGCCGCCATCCATCTCGGATGCTCGCCGCCATCCATCTCGGATGCTCGCCGCACGGTGCGGTGTTACACGGTACTCCGGTATGTCCACCAACCCGTCAAGATACCGTCATCGAATAGCAGTATGGATTTAACCATTTCACCACGCGCTTTTCACCCGATAGTAACAATGGGAAGCTATGTTGTAGCCAGATTCGGTGTTGAAGGTGCAGTTCCATCCAACGGAAGGTGAATCGATATGTCAATTACGAGGGGTTTGGCTCGACGGGAGGGCGAAGGCAGTGACGAGATGCTGGTACATACGGGAGGCCAGGGTTCCTACCGGATGCATCAGATCCTGCTCGTACCGGGCTGGGTGGAAGGCGCGGCCCGGTGGATTTCCGTGGCGCTCAGTCCGCCCCTGTGCCTGCTGGCCATTACTTTCCTTTCTATCCAGTCCTCACAAGACGGCCCGGTCTGGGGTTGGGTGCTGGCGCATTCGCTTCTCTCCATACTGTTGCCTCTGCTGTACCTGATACGGCTGTTCCGCAGTGGCGCGGTATCCGACCTGGAATTGAACAGGAGGATGGAACGCATCAGGCCCCTTGGAGCAACGCTGGTGGGCTCGCTGGCCTCGATGGCGTTATTGCTGTGGGGTCAAGGGCCTCCTGTACTGGTGCTTGTGGCTAGCCTCAGTGCGCTGCAGGCGGGGGGGTTTCTGCTGATTACGTTGTGGTGGAAAATCAGCGCCCACGCACTGACGGCAACGGGGCTGGCGGTCGCAGGTTTCTTCACGATCGGGACGGCGGCCATGCCGGCCGTCTTCCTGGCCGTTCTGGTTGCATGGTCAAGGGTCCATCTGGGCGCCCACACCCTGGCGCAAACCGTTGCCGGAGCCCTGCTGGGAGGTGGGCTATGGACTGTCGGACTGCTGACTTTCTGAGGATAACATCATGCGAATTGCCATAACGACCGAGACTTTTCTTCCGAAAATAGATGGCATCGTCACGACCCTGTGCCACCTGCTCGACCACCTGCAGATCCGGGGCCACGAGTCGATGGTATTCGCGCCGGAGGGCGGTCCGCGCCACTACGCCGCTTCCGACGTGATCGGACTCCGAAGCTATCCTTTTCCCCTCTATCCGGAACAGCAAGTGGTATCGCCTTTCGCGCGGCTGGGGAAGCAGCTGGCGCATTTCCGGCCGGACATAGTTCACCTGGTGAATCCCGTCTCGCTGGGATATGCCGGACTCCGGTACGCGGAGAAAACCGGCATACCGGTGATTGCTTCGTACCACACTGACCTGCCCGGATACCTGGAACGCTGGGGATACCGGTCTCTGAGCCCGTTCGCCTGGAGCTATCTGCGTTGGATCCACAACCGCGTGGACATCAATCTGTGTCCGAGTCCATCGACCCGGAATACGCTCGTGGCCCATGGATTCAGAAACGTGCGCGTATGGGGGAAGGGGGTGGATACGAAGCGATTTCATCCCTGTTACCGTAGCCGGCAAACAAGGCATCTCCTCACCGGTGGACATCCCGATAAACCTCTTCTGCTGTACGTCGGCAGACTGGCCCTCGAAAAACAGCTCGAATCCCTGCGTCCGGTGCTGGATATCCTGCCCGATACAAGACTGGCCTTCGTGGGCGACGGACCGGACCGAGGGAGACTCGAACGCTGTTTCGCCGGCACGCCCACCGTATTCACCGGGTACCTGAAAGGCCTCCAGCTTTCGCGGGCCTACGCGTCTTCGGACGTCTTCGTCTTCCCGTCTACATCGGAAACCTTCGGAAACGTTATCGTCGAAGCCCAGGCGTCCGGGATAGCGGTCGTTGCCGCAAGGGCGGGCGGACCGGTCGACATCATCCGGGAAGGCGAGACCGGACTTTTCTTCGAACCCGGCGAACCCGAGGCGTTGGCCGGGATCGTACGAAAACTCATCAGGGAACCCGACTACGCCGGGGAAATCGCCGCCGCCGGCCGCCGTCATGCCGGACGCCGTTCCTGGGAATCCGTCATGGACGATCTGCTGATCCGGTATGCAGAGGCTATTCGAACGTACGGATCCTCGCGGAGTGCGTCGCCTTTGCTGTCGCCTGCGCAGTAGCTGTACCGGAGATGGAACGCAGGGCCGACACGTATCGTCTCACGATCGTCGGCCAGGCGAATTCCCTCGAATACCGACGAGTCCTGCGGGCCAGCTTTTCCAGACGCACGGGCTTGTGCAAATATCTTGTAATAGCCCGTACGAAGGCCGGTGCGTTTCCGCTTTTCACCAGGTGGCCGTTTGTACCTTCACGTATGACGTCGCGAATGCCCTCCAGGTGTGAGGCGATGGTAGGCAGGCCGCATAGGCCGGCTTCCAGCATCACCACGCCGAATCCCTCCATGGTCCCGGGCAGCCGGACGTTCGGCATGATGAACAGGTCCGCGCTGCGATACATGGTCAGCAAGTCGCGTTCGGAGACGCTGCCCAGCAGATGGACGCGATGGTTCAATCGCCCGTTTTCCACCGCGGCCAGTATGCGTTCCGCTTCTGGACCTGAACCCGCAAGACAATAATGAATGTTCTCAGGCAATGCGGGCATCACGTGTTCCACGAACCAGACGAATCCCTTGCGCGGTACCTGGCGACCGACGCTGCATATCAGGAACGCATCTTCCGAAGCCAGTTCGGCCCCACAGTACTCAACCAGGAATCTATCCGCTGATAGCCGGTCTCGGCCGTCTTCCAAAGATGCGAATCGATCGACGTTAATACCGTTGGGGATTACCCGGAGACGGTCTCTTGCCAGGCCGCGCTCACCACAGGCCATGCCCGTAGCCCAGCTGACCGATACAACCAGGTCCAGCCTGCGTAGTACGCGGCGTATCATGGACTGGTAGAGCCGATGTGGCCAGAGGACGTCATCGCCGTGGGCAATGGCCGCGACTTTGACCCCGTGACGGCGAATCCGGGACAGGAACGGCAGCATGAGTCCAGCGGTCAGCACCGAAGAAAACAGTACCACGTCGAACCGTCCTGTTCTGGCCAGGTATAGCACTGACGGGCAAATGCGCGCAATGAAGGCGGGCGTTTTGAGGTATATCCACCGCCAGGGCGTGCGCAGTATGTACGACCTGAGTTGTACGTCCGGGCAGTCCATCAGGGCGTGATGCAGTTCGACGGCGACCCGCTGCATCCCACCGATGCTCTCGAGGGTGCGGTCCTGCGGGGGGAAGGTGTGCGAAACGAACAATACACGGAGCGCTGACACGCCACCCGTGTCGTCGGTTTCCCTTGCGACTGTAACTGGTGTCATGATCCGTCGTCACGAACCGATACGTATGTGTACGGCAGCAATCGTTATACTGGCAACGTAAACGCGTCGAATTACGGTTTTGTGACGATAAAGCTACAATTGCCGTTCAGCTCGATTCATGCACCGTGTTTCTCGAGTACGCGCGACAGCAACCGGTATCTGCGCATGCCAAACGGCGTATTCCGGCGGATGGTATGCAGGCGCCGGTCGCATTCCGGCAGCGCATAGGACAACGCGCGGCGGGAATTGGGCGTGTCTACTTCGGACAAGGCAAGGAGGGTGTAGTAAAATGGGAACCGGCGCCACAGACCGGCGCTGTCCTGATGGCTCATCAGCACACCGATCCCTTCATCCAGGTGACGGGCATAGTCACCGAGACCGCCCGCGGTCATGTGCCGCCACACCGACACCGTGCAAGGACCGCAACAGAACGTTCCCCGCGGCTTTCCCTTTGCGTGCGCCTGCTCGAAACACCCGAGCAGTATGGACGTTGCCGCCTCGAGTTCGGGCAGCCGATCGCGCCCGACACGGCGATTCAGCAGGATGATCGCACGGCAGGTTTCCTCGGCGTGGATATGTCGCAGCGACGCCGACTGAAGCCGCTCACCCGTGAAGGTGTAAAGTCTGGATCGGCTGTCCTGTTCCGTAACGCCGAACGTCCCGGCATAGGCGGAGTCCGCACCGAAACGACCGGCCAGCCAGTCCACAGTGCGTTCTGCTTCGGTCCGGTCGAACGATTCGCCGAGGAAGTGACGTTCGTTTATACGGTCCAGCGTAATGGAGAGACTTTGGGGATGGGGTATGCTGTCCATGGTCTTTCCGGATTCCCGCCTGGGATCGATTTGCCGGTGGTTGGGCGCCGGCGCGGTCGGTTGTTACAACCGAATTATATTGACAAAAAAGAGATTACGCGAGTACATCATCCTCGCTTCACACACTTTGCCCACAGAATCCGCGCACCATCAAGGTCAACCATGCAACACCGAATAGTTGTGAAAGAAAGCGGACGCTACAACGCGTTCCCCGTATTGAATCAACTTCCGGACGGGCGGCTTACCATCGGCTGTATCTCTTCGCCTTTCGGGGATCACTACGGATTGGCGGGCTGGCTGACGTTTGAGTCCCGCGACGACGGACGAACCTGGACGCCATCGGAAGATCCTTTGCTGCCACCCAACTGGCCGGGCACATCGCCGCGGGAGCGGTACGACAGGCTTTCCGGCGTTTTGCCCGACGGCACCTTGATGGCGGTGGGTTCGGTGGGACAGGAAATGTGGACGCTGGACCGCCGAGAGGAAGCCGAGGCCCGCGGCCTGCGTT
Source organism: uncultured Gemmatimonadota bacterium (assembly GCA_964655785.1). Classification (GTDB taxonomy): domain Bacteria; phylum JAAXHH01; class JAAXHH01; order JAAXHH01; family JAAXHH01; genus JAAXHH01. The sequence goes on from CAZZNP010000044.1 coordinate 13,393, forward strand.
TCGTGGAGGATGAGACGTACACGTCCCTTTTTCCGGGAAAGTTGATCATCCTGGGGCATCGACTGTCGGTGATACGATCCCGTGATGGTGGACATACCTGGGATCGGCGCACCTGGACCGTGCCGGGTTATGAAGCCACAGTCGGTTTTCCACGCGGGACCGTACTCGAAGACGGTACGTGGCTGTTTCCCATATACGCGATGCGAGCCGGAGGCACGACCGATTGTCTCATATTCCGGTCCAGCGACGACGGAGAGACCTGGCATCTTCATGAGGCAGTGCCGCGAATCGGCAGCGAATGGGCCCTGGTGGAGACGGAGCCGAACCGTGTCCTTGGCCATATCCGCTCGACGTGTTACTGGTCGCCGGCTGAGATCAAGCGTACCTTTCACAAGGACCGGTTCCACACCCTGGAAACCTGGTCCGATGACGGCGGCAAGACCTGGACCCGCCCTGTAGAGACGTCATTCGAAGGCTATCCGAACCACCTGCTCAAACTGCGTGACGGACGTATACTATGTACCTGCGGATACCGCCGGGCCCCGATGGGCATACGGGCCTTGATCAGTGAGGACGGTGGACGCACCTGGGACACGGACCACGAATACGTACTCAGAGAAGACGGCGGTGGCATTTCGAATACCTGGCCGCCGGAGAAGCGCGCCCGGATGGGCGGCGCCGACGTGGGCTATCCGATTTCGGCGGAATTGGATGACGGGACCATCCTGACCGTCTATTACATCACGACGGAAGATGACATCACCCATGTCGCATCCACGCACTGGCATCCCGACCGGGACCGACCGCCCGGTTCTCGAGGACGGTAAGCAATCTGTGCGCTCAGGAAACGGCACCGGCTTCCCGCAGACGATCCGCGATGGACGCATGCCCGTACCGTTCGGCCCAGGCAAGGGGCGTAGTCCAGGGTTCCCCGTCGGGCTGGGGATCGGCGCCGTGATGCAGATAGAGTTCGACCAGTTCCTCCCGTGCCCAGCGCGACGCCCAGGCAAGGGGTGTGGAGTGAAGCAGCGTGTCCCTTCCGTCGAGTGAAGCGCCGTATTCGAGGAACATGCGGGCAAAGGTGATCCGCTCATCTTCCGTCAACACGGGTTCACCCCAGACCTTGCCGGTAGCCGCGATATGGTGCAGCAGTGACGTGTCGCGCCGCCCCTTAACGTTCGGGTCAACCCCGTGGTCGAGAAGCATCCGCACAATCTCGGGGAAGACGGAGCGATCGAAATCCAGGAACTTGCGGTGCGGGTTACAGGGCCAGAGGCGTAAGGGCTGGATGACCAGTCCATACCAGCGCGGGTCGTCGAGCGCCCAGTCGATTCTGCGCAGACACACGCCCACCACGCTTGGATCGCCTCCGCAGGCGGCGCCCCACAGGATCTCCTCCACCAGGTCGGGTTTCAGGTTCAAGGCCATGACCGCGGCCGAGGTATCGCACTCCAGTGCCGCGCCACCCGGTGTCATCGTTCCGCCGTAACGGTACAGCAACCGCTTCATGCGCTCGTCCCGGTTGTTGTAGGCGCGGCTCATGGGATCGCCGGAAGCATAGACGGCGGCATTGGGGTCGGCGCCCCGTTCGAGCAGCAACTCCGCTATCTCGTACATGTTGTCGCCGGCCGCGATCCACAACGGTTCGCCCCAATTGTACGTCTCTTCCTCCAGTGACTGTATCCGGTAACGCTGGTCCGGGTCCATGCCGAGGTCCAGCAGCAACTTCACCATGTCGAACCGGTTGTGTTTGACGGCATCCTCCAGCAGGTGGGATTCGGTTTCAACATCCGCCATAAAAAGGTCCGGGTGGCTTTCAGCTATCTGGCGCACGGCCTCCGCGTCCCCCAGCATGACGTTCGTGCGAAGGCTTCTGGGCGCGCCTTGGGCCATGAGGATTCCGGCGGCCATGAAACACCCTTCGGCCCGGCGCCTGTCCGTGACAGCGGTATGCTCGACGGCCAACTCGAGCGGCGTTCGTCCTTCCAGGTTGGTCTTGCCCGTGTCGGCGTTCAGCTTCAGGAGTGCCTGGACGAGACCGGCATGGCCGTGAAGAGCGGCATGGTGGAGCACCGTGTCCCCGTTGTCGTCACAGGCGTCCACGAGTTCGGCTGCGTCGTGGATATCCCGCATCGCTCCCTCCACGTCGCCGGCCTCCACCTTTTCAGCTAGCAGAACCACTTCCGGGGAAACGGTCAGATTCGGACAGAGGTTCGCCTCGCGCCGGCGCTCCAGTGCCGCATCGATCTCCTCGATGACGTCGTCGAAACCACGGTCCCTGGCCATGACGAGCGGCGTAGACGCGTCCCGATGGGGATACACGCCCTGGTTCGGATCGGCGCCGGCGGCCATCAGCGCGGCAACGGCATCGGGATGGCGATTGATAACCGCATGATGGAGGGCGCGGTGCTCGTCGTACGACGCCGTGTCCACCCCCACCAGGTGGGGCGCCACAGCAAGGATGGTATTGATCCGCTTCATGTCGCCGGCGGCAGCGGCACGGCAAAGCTCGGCCACGGTAAAGGCGCCGGTGTCTGTCCCGATCGTCATGATTCCTTTTCCTCCCCTGAATCAGCGTTGTCCAAGACCAGGTGACCGTATCGCTCCTCGTAAACCTTCATGAGGTCGTCGTATTGGTCTTCCACGGTGGTTCCGGCCAGGTACGGTCCCAGGTGGTCGATAAAGGCGTGCCAGCCCGCTGCGAAACCCATCAGTATATCGGACGTAACATGGGAATTCGTAAAGCGAAGCCGCGTACCGTCTTCCACGGATTTCAGTTCCCATCTGACGACGGAAAGACCCCAGCTGTAGGCGAAGACCTTTTCAGGTACCCACTCGCAAACGGCGCCTTCCAGGTTACCTTCCGATTTGAAATCAACGAAGATCCTGCCGCCGATCCGGCGCTCCAGCGTGGTTTCGTACTTCATCCACGCGGAAATCCCCTCGGCCGTCGTAATGGCCTTCCAGACTTTTGCGACCGGGTAAGGGTATTCCCGTTCCAGCTCGATGCAGAACTCGGTGCTTATTTCGGCCAGGATGTCGTTCATGTCAAGTCAAACTGGTAATGATCGACTCGATCGGGGGACCTTCCGTGCAGCCGGGAATCCCCCGGGCTTATACGGTTAGTATTGACAGTATCTATTACAAACAGTACACATAAACCTTCATCTTCTGCCGATATATTGAGAGTCTTGTATGCGGTTTGACAAGGAAAAACAGTGGATCGGCGCCGTCTTCGCCGAAGATCTCGGACTCATGGCCGAGATGTTGGCCGAAGCGCCTTCGCTGGCCGATTTCAGCCACGAGGCATTCGACGATCCATTCCGCGCAGGAAGATTCCCCGTCGCGACCCTGGCCTTCGCCGTAAGCGGGCCCCCGCAACAGCAGATCAACTGGCGTCAGGTCGAGCGTAGCATCAACTTCGACATGGTTAAACTGCTGGTTGAGGCGGGCGCCGACCCCAATATCGACAACATCCATGGCCGGCCGCTCTGCCTTTGTCGGGACGAACGCATGGCCCGGTACCTGATCGACCATGGCGGCGACATCAACCTTTGGCACGACAACGGGGGCGCGCCGGTGTATTTCTCGGTATGGCATATCGACCCCGAACGATTGAAGATGCAGATCCGCCTGGGTGCCGACCCCGGCCAGATCAATCCCCATAACGGCTCATCCTCGCTCCATTCCGCCGCGGAAGTAAGGCCGGGTGACGAACAGCTCGCCGATCACCTGGAAACCATCCGGATACTCGCGGATGCCGGCCTGGACCCCAATCACAGGGCGGGAACCGGTGTCCAGTCCGACTGGGGGCCGATCTACCAGGAAGACGCTCCGCTACATATGTCCGCCCAGTTGAACCGGCCGGAAGTGATCGAAGCGCTGATCGCGATCGGTTGCAGTCCGGACCAGACCAATGCCAATAATGAGAAACCGCGGGAGGTAGCCCGCCGTGCGGGCCGCGGAGAGGACGTCATCCGAGTTCTTTGAGCGATGCAACTGGTTATGGATGGCGTCTTTTTAAGCATGGCGGACGTCACCCCATGGACGGTTTTGCAGGGGCGAGGAAGTGGCCGACGCCATCCCGCGGCTGTGCTCCGACGCCTCATCGTTCACGACGGGACACGTGTTGGCCGTGGACGGCGGCTGGTCTGTCCGTAAGACGCCAGGGTCAATCTTCACACAGCGAGACAGATGTCACCTCTGACCTTCAAATTGCTATCCGCGGCCGCGATCCTCGCCATAGCCGTCATTGGCGGGATTATCCCGCTATACGCCGCCAGAAACGAATTCAGCCGGCGTTTCTTCTCCCTCGGCAACGCATTCGCGGGCGGTCTGTTTCTCGGTGTCGGTTTCATTCACCTGTTGCCGGAAGGGATCGAGAAACTCGAGGGGTACGGCGAATACCCTCTCGCCATGCTGCTGGCCGCGCTTGGCCTCGGTATTTTGCTGCTTATCGACCGGGTAATCTTCGGCGATCACCACCAGGTCGCCGGTACAGCGGAGTCGCCGCAGCACTCCATTTACCCATACGTGCTGCTGATCCTGCTCTCCATTCACTCGATAATCGCCGGCATTTCCCTTGGAATTGAGTCCCACCTTACGGGACTGGTCATCATATTGCTGGGGATTCTCTGTCACAAAGGATCGGCCGCTTTCGCGCTGATGGTCAGCATACACCGGGCCGGCATCGCGGAAAGCCGGCAGAAAGCCATGCTGGCCATATTCGTGCTGATGACTCCATTGGGCATATTCGCCGGCATGGCGGCACACATGGCCATGGGTCCGAGCGTGGAGGTATCCAAACTGGTCGAGGGATGTTTCAATGCGCTGGCGGCAGGTACGTTCATCTACGTGGCCATCGTGGACATCATCGACGAAGAGTTATCCCGTCGCAACGTACGAGTGGCAAAATTCGTCATGAGCGTGCTGGCGGGTGAAGACGACCAGCCTATGCCCACCCGGGACCGCGACCGCATGATCAAGTTCGTCCTGGTTGTCCTCGGCATCATGTTGATGGCGCTGCTGGTCCAATGGGCGCATGGCGGCCACTGATACGCCGACTCAGGCACTTCCACCATTTCGACTTCCTGTATTCCACCGGTTTTCAAACTCGTACGCCCATGCTGCAGCCCACGTCGGCCCAATGGATCGCCAACTGCCTTCACTTCTGCCGACTCTTCTGCGTTAGCCGATGTAAACCTTCTCGGCATTCCGCGCGCTGTCGTACATGGCATCTAGGAGTTGCATGAACTTGTAGGCGTCCTCCGCATCGACGTCGGGACGCACGATGCCTTTTACGGCCCGGGCGAAGTGTTCGACCTCGTGGTAGAAGGGAAGGCCATCGGCGGGCGGATCCGTATGGGGCACGTCGGATTCGTCCTCGATTTCACTGACCGAAAACACTCCGTCATTGAACTTTGATATCCGGCCCTGGGACAAGGCACCTTCGCTGCCGTGGACTTCCACGACGGTCGGCGTATCGCACTGCACCCAGCGGGAACAGTCGATCTGGATCGTCTTGCCGCCTTCGAAACCGCACAGGCCCGTGAAATAGTCCTCGGCGGGACCTTCCGGACCATCGTAGAGCGTTTCGACGACATGCTTGGTGGCAAAGGCCCACTTGGGATCGGGACAGCCCATCCACCACCAGGCCAGGTCGAATTCGTGGGAAGCGTGCTGGCCGAGCGCGCCGCCCTTCTGGCCGAACACGTGGGTCCAGCCCTGGGGACTGTCCAGCGGCGCCCGGTAGTTGAATTTCAGAAAAATACGGGCGTGGTACGGCTCACCGATACATCCACGGCGAATGGCCGCACGAATTTTGCGATTGGCCGGGTCGTGACGCATGAAGTAGCAGAACTGCAGGGTCACGCCCGCACGCTCGGCCGCGGCCTTGAATTCCAGGACATGATCGGCCCGGACGGCGTGTGGTTTCTGCACGAGGACGTGCTTGCCGGCATCGATGGCATCGAAGACCATGGAATAGCGGACGGGCGGATTCACTGCCAGGAGAACGGCTTCCACCTCGTCATCGTCCAGCAGGTCCTGGTGAGGGCCGTAGAGACGGGGGATTTCCTCCTCCCGGCCTACCTGGATCCTGCGTTCCTCAGTCAGGTCGCCGATTGCGACAACGTCCAGCAGTGCGCTGGCACGGGCCGACCGTACGGCGGCATGTCCTGCCCAGCCCATGCCGACGACGCCGAATTTCAGGGGTTCATCTCTGCGCAATCCGGAACCTCCCCACGGTACTGAAATAACCCTTTCGCACCGTTACGCAAGCTTATGTCCATCCGATTCACGCCTGGGTTACGAGGACCTATGGCGACAGCCTTTCGATCTTCCACGTTCCGTCTTCGTCGCGCCTGTACCGAAAACGGTCATGCAGGCGCAATTCACGGCCTTGCCAGAACTCGAACTCATGGGGTGTAACACGGAATCCGCCCCAGTCTTCGGGACACGGCACTTCCCCGGCGTTGTGTTGTTCTTTCAGCGCTTCGAAGCGCGCTTCCAGCATTTTCCGGTCGGGAACGACCTCGCTCTGGTCGGATGCCGCGGCCGCCAGGCGGCTCTCGAGCGGTCGGGAGTTGAAATAGTGGACCGACTCGTCGCGGGAGACCTTCTGCACGGAACCGGTAATCCGGACCTGCCGGCCGAGTTCCCGCCAGTAAAACACCAGTGCCGCCCGGGGATTCTCCATCAGATCCCGGCTTTTCGCACTTCGGTAATCCGTGTAGAAAACGAATCCCCGTTCGTCGACTCCGCGTAGCACCACGATTCTGGCGGACGGCGCTCCGTCCCGTGAAGCGGTCGCAACCGTCATCACGTCGGCCAGTTCGATACCTGCATCCACGGCGCGCGCGAACCACAGATCGAATTGGTTGAAGGGGTCTTCGTCCAGTTCATAGTCATTCAAACCGCCGAAGACGTATTCTCTACGTAACGCTTTCGTATCCATGAAATCGTAGCTTTAGCCTTGCTGTCTCATCCATTTACCCGACTGACCCGTACCTCACGCAATCAGTCTACCGCCACACGGCCAGAATCGCACCCATGACCACGCTGTAAAGCACGCGGTATCCCGACTGGATCAGCCACAAGTTCACGCCCCATCCGCAGAATGCGCTGTCCGAAGCCATGGCGGTCGCAATGAATCCGACGCCGATCAGCAGTCCGATCATCACGCCGCCGCCCAGTGTGGAAATATCCAGGGCGTTGATGAGTACGGCAAGGACGATTGCCGTAATCAACGCGGTGACGAAACTGATCACAAAGGGCTTTGGAGACGGCTGGATATCATCGGGCGACTTGCCCAGGGCGGACATCCACGCATTGCCGAATAGCGGTCCGTACCAGATGCCGCCGATGACGAACCCCGCCACCGTCGCCACGAGTATGGCCAACCAGTTCAGTCCGGAAATATCTAACATGTCTCCTCCTGAATATGAATGTATCTACGGTTCATCAACTGAATTGTCCTGCTGAGGCTCAACAACGGTCTCTGCATCGGATTCCGTATCGGGACCATCCGTTACAGGTTCCACCCGAGGGCCGACCTCATACCGCAAGATGGTGACGTATTCATCGGGATTCCCACTGAATATCATGCCAGGTCCCTTCAGATATTCTTCCTCGTGGGGACCGGTGAACGCGTATCCCCGCGCATCAACATAGTCCCGCATAGTTTGAATGGACGGCGTTTCATCGTCGTAAGGGCCGATGTAGAGCAGTTCCACGACTTCGCCGTACGTCCAGGTCGCAAGCGAGATCTCCATGCCGGGAACCGCTGTATGTTCCGGGAGTTCCGAGACGGAATCCGGGACCGGGATGCCGTAAATACCGATCCATTCTTCCTTGGGCCGGTCGGGTGAAACGGTCCAGCGGGCCCTGGGAGCGGGAAGGGGCCACAGATCCACTCCGGCGGTACCGTAATACAGTTCATACAGCAGTTCGTACGCGCCCTCTGCCACGACGTTCGGATCGCCCTCGACCTCGACCAGGATCATCTTCTGGGGCGGCTTGGTCGAGATCGCAGGTTCGATCAGGTGGTCGTATCGCGACAGATCGGGGCCCTTCCACATGAAATAGACCATGGCGATAACCACGGCCAGCAAGACGACGGCGAGGACCAGCAGCAGCTTCTTGATCATTTCGTTGCCATCCCGGAGATGCCTCCCGCCTGTTTCCGGTCAAGGTTTCATCGACGAAACGCCATGGCGAATGGCTCGGCGTCCGTATCGATCCCGTATGGTATCCATGGCACGCACGAGACGTTCCGACCTTTCGTCTTCTGCCTGGAAGAGGTCGGTCTGTACGGGATCCCGCGGCTGGACCAGGTTGCCGACGGCCACACCGAGCAGTCGAATGCCCGTCCGGCCGTCCCAGACCCCGTCGAACAGCTCCAGCGCCGCCCTGCCGATCACGAAATCGTTGTCGGTCGGCGCCACGGCCACCTGGCGTGTCTGCGTCCTGAAATCTCCGTACCGGACCTTGATCCGGATCGTTCTCCCCTGCCGTCCAGCCCTTCGAAGGCGTTGGCCCACTTTACCGCTCTGGTCCGCCAGGACACCGTGGCATGCCTCCCGGTCCACCAGGTCCTGCCCGAACGTATTCTCGTGGCCGACCGACTTGGCGGGATGGCCGGTGACGACGGGCCTGTCGTCCTTGCCCCGGGAAATGCGCGCGAAATGAGCCCCCGCGGCGTTGCCAAGTATCCTTGTCAATTCGTCCAACGAGCGCTTCTGCACATCCCCGATCGTGCCGAGACCGTGTCGTGAAAGTCGTTCCTGCGTGTCCTTGCCCGCGCCCCAGAGACATGAAACGGGTAGCGGCGACAGGAAGTCCTCCACTCTGTCCGCCGTCACGATGACCAGTCCGTCGGGTTTGTCCAGATCGGACGCCACCTTGGCCACGAACTTGCACGGCGCCACGCCGACGGAGATGGTGAGCCGCGTCTCTTTAAGTACGTCCGCCTTGACCGAACGCGCGATCGCTTCGCCGTCGCCGAAAAGTCCCTGGGAGCCCGTTACGTCCATAAACGCCTCATCGAGCGACAGTGGCTCGACGAGGGGGGTGTACCGGTGGAATATGTCCTGGACCTGCCGTGAAACCGCGCCGTAGACTTCCGACCGGACCGGAAGGAAGATACCCTGTGGACATAGTTTCCTGGCCGTTAAGCCGGGCATGGCGGAATGTACGCCGAACTTGCGTGCCTCGTACGAACAGGTCGACACGACCGACCGCGGTCCATCGCCGCCGACGATGACCGGTTTGCCGCGCAATTCGGGGCGGTCTCGCTGCTCGATGGCCGCGAAGAAAGCGTCCATATCCGCGTGCAGGATGGTGCGGAGGCGATTCACTGTAGACCGTTGTAGGATTGCCGGTTTCAGGCGCGGTTTATTTTACCCGAATGGATATACCGATTATACTCCAGCTTCGGTCGTATCACAAGCGTTTTGTCTTAAAGGCGAAACTTGGCGGGGCCTGCTCCATCAGTCTGCGCGGCATCCGAAATTCCAGTAGTGCGTTTTGAAAACCGCGCGTGGGAACGGGGTTGCATCCAGACTCGAAAAACCAGCCATCGGGTTCCTTCACAACGTTGCCGTACAGACCGGCCAGCACGCCAAGGATACGTGCCGAATCATCCATCGAAGACCGGATCGGATAGATCGTGCCGGCGCTCCGCCTGATATTGTTCGAGAGCCCCTCCTGATATGATGAAAGTGTCACCCGGTAGCCGGACCCGCGGCGCGCGACCCGCAGCAGATGGCCGCTATCGACACACTCTCCGCGTATCGTAGCCCACGGTATGGTTACCCGCTGATTCGCAACACGGTACCTGAGATCTCCCTTCCATTCGAGGGCCGCCGCGAAGACGGGCAACCGGTTCTCCGCGTCGCGAAACGCCGTGCTGAACGCATAGTCCGTGTGATAATCCGGTAGAAACAGGCTGGCGTTTCCATGGTGAACCAGGAACAACAGCGCGCCTCTCCGACCTTCCGCGTTCATGCAGGCCAGGGACTGCAGATGCCTGAGGCCGCGCTCCGTGACCGCGTCGGGAAACATGGCGATCCCGTTGGCGGAGAGGGTGCAGGACTTCACCTCCAGATACAGGTCCCCCTCGTCATCCCGCAGCAAAAAATCGAACCGATGGTCTCCAACGGTCACCTCGGTCCCGGCGACCTGGCAGTTTTTCAATGCCGGGATCGCCCGGGCTTCGATCAGTCTACGCGCCGCGAGATTGTTGAGATGGGTGTGCAAGAATACAATACGCTCACGATAGCGCACGGCCATTACCGTGTATCGCGTCTTGCGTTGCGCCTGGTGACCGTGGTCCGCCAGGAGCAAATCCACCTCCGGCAGCAACAGTTCTCCCATTCTACCGGGGTTTGGCATGAAGACCTTCGTCTCCCGACCTTCAATTCCGCAGTGCACGCTGAACCTGTTCGGGCGTGAGAGAAACGTCCCTTCGACCAGGGGAAGGGTAGTGATAGGGGGGAAGAACACAGGATCGTCGGGCATTTTACTCAAAGGAATCAAGGCGATTTGGTCGAGCGTGTCGCCAATGTACTGCAAGACGGAACAACCTTCAGCTGCAACGTACCGTCGACACGGCAGGCGGACAAGCCCATTCTCGTTTGCCGGAATCTCTTTGCCTGCCTGGTGTGGAACGGGTAGGTTTTAATGAAACCAGCGTCGTATGCCACCTTCCAAACGACAGATCAGGAGGTCCTTTTCCCGCATTCACTCGCCGATATACCCATGATCGGGGAATAACAACCCCTATATTGACAACCTGTTCAGCAACCAGAGAGGAACAAGATGGGTAAAACGATCAGGATCGTCCTGGCCATTCTGGCAGGCATGGCAGTCGGCAGCGCTGTAAACATGGGATTGGTCTTGCTGGGTCCCATGGTTATTCCGCCTCCACCCGGTGTAGACGTTACCGACATGGATTCGCTGGCGGCGTCCATGCACCTTTTTCAGTTCAAGCATTTCGTGTTTCCTTTTCTGGCTCACGCCGCCGGAACGCTGGCAGGTGCTTTCGCGGCCGTCATGATCGCCTCAGGATACCGGTTGAAGATATCCATGCTCATTGGATCGCTTTTCCTGCTGGGCGGGATTGCCAATGTCATGATGCTGCCCGCGCCAGGCTGGTACATCGCGGTTGATCTCATCGGCGCCTATCTGCCCATGGCATGGATCGGCGGCCGGTTGACGGGCAAGTCCTGGCGCGTTTAAGAAACGGTTTGTGGTGAATGGAACCTGGAACCGTCGTATCATTCCTTGCGATGTTCGAGCGAGGCGATCTGGCAGCCGCCAGGGCCTGTATCGACCATCATCCCGATATACCGGGGTACGAGGGGTACGAGACCCAGCCTTTGCTGCGGGAATTCGTCCGACGGAACAGTGGACACTGCTACAAGTCGTCCCACCGGACCATTGCCGATCTGCTGATTCCCGAACGAGTCCGGGCATTCCGCGATGCCGTGATGGCGGACCAGGTGGCAGAGGTCCGGGCGCAGCTGGAAGGGGATCCGAAACTCGTTCATGCCGAATTTACCGGCGGCCGGGGAATCGCGCAGGCGATACACCACTGGCGTTCCGTCCCGGTCGGCAGGTTGCTGCTGGATAGCGGCGCGGACGTAAACGCGCTGACCACCGTGGGTTGCGTGGGCGAGACACCCCTCATGATGCAACTGAGGTTCGGCACCCTGGAAGGTGCGCGCTTGCTGCTGGACCGGGGCGCCGATCCCAACCTGGGGGGGATGAAGCACACCCCAAGCGCGGCAATGGCAGAGGGGCTCGACCTGCTGATTCGCCACGGTTGGGACATCAACGAGCGGGTAGGTGGGCGCACGCTGCTTCACCATGACGCCAACCACGGGCACGGCCGGAGGGTCCGTCTCTTGCTGGAACATGGCGCCGATCCCAACATCCGGGATTCCGAGGGCCGAACAGCCCTGCACCTGGTCGGAGCGAGGGGTGTAGGCGTAGACGCGATCCGTGCCCTGGTCTCAGCCGGCGCCAGGGTGAACACCCGCGATCATGCGGGAAAAACCCCTTTGGAACTCGCTTCTTCGGCAAGGAGTCGGACCGCGGCCCGTACGCTTATGGAACTTGGCGCACAGTAGTCTGGTTGAATACTGACTGGCAGCCGAATCCCGGTGAACTGGTATTCCCAGCCGGTTACACATGGCGGCCCGGCATGGTCACGCCGGAACGGCGGCGTGGTTACGTGATAGCCTGATTATTGCTCGGATTGCACGAATTCCCGCCAGCATTTCCGTACCGTTTCTTCCACATTGTCAGGATAGTCAAATGTATATCTTTTCGCCAACGCGCGCCCGACTAGCGAGACTTCATCACGGTGGCGCGTTATCGTTTCGATCAGCTCCTCCCGGGTACGTCCCGGATTTCCCAGGATACCCAACGGGTTCCGAACCGTATCCATCGCCGAGCGGACCTGGGGGGTAGGGAATGAATCGTGGGCCGCATCGCACCGTAATCCTGTCCCGACGCAAGAATCGCCCACAATCGTAACAGCACCGTTCTTTCGGAGTGCAACCCCAAGATGACCATGGGATCCAATCCGCGATAGAGCACCTTGCGGTGTTTGTTGTACGTGTCCGCTGTCCCCAGCGCGACGCTTCCTTCGACCCAGATCGCCCGAACTTCCTGGTTGCGCCAGAGATTCGATGCGATTTGTTTCAGTGAGTCTGTCTGCGGACATTCCGGGAGCTTGGAAAACTGCAACGCCATGTCTGTCTCCATTCCCGAACTTAGTACGTACTAGTCTCGCCCGTGGACGTGAACCGAGTGTCCAATCCGGCAATAATTCGGCAACGAATCAGCGTCCAAGCCCAATGAACGTTATAGTCAATGGTAAGCCTTTAGCGCACCAGGCCACAAGCACGATCATACGGGAGCGGAAATGGCATAGCTGATTCATCCATAAAGCAACTTCCCGATCACCCCGATCTGCAGCAACTGGAGTCCGAATCGGCGCTTCTCCTTGAGCGTGGATTATGCGCCACGCCGCATTCTTCGGTAAGGTGAGGATCA
>CAZZNP010000044.1:26554-28664 GCA_964655785.1 uncultured Gemmatimonadota bacterium
TCTCCTTGAGCGTGGATTATGCGCCACGCCGCATTCTTCGGTAAGGTGAGGATCATGAGGGCGCTTAGCGCCGCAAGTGCGGACGTGCATTCGGAAGGGGAAGAGAAAATCTGGGAAGAGGTTACGGCACTCGAATACGCACGGGACTTTATCAACCCGGATCTCGTCAACAAGGACGCGCTTCGGCTGGTGACCACGGCCTTCGAGGCCGGCGACGACTCAGGTTGATCGATGTGCCCTGCCTAACGCGCCCCCGGCACCGGTTGAAGCCGGCGTACTGCTATCTGGGCAACATCTGCTGCCAGTCTGGAAAAAGAAATGAAAACATCGCCAGACACCCCCAAGCGTAACTGGCCCTTTCCAGTGGATCGGACCGATATCCAACGCGAAGCCCAGGAGCTTTACGAGTCATGCAAGAGCGGCACGGCGGAAGCCCGGAAGGAGGTTCGTCGATTTGATCCAGCTGCCGTTCCCGGCACCGATCCGTCCTCCGTCGACCTGCAGGACGCCCGGAACGCGCTGGCCAGGAGCTATGGATTCCCCGGCTGGGCGCAGGTGGAACGTTACTTCGATACGGTAGAACAATACGCGCGCAGTCCCAACACGGAACCCGATCTGGCCGAAATGGGCAATGCTGCTGGTCTCGCCGACGCATTCCTTCGTCTTGCCTGCCTGACCCAGGGCGCACAGGATCATCCATCGAGATGGACCAGGGCAAGGGCCATGTTGCATGCCAACCCGGAACTTCCCCGGGTGAACGTATACGCCGCCGCCGCGGCCGGTGACGTTTCTGCCGTGGGCGACTTCCTGCGCAAAGAACCCGGTCTGGCAAACACTCCGGGCGGTCCCCACGGCTGGGAACCGTTGATGTACGTGGCGTATTCTCGTCTGGACGATGGATCGAAGGGGCCTTCTGCCGTCGAAGTGGCGCGGTTGCTGCTTGCCCACGGCGCCGATCCGAACGCGGGCTATCTCTGGGCGGGCTTTCCCTGTCCCTATACCGTGTTGACCGGCTTGTTCGGCGAGGGCGAAAACGGACCGGCAAGATGTCCCCAGCACCCCGCCTGCTATGACGTGGCGGAGATCGTGCTGGAGGCCGGCGCCGATCCCAATGACGCTCAGACGCTCTACAACCGGATGTTCAGCCGTGACGACGAACACCTTCGGTTTCTGTTTGCCCGCGGCCTGGGGACAGACCGGGACCGGCCCTGGCACCGGTTGCTGGGCGAACAGTCCGGCGGATGGCTGAGCAGCCCCGCCGACATGCTGGCCTATCAGCTTCAGTGGGCCGCGCGGTGGAACTACCGGGACAGGGTTCAATTGCTGGTGGAGCACGGCGCAGACGTGAACCTGCCGGGGCATCGACCGGATTCAAGGTCTTCCTACCGCGAGGCCGTGTACCACGGAAACGAGGATATCGCCAGGTTCCTGGCAGAACACGGCGCGGAGACGTTTCCATTGGACGAGCCGGACCGGTTCGCGGGCGCATGTATCTGTGGGGACAGGGACCGCGCCCGCGCGCATCTCACTCGTGACCCGTCATTGATCGAAAAACTGGGGGAACGGGGTAATGCGCTCCTGGAGAACGCCGCAGGGTCGGACAACCAGGACGCGGTACGCCTGATGATCGAACTGGGTTTCGACGTGAACAACTGCAGAATGCACGAAGCCGCCCGGTACGGTCACCTGGACATAATCAAATTGCTGATCGACCTGGGAGCCGACGTGTCGCGGCAAGACCCCGGTCACGAGATCGACATCCTGGGCTATGCGAGCCACTACCAGCAGAACCACGTGGTCGACTACCTGGCAAGGTTTGCCGGGATACACCGGGCCGTCCGGTCCGATCTGCTCGAGCGGGTACGGATACTGCTTAAGGAGGATCCCGGCCTCGTGCACGACAGGAATGAAGGGGGCAACACGCCGCTGCACTGTCTCGACGTGGACAACCGGATGGTGGACGCCGGGGAGATACTGAGACTGCTTGTCAGTTATGGTGCGGACGTAAATGCCCGCAATCACAGGGGTCTGACGCCGCTCGGCAGGCTGGAACAACTAACCGGCCTGAGCAGAAGAGACGACCTGGCTGATCTCCTCCGGGAACATGGCG
>CAZZNP010000045.1:0-5089 GCA_964655785.1 uncultured Gemmatimonadota bacterium
TACGCCCTACGAGTACCGCTGCCAGTACTGCCGCGATGAAGCCTGCTGCAATCTCGGTTGCGCGGATGCGGCGGAGAACGTAATCGACTCGTCGACTTCCGGCCGGCCCGCGGCCTTCTTCTTCGAACCGCTCATGAGCGCGGCGGGACAGATCGTGCCGTCCAAGGAGTGGATCCAGCGGATCGTGGAGATCTGCCGGGAAAGAGACATCCTGACGGTGGCGGACGAGGCGCTAACGTGCTTCGGGAGGACGGGCAAGTGGTTCGCCTTCGAGCACTTCGATTTCGTGCCCGATATCGTGACCTGCTCCAAGGGACTCGGCGGCGCCGTGCCTCTGTGCGCGGTGATGACCAGCGAGGAGATCGCGGACGCCGCGGTGGCCAAGGGGTTCATGCCCTTCTCGTCCCACGCCGGGGATCCGCTGCTCTGCGAGACCGGCCTGGCCAATATCGAAATCGTGGACCGGGAGAACCTGGTGGAGAACGCCAGAGTCGTTGGCAACTACTTCATGGACCGGCTCAAGGTCATGGAGGCGAAATATGAAATTGTGGGCGAGGCACGGGGACTCGGTCTCTGCCTGGGCCTCGAACTGGTGACCGACAAACAGAGCCGGAAGCCCAACTTCGATGGCGCCGCCATAGTGACGGAGTATTGCTATGAGAACGGACTCTGGCTGCCCATCGTGCCCAAGATG
Organism: uncultured Gemmatimonadota bacterium; assembly: GCA_964655785.1. Taxonomy (GTDB): domain Bacteria; phylum JAAXHH01; class JAAXHH01; order JAAXHH01; family JAAXHH01; genus JAAXHH01. The sequence continues at coordinate 695 of CAZZNP010000045.1, forward strand.
CTCAATAAGGATCCGCTGAGCCTGCGTTTCATGGAACTATCGGGTTCCCAGGTATTGCGCTTCATGCCGCCGATCACCATTACAGAGGCCCAGATCGACGAATCTCTCGAGATCATCGAGGCCGGTGTGCGCATCGCCGAAGAGAAAACGGCGCAGGTGGCCCCGGCGGTGGTGCAGGCGCGGCGCAACGGGCGATTGGTGCGACTCGAGGCGATGACGGGCGGCTTGCTGAGGAACAGGCCCCGGCGGTGGTGCAGGCGCGGCGCAACGGGCGATTGGTGCGACTCGAGGCGATGACGGGCGGCTTGCTGAGGAACAGGCGTGGGAGGCCGGTCAACCGCTACAGGCCGATCAGCCGGTCAACCGAACGAAGACGTACCACAAACCGATGCTGATGTAGGTCGTGGTGATGGCGACCATGATGACCCGAGTGAGGGGATGGGGTTTGGTCCACGACGGGAAGGCCCGGGGAACGAGCACGTAGTTCAGGTAGATCAGCCCCGGACAGAAGAGTCCCATGGCCATGAAGGCGATGACGCCCCGTATGATGAGCAGGTCCCCCGGCTGCGCGAGGGGCAGCGTGATCGTCGTCAGCAGGGTGAAGACCACGACGAAACCGTAGTATAGCGTGCGGAAATGATACCGTCGCGCCCGCTTTACGTTGGCGTAGATGAAGTCGGCCTGCATCCGGGCGAATCCGTCGGTGGACTGCAGCCAGGCATCGCACAGAAAGGCCGCGGCAACGATCAGAAAGACGATCTTTCCGATCGCACCCCAGCTGACCTCGAAAAAGGCAGACTGAACCACGGCGATTTCCCAGCCCTCGGGAACGATGCCCTGCGGTTTCAGCAGGGCCCACGCCAGCCAGCACATGATGACGGTCGTAACCAGGTTCAGCCCGACGCCGAGACCCGACTCTATTTTCAAATACCGCATGAACTTCCGGAAGTTCGTCCGGTTGGCTTTGTTGTCCTCGAAGGCGTAACCGGTCGCAGATATGGCCTCCGGCGCGGTGCGAAGCGGGCTGGTAATGCGCCCGATGTAGGCCGACATGCCCACGCCCTTGTCGCGCATCCAGTAGGACAGGAATAGCTGTCCGAAGCCGCCGGCGCCCGCGAAGACGATGGCTGTCAGGACCGTGGACAGATCCGCGGGATCCCAGTTTGCGGGCTTGTGGTAACCGGGGGTGAGCAGGACTCCGAAGAATTCGCCCGCCACGTCCAGTACCGGCTGCTGGAAGACGGCGAAGGCGATCCCCACCATCGTAATGACGACCACCGCCATGGTAAGGCGTTCCACGATCAGGTAGACCACCCGGCCCATGAACAGGGCGACCAGGTAGATACCGATGGTCAGGTAGGCCCAGAAAAGCGACTGGCCGCGGACCGTCCATCCGAAAGGAAACCCGGTCAGCTCCGCCAGGGCGCCTCCGCCCGCCGAAGCGTAGGCACCGAACCAGATGTTTTCCAGGAACACCCCCACCCAGATCAGGGACACGTACCACTTCCCGATTCGGCTGAACCCGGTCAGGGCCGTCTCGCCGGTCATGATCGTATACCGGGCGATCTCAATGTTTACCCAGTACTGCATCAGGGCGGCCGGGATGAGAAGGCCAATAAAGGCCGCGCCGTACTTGGCGGTCAGGTAGGGCCACCAGATCAGCTCGCCGCTGCCCTGGGCCAGCCCGGCCCAGACGATGCCGGGACCGATGTACTTCAGCATGCCGGCAAAGGTGGGCACGGCAGCCATCTTCAGGGGCGACAGGCGGCCGAGGGGGCGGGTGGCTTCGGTAGCGGTTTCAGCGGACATGAATCGGGATCCGAGAATCGGTGTTGTTTAACGACTAAAGGGAATAGTCCAATCAATAAGGAGGACTAACGATCAGACAGAATGCGAGAGAAATCGATGGTTCCGGTTGAACCGGCATAGTACACGGGACCGCGGGATTGTTCAAGCACAAAAAAGGACGGCACGGGTGCTGATGCCACGGGATTCTCATGACTGGTCGGCAGCGATCCGCCAGACGAGTGAGAAGCTGTAAATCCGTTGACTGCCCGCCTTTGCGCTGGTAGCTTGTACGCGTCTGTATGCCTGCCGATAAAGCAACAGGAAATAATACCATGCGCGACGATAAAACACAAAGCGCCACCGAAGAAGTTATGGTCGAAATCTACTACAAAGACAACAGTATCAAAAACCGTCTGTCCAGACTTGAAGCGTCGGATGACCACATCAGATACCTGATTGAAAGCAATGCGACATACTTTCGATGGATCATCGGCATAATTCTCGCAACGTATCTGTCTGTCATGATCAAATTGGTATTTTTCCCATGAGGAATGGTCTAAGTCGAAGAAAAAAGAACGGATTCTGGACGTCGACGTCGGAGAGCGCATAAAAAACGCGTTGATGGATGCTTTGAGTGACGAAGAGATCGCCGCATTGCATATGGAAATAAGCGTTGAACTAAAGAGCGGCTATAGCGATAAGGCATGGTACGCCTGGAAGAAACCTGTTTGTACCGAAAGCATCTTCTCCAAAGGGATTTGACGAAACAACACACCCGGAATGCAACACAACACCCCTCAACGAGACCACGCCATGATAAACTTCCCTGTCGTCGACACCCATGTACATCTTTGGGATCCGAATCACCTGAGGTACAGTTGGCTGGACGATATCCCCCTGCTGAACCGGCGGTACCTGCTGGAAGAATACAGGCAGGCCTGCGGGGACGTCCAGGTGGAGCAGATGGTCTTCGTGCAGTGCGAATGCGACGCCGGCCAGCACGTCCAGGAAGCGGAATGGGTATCCGGCCTTGCCCGGCAGGACAGCCGTATTCGGGGGATCGTGGCCAACGCGCCGCTCGAACGGGGCGTGGCGGTCAATGAAGATCTCGAGACCCTGGCCGGGATTCCGCTAGTCAAGGGCATTCGGCGACTGCTGCAGCCCGAATCCGTTGATTTCTGCCTCCAGCCGGGATTCATCGAAGGCGTTCGCCTGCTGCCGGCTCACGGCCTCTCCTTCGATATCTGCATCTTCCACCCGCAACTGGCGAACGTGATCGAGTTCGTCCGGCAGTGCCCCGAAGTATCCTTCATCCTGGACCACATCGGCAAGCCCGATATCAGGAACCAGGTCTTCGAACCGTGGAAGGACGAGTTGAGGACCCTGGCGGATATGCCCAACGTGTCCTGCAAAATCTCGGGGCTGGTCACTGAAGCCGATATGGAACGGTGGACGGCCGAGGATCTGAAGCCCTACATCGATCACGTGATCGATTGTTTCGACATCGACCGGGTCATGTACGGCGGCGACTGGCCGGTCGCCTTCCAGGCCACGGAGTATCCGCGCTGGGTGGAAACCCTGTCCTGGGCGACAGACGGACTCTTGGATGCGGAGAAACGCAAGCTGTTCCGGGACAACGCCATCTCCTTCTACCGGTTGTAGCGGCCTCTTCCCATTTGCATTGTCGGCGCAGCAGCCCGCCCCGTAACGATATAGATCTCGCTGCCTGGATATTATGACCCTCGCCTCCCTGCGACAGAAACTCCTGCCGGACCGACCGGCGCTGGACATCCACGTACATCCTCTGAACTGTTTCGGATCCTACCGGATTTCCTCGCCCGGGAAGGACGCGGAAAGGCTTGTTGCCACCGCCCGCAGGTCGGGGATCACCAGGATGTGCGTGTTCTCCCTGTACGAGACCACCCCCTACGAACCCACGGCCGAACAGTGCCGGCTGGCCAACGACTACGTGCTGCGGATGCGGGACGCGGAGCCGGAGGCGATCCTGCCGTTCTGCTACGTGACACCCGGCTTCCCGGACGAGGCCGTCGCCGAGATCGAGCGTTGCGTCGGCGGTCAGGACATGGCCGGTGTGAAGCTCTGGGTTGCGCGGCGTGCGACGGATCCCGGACTCGACCCAATCATGGAGGCGGCTGTCGCGAAGGACGTGCCCGTGCTACAGCACGCCTGGCTGAAGACCACAGGCAACCTGCCGGGGGAATCGACCCCCTTCGACGTGGCCGACCTCGCCCGCCACCACCCCCGGGCGAGGATCATCATGGCCCATCTCAACGGCGTAGGCTACCGCGGCATCGAGGCGGTCGTCGACGTGCCGAACGTAGTCGTGGATACATCAGGCGGCGATCCGGAAAGCGGCCTGGTCGAAGCGGCCGTCCATCGCCTGGGTCCGCACCGGGTCGTCTACGGTTCGGACGCGCCGATCCGTCATTTCGGTGTCACGATGAACAAGGTCCTGGGGGCAAAGATAACGGATCGGGACAAGCGTGCGATCCTGTGGGAGAACGCGTTGCGGATATTGAAGTTGGATGATTGATCGGAAGTATGGAGCGTCAAACAGGAGGGATGAGGTAATCATTAACGCAAGTT